>NZ_JBFAUH010000021.1:0-152593 GCF_040679095.1 Streptomyces sp. NPDC052496
CAGGCTCTCCGGGCGCTTCCCTTCGGTCTTGCGTTTCCGACTCTATCAGATCCTCGCGGTCCCGATTTTCGCCGGTGCGTTTCGGCCTTTCGGCTTCTGCGCGGTTCCAACCTTACCAGATCCGTTCGGCGTTTCCGCTTTCCGTATCCGGCCCCTGTTGGAGCGGGGTGACCGTCCGGCTTTCGCTTTTCGGCCTTTCCGACTCTATCAGATCCGTTTTCCAGTCCGTTTCCGGGCTGAATCCGTTTCCGATTTCCGTCGGAGGGGTTTGCCTTTCGGCTGTTCCGACTTTATCAGAAGTGATTTACCGATCGAAATCGGCGAACGTTTTCCGGATAAAGATTCGGAGGTGCTTCGCGGTGGAATCAACGTTCCGACCGAAGCAGACAAGAGCCTAACCGTTGCGCTCGAACATGTCTAGTCCGTGGCAACCGTTCGAATCTACCTCCCCGTGCTGCCCGTGTCAACGGACATCTTGGGGAGATGAGGAGATTAGCAGGTCAGCGTGGCTGTACGCACATCAGGCGGCGGTCGGTACGAGGGCCTCGCGGTCCGCCTTGTCGACGTCTCCTGTTTCGCCCGATCGGACGGCACGGCCGCCGAGCACGTACACGTACGTCAGGAAGGCCAGCTCGGCGGCGACACCGATAGCGATACGGGCCCAGGTGGGCAGGCCGGAGGGGGTGACGAAGCCTTCGAGAATGCCCGACACGAACAGCACGGCGGCCAGGCCGATGGCGACACCGAGGGCCGCGCGGCCCTCCTCGGCGAGAGCGGTTCGGCGGGTGCGCGGGCCGGGGTCGATGACGGTCCAGCCCAGGCGCAGGCCGATACCGGCCGCGACGAAGACCGCGGTGAGTTCCAGGAGGCCGTGCGGGATGAGAAGTCCGAGGAAGGTGTCGAGGCGGCCGGCCGAGGACATCAGGCCGAGGCCGACGCCCAGGTTCAGCATGTTCTGGAAGAGCACCCAGAAGACGGGCAGGCCGAGGAAGCTGCCCAGGACCAGGCACAGGGCGACCGCCTGGGCGTTGTTCGTCCACACCTGGGCGGCGAACGACGCGGCGGGATGGCTGGAGTAGTACGTCTCGTACTCTCCGCCCGGCCGGGTCATGGCGCGGAGGTTCTCGGGCGCTCCGATGGCGGCCTGGACCTCGGGGTGGGTGGCGACCCACCAGGCGATGAGGGCGCCTGCCCCGGTGGAGAGCAGGGCCGTCGGGATCCACCAGTGACGCAGGCGGTAGACCGCGGCGGGGAACGACACCGTGAAGAACCGGGCGGCGTCGCGCCAGGAGGCCTTGCGCGCGCCGGTGACCGTACTGCGGGCGCGGGCCACCAGGGAGGTGAGGTGTCCGGTGAGGGCGGGGTCCGGGGCGCTGGTCCGGAGAAGGGACAGGTGGGTGGTGGTGCGCTGGTAGAGGGTGATGAGTTCGTCGGCCTCGGCGCCGGTGAGGCGGCGCTTGCGGCGCAGCAGGGCTTCGAGCCGGTCCCACTCGGCGCGGTGGGCCCTTACGAAGACATCGAGGTCCATGGATTCAGCTCCTGGCGGCGCCGTGCGGTGACTGTGCCGTCAGCTTGGCAGACTGGCTTGGCCGGCTGAGGGGCGGGCGGCGGTTCGAAGACGGACCGATAGGGACCGGTACGGACCGGTAGGGACCGGTACTGGTCGGGATAAGGGAGGACGGCGCAGGTGAACGAGCTCGTGACGGGCGAGGCGGTGGTGCTGGGGCTGCGGCCGGCCCGGCTGCCGAGCCGGGCGCTGGCGGTCCTGGTCGATCTCGCGGTGACCTGGAGTGCGTACGTCCTGGTCTCGGTGCTGATGCTGAGTGCCACGGCGTCGATGGACGAGGCGGCGGGGGCCGCCGTATCGGTGGCGCTGTTCGTGCTGGTGCTGGTCGGGGTGCCGATCGTGGTGGAGACGCTGAGCCACGGCCGGTCGCTGGGGAAGCTGGTGTGCGGGCTGCGGGTGGTGCGCGAGGACGGTGGACCGGTCCGGTTCCGGCACGCGCTGGTGCGCGGCGCGCTGGGCGCGGTGGAGATCGTGCTGACGATGGGGGTGGTGGCGTGCATCGCCTCGCTGGTCTCCGCCAGGGGGCGGCGGCTCGGGGACGTGTTCGCGGGCACCGTCGTCATACGGGAGCGGATACCCGCCCCGCGCGGGATGCCGGTGCTGCCGCCCCCGCCGCCCTGGCTGGCGGCGGAACTCGGCGCGCTGGACCTGTCGCGGGTTCCGGACAGCTGGTGGCTGACGGTGCGCCAGTACCTGACCCGAATATCGCAGCTCGACCCGCAGGTCGGTGGGGCCATGGGGGCTCGGCTGGCGGCGGATCTGTGCGGCTGGACCGGGGCGTCGGTGCCGGCGGGGATGTACCCGGGGGTGTATCTGGCCGCGGTGGTGGGTGAGCGGCAGGCGCGGGAAGCGCAGCGGGCGTTCGGGGCGCCGCTGGGGGCTCCGGGGCCGGCGGGCGCCGGGCCTGGGGGCGCGCATGACGGCGGTGTGTACGGGGGCGGTGCGTACGGCCCTGGTGCCTACGGGAGTGGTGCGGGTGGGGGTGACGCGTACGGGAGTGGTGCGGGTGTGGTGGGGGCGGAGGCGTCGTACGCGGGGCCGAGTGGTGCGGGTGGGGCCGGGCAGACCGCGGCCGGAGAGGCTGAGGTCGGACAGGCCCGGCAGGCCGGGGCTGGAAAGGCTGAGGCCGGAGGGGCTGGGGCCGGGCGGGCCGGGAGTGAAGTGGAGGGCGGCCGGGAGCGGCGTACGGGGTTCGCGCCGCCGGTCTGAGGCGGGGTGCGCCGGCGGGACGACCGGTCAGGTGAAGGTCGAGGGCGGGGTTTCCAGGTCTTCGAGTTCGATGCCGGGGGCGGACAGGACGACGTCGCCGGCGAGGTGGACGGCGTGCTGTTCACCGGTCTCCAGGTCGTTGACCTGGTATTGGTCGGCGGTCAGCGGGCCGTTGTCAGTGGGGTGTGCTGTCCTTTTCACCAAGGCCCAGGACTGGTCGAGCGTGCGGGGTGCGAGGACGGGGGGTGTGAAGGCCACCAGGCGGGTGCGGACGGCTCCGGAGCCGGGGGCGGGGCGCAGCAGCCGGGCGGTGGCGATGAGGAAGGCGGGGGACGCGCCGGTGAAGGCGTGGGCGGGGACGTTGCCTTCGGTGGCGTGGTCGCCGGCCGGGTCGGTACGGACCCAGGTGACGCCCTCCAGGGCGGCGCCGCGTACCTGCCAGCCGCCGGCGTGGAGTTCGAGACGGATGGGGCGGCCGAGGTCGTCGAGGGTGAGGTCGACGGAGCCCGCGTGGTCTCCGGAGGGGGTGGTGAGCTGGGAGACGTAACGCCAGCCGGAGGGGCCGGTGGCGCAGTGGAAGTGTTCTTCGCCGAGGGGGGTGTGATCGTGCGGGTCGTGGAGGGAGTAACGGCCGCGGGGCATGGGGGTCCTTGGTCGGGTCCGGTGGTACGGGTCAGGCCCCCGCCGTGGTGCTGGGCGGGGGCCTGGATCACCGGCTGCCGGTGGTGGTGCCCTGTCTGCGCGGTGGCGGGCCGGGTACCGGGGGCGCGGGGATCAGTAGCGGTAGTGGTCGGACTTGTAGGGGCCCTCGACCGTGACGCCGATGTAGGCGGCCTGCTCGGGGCGGAGGGTCGTCAGCTTGACGCCGAGGGCGTCGAGGTGGAGGCGGGCGACCTTCTCGTCCAGGTGCTTGGGCAGGACGTAGACGTCGGTCGGGTACTCCTCCGGCTTGGTGAACAGCTCGATCTGGGCCAGGGTCTGGTCCGCGAAGGAGTTGGACATCACGAAGGAGGGGTGGCCGGTCGCGTTGCCGAGGTTGAGCAGGCGGCCCTCGGACAGCACGATCAGGACCTTGCCGTCGGGGAAGGTCCAGGTGTGGACCTGCGGCTTGACCTCGTCCTTGACGATGCCGTCGATGGCGGCGAGGCCGGCCATGTCGATCTCGTTGTCGAAGTGGCCGATGTTGCCGACGATCGCCTGGTGCTTCATCTTGGCCATGTCGGAGGCCATGATGATGTCCTTGTTGCCCGTCGTGGTGACGAAGATGTCGGCGGTCTCGACGACCTCGTCCAGGGTGGTGACCTGGTAACCGTCCATCGCGGCCTGGAGCGCGCAGATCGGGTCGATCTCGGTGATGATGACGCGGGCGCCCTGGCCGCGCAGCGACTCGGCGCAGCCCTTGCCGACGTCGCCGTAGCCGCAGACGACGGCGGTCTTGCCGCCGATGAGGGTGTCGGTGGCGCGGTTGATGCCGTCGATCAGGGAGTGCCGGCAGCCGTACTTGTTGTCGAACTTCGACTTGGTCACGGCGTCGTTCACGTTGATCGCCGGGAAGAGCAGCTTGCCGTCACGCTGCATCTCGTAGAGACGGTGCACGCCGGTGGTGGTCTCCTCGGTGACACCGCGGATCTCCGAGGCGAGCTTGGTCCACTTCTGCGGTTCCTCGGCGAGGGTGCGGTTGAGGAGCTGCAGGATCGCGCGGTGCTCGTCGTTCTCCGCGGTCTCGACGGCGGGAGCCTTGCCGTCCTTCTCGTACTCGACGCCCTGGTGGACCAGGAGCGTGGCGTCGCCGCCGTCGTCGAGGATCATGTTGGGGCCGCCGGTGGGCGAGTTCGGCCAGGTCAGCGCCTGCTCCGTGCACCACCAGTACTCTTCGAGCGTCTCGCCCTTCCAGGCGAAGACCGGGACGCCCTGGGGGTTCTCGGGGGTGCCGTTCGGGCCGACCGCGATGGCGGCCGCGGCGTGGTCCTGGGTGGAGAAGATGTTGCAGGAGGCCCAGCGGACCTCGGCACCGAGAGCGGTGAGGGTCTCGATCAGCACGGCGGTCTGCACGGTCATGTGCAGCGAGCCGGTGACACGGGCGCCGGCCAGCGGCTGCGCGGCGGCGTACTCCTTGCGGATCGCCATCAGGCCGGGCATCTCGTGCTCGGCGAGGGTGATCTCCTTGCGGCCGAAGGCGGCGAGGGACAGGTCGGCGACCTTGAAGTCCTGGCTGTTGGCTGCGGTCGACATTCGGGTTGCTCCCGGGGTCGAGGGTGGTTGGCTGGACAGTCTGCGGCGCGGGCAGGTGGGGACGTCACCGCCCGGAATTCCGCGCAGGCGGACGTACCGCGTGAGCGGCATACCGTGCACGACGGCATACCGTACGGGCGGTTCCGCGTAGGCGGACACACCTTTCCCCTGGCCGCAGCGCAGTCCGTCGGAGGCCCTCTCTCCCTCGGCCGGCCCGCGGGGCGGACCGCCCGACCGCCATCAGCAGCGACGTCTGGCACTGGTCACGAATCTACACCGATCGCCCCTGGGAACCCCAGCCCGCCCTAGGAAAATGCGCGTGGGGTGTGGGAGGAGGGGTGGAGGGACGGGGAGGGGCGAGTGGCGGGGAGGGGGGAGTAACAGGGAGGGGAGTGACGGGGAGGGGGATGAGAGCGGTAGGGAGGGGAGGAGAGAGGTGGGGTGGGTCGGTTCGGGGTGGGGCGGTTCGGGGCCTGGGGGTGGGGGCGGGTCCGGGGGGGCGGCCTGGGGTGGGGCGGTATGGGAGGCCGTGTCCCGAGGGTGGTGCGGGAGACGTGGGTGGTTGGTGTGTGGGGCGGGTGGGTGACGGGGGTGGAGGCGCGGGAGTGGGGACGGGGAGGAGGACGTGGGGGGTGAGTGCGCAGGAGTGGGTGGTGGAGGCGCAGCGCAGGTCGGGGAAGCAGGTCGGGGGCGGGTCGGGGAGGCGGGGTCGGGGGTGCAGATCCGGGGAGGCGGGGCCCGGGATGCGGGTCCGGGGGTGCGGGTCCGGGGGTGCGGGTCCGGGGGGTGCGGGTCGAGAGTGCAGATCCGGAGAGGCGGGGTCCGGGGAGGCGGGTCCGGGATGCGGATTCGGGGGTGCGGGTGGTGTGGACGTATGACGGGGGTGGCGGGGCGTGGAGGCGACGGGGCGTGGGGGTGGCGGAGCGTGGGGGTGGCGGGTGCGGGGGTGGCGGGTGCGGGGTGGAGGGGGTTTGGGCACTGGGCAGCTGGCGTTCTGTATTGCAGGATGCGGGGAGCGCGGGGACACTCGCACGTCACCTCGCGCGTACGTCCGTTAGGAGAACCACGTGACCACCAGTCCAGCTGATCCCCCCAAGGGTGCGGGGAGGGGCGGGCAAGGGCTGAAGCTGCTCGCAGTGACTGCCTGCCCGACCGGCATAGCCCACACGTACATGGCCGCCGAGAAGCTGACCCAGGCCGCCGAGTCGCTCGGCCATGAGATGAAGGTGGAGACGCAGGGGTCGATCGGCGCCGAGAACGTCCTGTCCGACAACGATGTCAAAACCGCCGACGGCATCATCATCGCGGCGGACAAGGATGTCGACCCGGCCCGCTTCGTCGGCAAGAGGCTGCTGGTGGTGGGCGTGGCCGAGGGCATCCGCCATCCGGAGGCGCTGATCGAGCGGGTGCGGAGCGCCCCGGTGTACGGGGCGGACGACGGCGAGGGAGAGGCCGGGGCTGGGGCCGGGGCCGGGGCTGGGGCCGGGAAGGGGCTGGGGGGCGCGGGTAAGGCTGACGCGCGGGCCGGCGGGGGCGGTGGTTCCGGGGGCCGGGAGCGGAGTCTTGCGTACAAGGCGTTGATGAACGGTGTCAGTTACATGATCCCGTTCGTCGTGGTCGGCGGGCTGCTGCTGGCGCTGTCGCTGGCCGTCGGCGGGGAGGCGACGCCGAAGGGGCTGGTCATCCCGGAAAGCACCTTCTGGGCGCACGTCAATGACATCGGCACGATCGGGTTCCAGCTGATGGTGCCGATCCTCTCCGGCTACATCGCGTACGCGATCGGGGACCGGCCCGCGCTGGTGCCGGGCATGATCGGCGGCTGGATAGCCAATACCGGTGAGCTGTACGGCTCCAAGGCGGGCGCCGGGTTCATCGGGGCGATCGTCACGGGCTTCCTGGCCGGGTACCTGGTCATGTGGATCAAGAAGGTCCGGGTTCCCCGGTTCGTACGGCCGATCATGCCGATCATCGTGATTCCGATCGTCGCGACGGCGGTGCTCGGGCTGTTCTTCATCTACGTCCTCGGCAAGCCGATCTCGTGGGTGTTCACGCACCTGACGGGCTGGCTCAGCGGGATGACGGGTACCAGCGCGATCGCGCTGGGCGCGGTCCTCGGCCTGATGATCGCGTTCGACATGGGCGGGCCGGTCAACAAGACGGCGTTCCTCTTCGGTACGGGGCTGATCGCGACCGGCAACCAGACCGTCATGGGCATGTGCGCCGCCGCGATCCCGGTGATGCCGCTCGGCCAGGGCCTGGCCACGCTGATCCGCCGGCGCCTGTACTCCGACCAGGAGCGGGAGACCGGCATGGCGTCGCTCTTCATGGGCCTGTTCGGCATATCGGAGGGCGCGATCCCGTTCGCGGCGGCCCGGCCCGCGCAGGTCATCCCGGCGAACATGCTGGGCGGCGCGGTGGCCGGCGCGGTCGCCGGCATGGCCGGGGTGACGGACGCGGTGCCGCACGGCGGGCCGATCGTGGCGATCCTCGGTGCGGTCGGCGGGGTGCCGATGTTCTTCGTGGCCGTGGTGGCCGGGTCGGTCGTGACGGCGTTGACGACGGTCGCGCTGGTGGACGTGGCGGCGCGGCAGCAAGGACGCGCGACGGCGGCCGAGAAGACGGCCGAGCAGGAGGCCGAGAGGGCGGCCGAGCACGCGGCCGAGAGGGCGGCGGCGGCTTCCGAGGCAGCACCGGATGTGGAAGCAAAGGTGCAGTCGCAGACGGTGCTGGCCGGCATCGGAGCGGGTGCGGCGGGTGGCGCCGGGGCGAGGGACGCTGTGGCGGGTGGTGCTGGAGGTTCTGCGGGCACTGCGGGTTCTGCGGGCACTGCGGGCACTGCGGGCACTGCGGGTACTGCGGGTACTGCGGGTACTGCGCAGGCTGCGCGGACTGCGGATACCGGGAGTACCGGGGATACCGGGGATACCGGGGATACCGGGGCTCGCCGGAGTGCACATACAGAGGCCGGTGCTGAGGACGGGCCCGACGGTACGGGATCCAGTGGCGGCCCGGCCGCCGTGGGCGCGGAAAGCTCCGAGGACGAGGGCCACGAGCCCGAAGGCCCCGATACCGAAGGTCCCGAAGGCGAAGGCCCCGAAGGCGAAGGCCCCGAAGGCGCAGGCCCCGATGCCGAAGGCCCCGAAGGCGCAGGCCCCGATGCCGAAGGCCCCAATGCCGAAGGCCCCGATGCCGAAGGCCCCGAAGGCGCAGGGCTCGGGGGTGAGGTGCTTTCCGGGTATCTCACTCGGGAGACCGTGAAGGTACGGCTGGCCGCCGGTGACAAGGAGGCCGCGATCCGCGAGATGGCGGAACTCGCGGCCCGTACCGGCAAGGTGGCGGACGTGGAGGAGCTGGTCCGGGTGGCGCTGGCGCGGGAGGCGCAGGGCACCACCGGTCTCGGTGAGGAGATCGCGATCCCGCACGCCAAGACGGACGCGGTGACCGCACCCGTCGTCGGCTTCGCGCGTTCGGCGGAGGGCATCGACTGGGACTCGCTGGACGGGACGCGCGCCAAGCTGGTGTTCATGATCTCGGTGCCGGAAGCCGCCGCCGGGGACGAGCACCTGCGCATCCTGGCGCTGCTGTCGCGGAAGCTGATGGACGCGGGCTTCCGGGCCCGGTTGCAGAGCGCGCCGGACGAGGCGGCGATCCTGCGCGTGCTGAGCGAGGTCGGCCAGCCGAGCAGCAGCCGCGAGGCGTAGGCACGTGACGTACAGCCGTACGCAAGCGTAGGCACGTGACGTACAGCCGTACGCAAGCGTGGGCACGTGACGTACAGCCGTACGCAAGCGTGGGCACGTGACGTACAGCCGTACGCAAGCGTGGGCACGTGACGTACAGCCATACGCAAGCGTAGGCACGTGACGTACAACCGTACGCAGGGCTGCCGAGCCGTCGGCTGTGGGAAACGGCAGGGCCTCGCACCGGTTCAGGTGCGGGGCCCTGCCGTACGAGAGGGGCCGGCCGTCAGACGCCCCCCGGTGTCTTGGCCGGGTCGTCGCCCGAAGCGGCAAGGGACTCGTTGTAGATGTCCGGCTCCAGGTAGATCACGCGGGCGATCGGTACGGCCGTGCGGATGCGGTCCTCGGCGGCGTTGATGGCGTCGGCGACCTCCTTGGCGGTGTCGTCGTGCTGGACCGCGATCTTGGCGGCGACGAGGAGTTCCTCGGGGCCGAGGTGGAGGGTGCGCATGTGGATGACGCGGGTGACGGTGTCGCCGTCGACCACGGCCGCGCGGATCTTGGCGACCTGTTCGGGGCCGGCCGCCTCACCCAGCAGCAGGGACTTGGTCTCGGCGGCGAGGACCAGGGCGATCAGGACGAGGAGGGCGCCGATGCACATGGTGCCGATGCCGTCCCAGACGCCGTTGCCGGTGGCGAGGGTGAGGCCGACACCGCCGAGCGCGAGCACCAGGCCGACGAGGGCGCCGAAGTCCTCCAGGAGGACGACGGGGAGTTCGGGGGCCTTGGCGCGGCGGACGAACTGGGGCCAGCTCTGCTTGCCGCGCAGCTCGTTGGACTCCTTGATGGCCGTACGGAAGGAGAAGCCCTCGGCGATGATCGCGAAGACGAGGACGCCGACCGGCCAGTACCAGTTGTCCAGCTCGTGCGGGTCGTGGATCTTCTCGTAGCCCTCGTAGAGGGCGAAGACACCGCCGATGGTGAACAGGACGATGGAGACGAGGAAGCCGTAGATGTAGCGCTCGCGGCCGTAGCCGAAGGGGTGTTCCTCGGTGGCGGCGCGCTTGGCCTTCTTGCCGCCGAGGAGCAGGAGCCCCTGGTTGCCGGAGTCGGCGACGGAGTGGACGCCTTCGGCCAGCATCGAGGACGACCCGCTGAAGGCGAAGGCCACGAACTTCGCCGCCGCGATGGCCAGGTTGGCGCCCAGCGCCGCCACGATCGCCTTGGTACCGCCTGATGCACTCATGGGTGGCGCATTTCCCTTCCGTCGACCGGCTGCGGTGCGCAGCCTGCTCCGAGGCCGCTCCGAGGGCTCCTTTACGAACCCTTTAGGCGGGTCATTGTTGCAGCCCGCCCGCCGGGGCGCGCACGGGGCGCCCTCGGACCGGCGCCGGTGTCCGTAGGGCGGCCGTCAGACCGCCACCGTCGCCCGGAACACCGTGCCCTCCCCCGTCAGTTCCACACCTTCCCCGGCCGGTACGAAGGCGGACTCGCCCGGGGCGAGCGTCAGCTCCCCGCCCGCGCCCGCTCGCGGCACAGCCCGAAGCACAACCGTTCCTGCAGTGCACAGCAGGATCTGCGGGGTGCGGTCGCCGAGGGCGCGGGGCGCGCCGCCGGGGGCCAGGACGAAGCGGGAGAGACGGAACTCGTCGATCGGGGTCTCGTAGACCTCCTCGCCCGACTCCGTGGCCTCCTCCGGCCGCAGCACCCCCGCGTCACGGGACTCGAAGCGGACGACGCGCAGCAGTTCCGGTACGTCGACGTGCTTGGGGGTCAGGCCGCAGCGCAGCACGTTGTCGGAGTTGGCCATCAGTTCCACGCCCAGGCCGCTGAGGTAGGCGTGCGGGATGCCGGCGCCCAGGAAGAGCGCTTCGCCGGGCTGCAGCCGTACGTGGTTGAGGAGCATGGCGGCGAGTACGCCCGGGTCGCCCGGGTAGTGGCGGGCGACGGCGGCGTACGCGGCGTAGGAGCCGGCGTGCGGGCCGCCCTCGCCGGCCAGGCGCTGCGCGGCGGCCGCGGCCTGTGCGACGGTGTCGGCCGTCTCGTCCCGGTCGGCGGTGAGGACGGCGGTGAGCACCTCGCGCAGCGCGGCGTCCTCCGGGGCGGCGCGCAGGATGTCGGCGTACGGCTTGAGGGCGCCCACGCCGAGCCCTTCGAGGAGGGTGGCGGCCTCGGCCGGGTGCCGGAAGCCGCAGAGCCCTTCGAAGGGGGTGAGGGCGACGATCAGCTCGGGCTTGTGGTTGGCGTCCTTGTAGTTGCGGTGCGGGGCGTCGGCGGGGACGCCGCGCTTCTCCTCGTCCGCGTGCCCCTCCTGGGCCTGGGCGAGGTCGGGGTGGACCTGGAGGGAGAGCGGGGAGCCGGCGGCGAGCAGCTTGAGCAGGAAGGGCAGCCGGGGGCCGAAGGCGCGTACCGCGTCGGGGCCCAGTTCGCCTTCCGGGTCGGCGGCTATGAGGTCGGCCAGCGACACCGGGCCGGCGCCGCGGTCGGTGCGGGAGGGGGCGCCGGGGTGGGCGCCCATCCACATCTCGGCCTGGGGTTCGCCGGTCGGTTCGGTGCCGAGGAGTTCCGGGAGGGCAGTGGTGGAGCCCCAGGCGTAGGGGCGCACGGTGTTGGTGAGGCGGTCCATGGTGGCGGGGTTCCTGATTCTTCGCTCGGGGCTGCGCGGGGCGCCGCAGCCGCGCCTGTTCACGCCGTGCGGTGCCGGCGGGCGGTGTCCAGGGCCGGTGCGGGGTGCGCCGGCCGGGGCCTCATGCTCCCTCGGTGCCGGCGAGCGCCAGGTAAACGGCGGCGAAATCCGTGACGGCGAGGAGTTCGGCGGCGCGTTCCAGGTCGCTGCCGCTGTCCGGTTCCAGTTCGCTGACGGGGGTGTCGTGCTCCAGCGCCAGTTCACGGGCGGCGGGCGCGGCCGAGAGCGTGCCGGGGGCTTCTTCGCGGAGCAGGACGACGCGGGCGTGCAGGGCGGTGGGCTGTTCGACGCGGTCGCGGAAGAAGTCGTCCGGGTCGGCGCCGGCCGCGAACGGGCCGGCCAGCAGCGCGCCGTGCGTGGTCGTCGTCTCGGGCAGTTCGCCGGCGAGCGCGGGCCGGCCGGCGAGTCCGGCCAGTACGGTCGCGAAGTGCCGGCCGACGGCGCCGGCGACCAGGCCTTCGGTCCAGATCAGCGGGAGTGCGTCGGCGAGTTCGGCGGCGAGTGTCTTGGCGGGGTTGGAGTACGTCTCGACGGCGGGGCCGCAGCGTTCGGCGACCTGGTCGAGGCGGTCGGCGAGCTGCCCGAGCCGTTCGGAGCCGGCGCTGAGCAGGCCGATCCGGTCGGCGAGTGCGAGCAGCGGGGTGAGCAGCGACCAGAGGGTGCCGGGGGCGGCGGGCGGCGCGCCCGCCACGTCGAACTCGGCGTCGTACGGGGTGGTGGCCAGTGGCACGGACAGGCCGCGGGCCTGCACGACGGCGTCGGCGAGCGGGCCGCCCGCCGGGGTGACGGCGACGACGGAGCAGCCGCGGCGGTAGGCCTGCTCGATGAGCTGGGCGAGGCCGGGGTCGGTGCCGTCCGGGCCGGCGATCAGGAGCAGGTCCAGCGGGCCCGACCAGCCGGGCAGGGTCCAGCGCAGTGCGCCGGGCCGGGCCGCGACGCCGGTGGGCCGGATGAGGGTGACCGGGCAGCTGCCGCCGCCGAGGGCGCCGAAGAGGTCGGCGACGCAGGCGGCGGCCGGTCCCGGGCCGGCCACCAGGACGGTGCGGGGCCGGCCGTCGGGCCGCAGGTCGGCGATGCCGGACTCGGTGGCGTTACGGGCCGCGGTGCGTACCCGTGCCCCGGATTCGGCGACGCCGCGCAGCAGTCCGTAGCGGTCGGCGCCGGCCAGCGCTTCGGGTGCGTCCAACAGGGACTCGTCGAGCATGGTGTGCGCTGCCTCCGATCGCCGGTACGGGCGGGGTGGGGTCCGGGCGGCTCCGTCGCCCGGGTCAGGCGGGGCGCCGCGCCTCGTCCACCAGGAGCACGGGGATGCCGTCCCGGACGGGGTAGGCGAGGCCGCATGCGGTGCCGGTGCACTGGAGCTCGGCCGGGTCGGCGTCCGACCGGTCCGCCAGCGGGGCGTGGCACGCCGGGCAGGCGAGGATCTCGATCAGGCTGGCGTCGACCGGCATGGGGGTTTCTCCTTCGGCGGATGTACGGCACTTGCCAGCGTACCGCCGGGCGGGGGCGGGGACGCGC
The DNA here is from genome assembly GCF_040679095.1 of Streptomyces sp. NPDC052496. Lineage (NCBI taxonomy): Bacteria > Bacillati > Actinomycetota > Actinomycetes > Kitasatosporales > Streptomycetaceae > Streptomyces > Streptomyces sp. NPDC052496. The sequence continues at coordinate 12,893 of NZ_JBFAUH010000021.1, forward strand.
CGCAGGTGGGGGCGGGAACGTGCCGCAGGCGGGGCCCGGTGTCCGGGCGCGCGGGGACGGGTCCGGAGGCCGGGGCGCTGGTGGAACGTTCAAGCAGAGCGCCGCCCATAGCCGTACCGCCGCCCGTACCGCCGCCCGACGCCCCGACCCCGGACACGCCGCCTCCTCAGCCGCGCACGATCCCCAGCACTTCGTCCCGCACCCGCTCGACCGTCTCCCGGTCCCGGGCCTCGACGTTCAGGCGCAGCAGCGGCTCGGTGTTCGAGGGGCGGAGGTTGAACCACCAGTCGGTGGTGGTGACCGTCAGGCCGTCCAGCTCGTCCAGTTCGGCGCCCTCGCGGCCTTCGTAGGCGGACCGGATCGCGGCGAGGCGGCCCGTCTGGTCGTCGACGGTGCTGTTGATCTCGCCGGAGGCGGCGTACCGGTCGTACTGGGCGACCAGTTCGGACAGCGGGCCTTCCTGGCCGCCGAGCGCCGCCAGGACGTGCAGGGCGGCGAGCATGCCGGTGTCGGCGTTCCAGAAGTCGCGGAAGTAGTAGTGCGCGGAGTGCTCGCCGCCGAAGATGGCGCCGGTGCGGGCCATCTCGCCCTTGATGAAGGAGTGGCCGACGCGGGTGCGGACGGGCGTGCCGCCGTTCTCCGCGACCACCTCGGGGACGGACCAGGAGGTGATGCAGTTGTGGATGACGGTGCCGCCGGGGTGCTTGGCCAGTTCGCGGGCGGCGACCAGGGCGGTGATCGCGGACGGGGAGACCGGGTCGCCGTTGCCGTCGACGACGAAGCAGCGGTCCGCGTCGCCGTCGAAGGCCAGGCCGATGTCGGCGCCGACCTCGCGGACCCGGGCCTGGAGGTCGACGATGTTCGCCGGGTCCAGGGGGTTGGCCTCGTGGTTCGGGAAGGTGCCGTCGAGTTCGAAGTACAGGGCGTCCAGGTCGATGGGCAGGCCCTCGAAGACGGTGGGGACGGTGTGGCCGCCCATGCCGTTGCCGGCGTCCACCACGACCTTCAGGCGGCGGATGCCGGAGAGGTCGACGAGGCGGCGCAGGTGGGCGGCGTAATCGCCGAGGACGTCGCGCTGGGTGATGGTGCCGGGGGCCGCCACGGGTTCGGGGGCGCCGCCGTCGCGCCACTGCTCGACGAGGGCGCGGATGTCGGCGAGGCCGGTGTCCTGGCCGACCGGGGCGGCGCCCGCCCGGCACATCTTGATGCCGTTGTACTGGGCGGGGTTGTGCGAGGCGGTGAACATCGCGCCGGGCAGGTCCAGTGCGCCGCTGGCGTAGTAGAGCTGGTCGGTCGAGCACAGGCCGATCTCGGTGACGTCCGCCCCGCGCGCCGCGGCGCCGCGGGCGAAGGCCCGGGACAGGCCGGGCGAGGAGGGCCGCATGTCGTGCCCGGTGACGATCGCGTCCGCTCCGGTCACCTGGACGAAGGCCGCGCCGAACAGCTCGGCCAGCGTCTCGTCCCACTGATCGGGGACCACACCGCGCACGTCGTACGCCTTCACGATCTGCGACAGATCAGTCACAGCCAGCCCTCCTGATGTCATGACGGGGTCTCAAACCTACCCGTACGCGACCGGTGGGAGGCTTGAGCGTGCGGGGCCCGGCCCGCCCGGAATGTCTTGTGTCCCGTGCGGGGCCCGCCAATCACCTCACCGCCCGGCCGGCGCGGGCCGGCGGCCCGTACCTTACGGCAGCATCCACCCCAGCACGGCCGTGCTCTGCCCCACCACGATCAGGCACATCACCAGCAGCAGCCCCAGGCTCCACGGCAGCACCTTGCGCAGCAGGTCGCCCTCGCGTCCGGCCAGGCCGACCGCGGCGCAGGCGATCGCCAGGTTCTGCGGGGAGATCATCTTGCCGAGTACGCCGCCGGAGCTGTTGGCCGCGGCGAGCAGGACGGGTGAGAGGCCGGACTGCCGGGCGGCGGTCACCTGGAGGGCGCCGAAGAGGGCGTTGGCGGAGGTGTCGGAGCCGGTGACGGCGACGCCGAACCAGCCGAGGACGGGCGAGAGGAAGGCCAGCCCGGCTCCGGCGGCGGCGACGAAGTGGCCGATGGTGGCGGCCTGTCCGGAGAGGTTCATGACGTAGGCGAGGGCCAGGACGGCGGTGACGGTGAGGACGGCCAGGCGGAGTTCGCGTACGGTCGCGGCCCATTCGCGTACGGCGGTGGCGGCCCGTACGCCTAGGACGGGGGCGCTCAGCGCGCCGGCCAGCAGCACCAGCGTGCCGCCGGTGGCGAGCAGCGGCAGCGCGAAGGTGTTGCCGGCGACCGGGGTGCCGTCCGGGCCCGCGACGTCCAGGAAGGGCCAGTCGAAGGTGCGGGTGGCCCGCGCGAGGAGGTCCTTGACGGGCGGGAGCTGGGCGACGGAGAAGACGGCGACGATCAGGGCGTACGGCGCGTAGGCGCGGACGACGTCGCCGCGGGAGTCGCGTACGTCCAGGTCCGCGCTGCGGGCGCCGGTCAGGACGGCGGCCCGTACCGGCTCGGAGGCGGGCCTGCGGGCGCCGGGTACGGCGACGAGCGCGGCGGCCCCCGCGAGGGCGGCGCCGATGTCGGCGAGCTGCGCGGACACGTAATTGGCGGCCGCGAACTGCACGGCGGCGAAGGCCAGTCCGCAGGCGAGCGCGGGTGCCCAGGTCTCGCGGAGGCCGCGCCGCCCGTCGACCAGGTACACCAGCAGCAGCGGTACGACGAGGGCGAGCAGGGGGGTCTGGCGGCCGACGACCGGGGCGACGGTGTCCAGCGGCAGGCCGGTGACCTGGGCGAGGGTGACCACGGGGGTGCCCATGGCGCCGAAGGCGACCGGCGCGGTGTTGGCGACGAGCGCGACGACGGCGGCCCGTACCGGTGTGAAGCCGAGCGCGACCAGCATCACCGCGCTGATCGCGACGGGCGCCCCGAAGCCGGCGAGCGCTTCGAGCAGCGCCCCGAAGCAGAAGGCGATGACCAGGGCCTGGACGCGGGGGTCGGCGGAGAGGCCGGAGAAGGAGCGGCGCAGGACGTCGAAGTGCCGGGTGCGGACCGTCATGCGGTGGATCCACAGGGCGTTGACGACGATCCACAGGATGGGGAACAGGCCGAAGAGCGCGCCCTGTGCGGCGGCGGACAGGGCCTGCCCGGCGGGCATGCCGTAACCGAGGCAGGCGGTGGCGAGGGCGACGGCGAGGCCGGTGAGCCCGGCGAGGTGGGCGCGCATCCGTACGGCGCCGAGCAGGACGAGGACGGTGATCAGCGGGAGTGCGGCGACGAGCGCGGACAGGGCGGGCGAACCGGCTACGGGCTCCAGCTGCTGGACGAACACACGGCCTCCCGGTGGGCAGCTCCCCCGTCACGTCCGCCATACGGAAGCGGATCTTTCGGGAGTGGAGGCATGGTGGTGTCCGCGCCGAGGCGGCGTCAATGGCGCGGGCGGAAGTGACCGGGGGCGGGCGGACGGCGAACCGGGTCCGCCCGCGTACCGGGCCTCCTCAGTTGTCCGGCGACCGCAGCACCCGCAGGTGGCCCCGGCGGGCGACCTCCATCGGGTGGGCGTCGCGCCCGTTCGGGCCGCTGACCTGTGGGGCGTTGCCGCCGCCTGCCGCGCGCTCCTGGGGCCGGGCCGCCTCGCGCACCGCGTTGGCGAGCGCTTCGAGGTCGTCGCCGCTGGGGCGGGCCGGGCCGGTGTCGGTGGCCAGGCGTACGACTTCCCAGCCGCGCGGCGCGGTCAGCCGCTCGGAGTGCTCGGCGCACAGGTCGTAGCAGTGGGGCTCGGCGTAGGTGGCGAGCGGTCCGAGCACGGCGGTCGAATCCGCGTAGACGTACGTCAGCGTTGCGACGGCGGGGCGGCCGCACGCAGTGCGCGAACAGCGACGTACAGGGCTCACGACGTTGGACGGTACCGCACTCTTGAGCGGGCCGCGATGACTCTCCACGACCTCACCCAACCGTGTCGTCCTGGTTCGTCCGGTGCGCCTGACCTGCGGGCGCTCGGGCCGGACTGTGCGGTGCGCACTGCGCCGGACGGCGCAGGGCGTCGAAACCCGTCACGACTCTGTACATTTCATGTCATTCCCCATGCCCTTCTCGGTCCGATGCACGGCCGCAAACGGACTCGACGAGCCTACGACCGGTCACTCGACGACATGGCACCGGATCCGCCGCTCTCCCGCGCCGCCTGCCCCCGGACGGTTACGCTCGGTTCTGATGGACAGCCCCGTACCCCCTCCGCCCGAGGCCGGAGGACCCACCGCACCGGCCGGCACGGGCGGCGCTTCCGCCGCGCCCGGCGGCGCCGAGCGCTCCGCCGCCCCGGCCGGGCCCCGCCCGCGCCGGCGCGACCGGCACGGCCGCGGCATGCGCGGCCCGGTCGCCCCGCCCCAGGTCCCGCTCTCGGTGAGCCGCGCGGACTCCTTCGTCGACCTGGTCCACGACTCCCGGGACCGGCTGGAACGGCGCTGGCCGCAGCTGGCGGACGTCGACTTCCTGGTCGTCGAGGTGCCCGGGTTCGGTCCCGACGGGGACACCGGGCCGGCCGCCGACGAGGAGACGGTGCCGCTGGGCCGGCTGCTGCCCGCCGCCGGTGACCAGCGGGAACGGGTGATCGTCTACCGCCGCCCGGTCGAGATCCGCACGAAGAACCGCGACGAGCGGGCGCTGCTGGTCCACGAGGTCGTCGTGGAGCAGGTCGCCGAGCTGCTCGGCCTGGCACCGGAGTCGGTGGACCCGCGGTACGGGCAGGACTGACCCGCGGCGGCCCTCGCGCCGCGGTCCTCGCCACGCGGCCCTCGCCACGCAGTCCTCGCGCCGCGGTCCGCCCACCCCGGCGCTCGCCGGCCGGCCGTCACCCCTCGGCCCTCATGTCCCACCCGTCACTTCAGCAACAGCGAAATGTCCTCCCCCGCCGTCGGCACCACCACCGACCCCCGGTCGTCCGGGAGCGTCTGCACGGTGAAGGCGGGCAGGCCGCCCTGGGGCAGGGCCAGGGTCCGGGCCGCGTGGACCGGGCCGCTGCCCGCCGACGGGGTGACGGTCAGCGCGTAGGAGCCCTTGAGGCCCTGGGGGCGCGGCGGTTCCACGGCGAGGGTGCTGCCGCCCTTGACCGTGTACGTCTTCGACACCGGCGTACCGCCGCCGCTGCCCGCCGACGCGGTGACCGTGACCTTGGCGTCCTTGCCCTTCTCCGGAGCGACCAGGGAGAGCGTGCTGCCCTTGTCGCGGTTGTCGGCGGCGGTGGCCCGCTGCCCGACCGGGCCGGTCGCCGGGATGAAGGCCATCTCCTGCTGGTCGCCCTTGCCGCGGGTGACGCGCAGGGCCGCCGCGACCGGCGCCTTGGAGCCGTCCGCCGGGGTCAGTACCAGCGAGCCCGCCTCGCCCTTGGTGAGGTCCTTGAGGTCGACGGCGGCCGTCATGCCGCTCTTGACGTGCAGGGTCTCCAGTCCGGCCGGGGTGATCAGGCCGTTCGGGGTGGCGAGCTGGACCTTCAGGTCGGCGTCCTCCCGGCCGGGCGCGACGGCGACGAGGTGGACGGAGGTGGCGTCGGCGGGGATGCCCGGCAGGACGGCGCCGGGCGCGGGGTCGGCCGCCGCGGGCAGCCAGTCGCCGCCCAGTTTCGCGTCGGCGGCCTGTACGGAGGCGCCGACCCGGCCCTCGCGGGCGACCACGTGCAGGGCCGCGTCCTGGGCGGGCGTGCCGGTCAGGGTGGAGAGCAGGACCGGCAGGCTGGCGTGCGGCGGCACGGTGATGTTCTCGCCGGAGGCGGATTTCAGCGGGCCGTCCTTGCCGCGCAGGTCGAGGTCGACGACGGCCGGGGCGTCGTCGGGGTTGGTGAGGTGGACGTAGTCCTGGCGGTCCTTGGCGGTGCTCACGCCGGGGAACCAGAAGTCGGTGTCCGGCGCCACGCAGGACAGGCCGAGCAGGCCGCGGCCGGCGCCGGCCGCGACGGAGGTGGTCTGCTGGACGGTCCAGCCGGGCGCCAGGGCGCCGTCGGCGGTGCCGGAGAGGGCGGGCGCGCCCGCGCGGTCCGTGGTCGCGGTGACGGGCGTGCCGGCTTCCTTCAGGGGCGCGACGGGGTCGGCGGCCGGCTGACCGCCCTGCTGCCCCTTGCCCTTCCCGTCGTCCTTGGCCTTGCCGTCCTGCTGCTTGCCCGACTGGGCGGGCAGCAGCCCCGCGGTGCCCCGGGCACCGGCCTTGCCGTCCGTCGCCTTGGGCGTGAAGGCGGTGTACGTGGTGTCGCCGACCTCCGAGGAGGTGGGCGGCGGGCACAGCAGCGCGGACCGCTCGACGGGCCGCCGGGAGGCGTCCTCGGCCGTGGCGTCCGGCTGCCCGTCCGGGGCGGCCACGGCGGCGACGCCGGTGACCGCACCGAGCGCCACGGCCGCGCCGATCAGGGACATGATGGTGCGCTTCACTGCTGGTCGCTCCCGTCACGGCGGGGCTCGCGGTAGGAGCCGGGGTACGTCGTGCCGTCGTCGTAGGGCTGCTGGTGCGGCGGCTGCTGGGGTGGCTGCTGCACGTAGGGGTACGGGTCGTAGGCGCCGGGCCGGTACGGGGCGGCGGCCTGGTCCGGGCCGGCCTGGTAGGGGCCGGTGTCCTGGTACGGCTGTCCGTACTGGTCGTACGAGGGCGTGCCCGCTTCGTGCCCGTACGGCTGCGTGCCCTGGTACGGGCCGTCCGGCGGGTACGGCTGTCCCGGTGCCGGCTCGCCCGCGTGCGGCGTCTGCCACGGCTCGTACGTCTGCTGCCCGTGCTCGGGCGTCCGGCCGTAGTCCTGCGGCCCGTAGCCCGCGGTCTCCTCGTATGCCTGGTGCTGCGGCAGGGCCGCGTACGGGTCGGCGGTCCCGGCGGCCAGCGGGTCGGCGGACGGCGGCGCCGCCATCGGGTCGGGCACCGGCTCCTCGCCGGTCCGCGGGCCCGGAACGCCGGCTTCCGCGCCGCCCTCGGGAGCCGCCTGTGCGGCCCGCAGGCGACGCGCCCGGCGGCCTTCGCCCGCTGCGGCCGGCGCGGCCGGTGCGGCCGTGCCGTCCTCGGGCAGGTCGTCGTCGATCTCGCGGCGGCGGCCCGGCAGGGCGAGCACCACCAGGACGACGGCGAGCACGCCCTGGGCCCACAGCCACGCGGTGTGGCCCATGGGGTCGTCGTAGGTGAGGTCCAGGCGGCCGCCGGAGGCGGGCAGTGCGAAGCCCTGCGCCCAGCCGTCGACCGTGACCGGCTTCAGCGGCTTGCCGTCGAGGGTGGCCTGCCAGCCGGCGTCGGCGGTGTCGGCGACGCGCAGCACCCGGCCGTCGGGCCCGGCGGGCAGGTCGGTGTGGGCGTCGACGGGTCCGGCCGGGACCGGCGCGGTGGCGCGGCCGGCGCGCGTCCCGTCCTTGGTCTCCCCGGGCACGATCGAGACCCGGGAGACGCGCTGGTCCACGCGCCACAGGGCGCTGCCGTCGTCCTGGCTGAGCCGGGTCAGGCCCGGGGTGGCGTCCAGGACGCGGCCCATCTCGCGGGGGGCGCCGTCGCGGACCAGGAGGTAGCGGATCGCGTAGCCGCCGAGCTGGTTGGTCTGGTCGGCGCCGGAGCCGGCGACGAGGTTGGCGACGATGCCGCCGAGCCGCTTGTCCTCGCCGGTCTCCGCGGCGATGTCGGCGTCGCCCAGGCGCGCGCCGGAGCCGCGGACCAGGGTGTACGCGACGTGGCCCGCGTCGCCGTCCAGGACGAGGGTGCGGGCCTGGTCGACGGAGCCGGTGTCCTCGGCGACGAACGCGGGGACCTGGACGGGGTCGCGGCGCTCCAGCGGCCCGGCCGCGCCGGTGATCATCCAGCTGACCGCCGCGTACAGGGGGGCGAGCAGGGCGGACAGTGCGATCAGGACGGCGACCGGCTGTTTCCAGCCGAAGCCGAGGGTCTCCATACGGGAGCGGATGCCTTCGGCGCCGACTGCGGCGGCGCACAGCAGCGCGAGCCCGTGGACGAGGAGGGCGGGTCCGGCCCAGGCGGTGCGGTTGGCCAGGGCGGCGAACAGCAGGCCGGTCACGGCCACGGCCCAGGACGTACGGATCGCGAGCTGCCGGTCGGCGCGGAGCGTGGCGCCCAGCGCGGCCAGGACGATGCCGAGGAGCAGCACCCCGCCGGCGGCCTTCGGGCCGCCGGGGCTGATGCCGACGAGGTCCAGGACGGAGGCGGAGCCCGCGCCGAGGTCCAGGCCGGCTTCCCGGAAGAAGCGGGAGGGGTGGGCGAGCAGGGACAGCGACCAGGGCGCGAGGACGACGAGGGGGGTGGCGGCGACGGCGAGGAAGCGCAGCGCGTACGGCAGGAGCAGGCCGCGGTTGCCGTCGAGGGCGCGCAGCACCAGCAGGGCGATGCCGAGCAGGACGGCGACAGGCCAGACGACCGGGGTGAAGGCGGTGGTGAAGGTGAGCAGCAGCGCGTACGCCCAGGCGGCGCGCCAGCTGGGCCGGGTGCCGGTGGTCAGCCGCAGGCCGCCGGCGGCGACGGCGGCGCGGGCCATGAGCGGCAGCAGGATCGCGAGGACGGCGGTGCCGATGCGGCCGCCGGCGAGGGCGCCGGTGGCGGCGGGCAGGAAGGCGTAGGCGACGCTGCCCCAGGCGCGCAGCAGGCGGGAGGTGACCAGGGGCCGGGAGGCGAAGTAGGCGCTCAGTCCGGCGAGCGGTACGGAGCACACGAGCAGGACGGTGACGGCCGTGCCGGTGCTGCCGAGGAAGAACGTGGCGATCAGCGCGAGGGCGGCGAGGTAGGGGGGCGCGGAGGCGGTGCTGCCGGTGCCGGTGGCGTGCCAGCCGTCGAGGTAGCCCGACCAGAGGTCGCCGAGGCGGGCGGGGGCGGGCAGCAGGGCGCCGCCGGTCAGGGCGCCGGAGCCGAGCAGGGAGCGGCAGGCGATGAGGGAGACGACGAGCAGGAGGAGGAAGAGCACCGGGGCCGGCCGGCGGGCGATCCGCTTGAGCCGGGCGAACTGTTCGATCTCCAGGTAGTCGGCGTCGTCGCCGCCGGGTCCTGACTCGACGGCGCCGTGCCGTCCGGCGGAGGCGGCTTCGGGGGCGGAGCGGCCGGCGAGGTTGCCGGCGACCTGTTCGACGGTGGCCCGTACGGTCGCGCCGGGTGGCGGGAAGAGGGGCCGCAGTTCCTTGGCGTCGGTGGTGGGCCGGCCGCGTTTCCTGCGGGCGGTCAGGATCGTGCCGGGGCGCAGCAGGGTGCCGAAGAGTCCGGCGAGTTCGTCCAGGGCCTGGCCGGGGACCTTGCCGACGAGGTAGGCGAGGACGCGCAGCAGGGTGCCGAGGACGATGCGCAGGGCGACGTACGGGAGCAGGGCGCCGCGGGTGTTGGCGAGCAGGGTGTAGACGGCGCCGGCCTTGTCGACGCGGTGCGGGCTCGCGGTGGAGCGGCCGACACAGTCGATGGGGCGGCGTTCGCGGGCGGAGGCCTCGGCGTGCCGCAGGACGGCGTCGGGGGCGACGAGGACCTGGTGTCCGGCGGCCTGGGCGCGCCAGCACAGGTCGACGTCGTCGCGCATCAGGGGCAGCCGGCGGTCGAAGCCGCCCAACTGCTCGTACACGTCGCGGCGCACGAGCATGCCGGCGCTGGAGACGGCGAGCACCGGGCGTACCTGGTCGTGCTGGCCCTGGTCCTGTTCGCGGCGGTCCAGGCCGGTCCAACGGCGGCCGCTGCGGGCGATGCTGACGCCTGCTTCGAGGAGCTGGCGGCGGTCGTACCAGCTGCGGAGCTTGGGGCCGACGACGGCGGTGGAGGGGCTGGAGTCGGCGACCCGCAGCAGTTCGGCGAGCGCGTCGGGTTCGGGGGCGCAGTCGTCGTGCAGCAGCCAGAGCCACTGGACGGGGTCGCCGTGCGGGCGTTCGGGCAGGTCGTAGGCGTCGTCGCGCCAGGTGCGGCCGACCGGATCCCAGCCGCTGGGGCGGCGCAGGTAGGGCAGTTCGTCGGGGCCGAGTACGGGGGCGGTGCGTACGGCCTCGTCGACGGCGGTGCCGAAGCCGGAGCGGCGGGCGAGGTGGAGCACCCGGTCGTCGCCGAGGGCCTCGCCGAGCAGCCGGGCGGAGGCGTCCGCGCTGCCGGTGTCGGCGCCGAGGATCTGCTGCGGCGGGCGTTCCTGGCCGAGGAGCCCGGCGAGGGCGTCGGGCAGCCAGCGTTCGCCGTCGTGGGAGACGATCACTGCGGTGACGACGTGCCGGGGGAACTCGGGGGTGCCGTCGTGGTATTGGGCGGCGGCTTGCGCGGCCTGAGCGGCCGGCTGACTGTGCACGGACATCGAGGTAGGGGCCCTCCCCGGGGGTCTCGGGGTCCTCCCCCGGCATAGCGCTGCGCTGTGGACTGCGACGGACGGCGACGCGGTGCGGCCGACGGCACGGGACGTGGCCGGGTGCCCGTCAGGGCGTCGGTGCGCCTCGGACGCGGCCCCACACTAATGCTTCGGGCGGACCGGTCCGTCTGCCGCGTACACAGCGGTCCGCCTCCGGCGCGTGGGCTACGGAGGCGGACCGTTGTCTATAGGGGGATATAGGGAGAATCGGTGGCCCGGCGGCCGGGCCGTCGCACTGGACGTCAGACCGCTGCCTTCTTGAGCCGGCGCCGCTCGCGCTCGGACAGTCCGCCCCAGATGCCGAAGCGTTCGTCGTTGGCGAGGGCATATTCAAGGCATTCGGAGCGGACCTCGCACGCGAGGCAGACCTTCTTGGCCTCGCGGGTGGAGCCACCCTTCTCCGGGAAGAAGGATTCGGGGTCGGTCTGGGCGCACAGCGCGCGCTCCTGCCAGCCGAGCTCCTCGTCCGCCTCTTCGACCAGCAATTCCTGGAACAGCTCGGTCATGTGCGCCCCTCGTCTGTCTTTGCGTCCCCGTGATGCAGCCGTTACCGATGGCGGCTGAACGACACGAGTGAAATTACAAGTGTGCCGATCCGGGCCAGTCAAGCCGAGATCTGCTATTGGGCCCCTTATTCACTCTGCGGAACCAAGCCTATGCAGAAAGTGTTCAAATCGGCAAAAAACAGGACACTTCCTCAGCGGTATCACCCGTAACTTCCCTCTCACACCCAAGGACGCGACGGGCAGCACAGCCGTTGCACCGCACCCACCGAAGCGGGCCAGGTCACATTCAGATCACGAGACCGCAACGGCGCTCCGGAGTGCGCGGTTGTCGCCCGTGTGCTCAGCACCCCGCCTGCACAAACCTTTCGCCGCTCGCAGTAACCGGATGAGGTGAAACATTTCCCCCAAAACAGACACCCAGTTGACACGGGGCCGAGTACCCGGTCTCCTTACATGCATGCCAGCGATTCCTGCGCTCCGCCTGACCCGTGCCTACGGGTCGCGCTGTGCTGCCCAGGCCCGCTGTCGCTGTTCCAGCTGTTGACGCCACCGAGCTCCAGCTCCTTCTCCCCGTAGCACCCCGCCGTACGCGCAGCACCCACTGCACCCGCACGGCTCCCGTGCCACTCCGCGCACCGCGCCACGGCACACCCCGTCTGCGCCACCTGAGCACCCTGCCGAGGAACTCCCGCACATGAACAGCGACATCCAGATCGCCGGTGACCCGCTCGCGATCCCGCACCTGCTCCCGCCCGTCCCCGCGCACCCCTCCACCGTCGCCGGCTTCGCCGGACTCGCCCGTGAGATCGCCGCCGACCGGGCCCGCTGGGCGCCGCTCGTGCGCTACGACGCCACCACCCGCTGGTACCACCGGCTCCGGGTCGGGCCGGGGTACGAGGTCTGGCTGCTGAGCTGGCTGCCCGGCCAGGGCAGCGGGCGGCACGACCACGGCCCCTCCTCCGGCGTACTGACCGTGCTCGCGGGCGAGTTGAGCGAGCGTACGGCGGGCGGGCACCGGACCCTCGCGGCCGGCGCGCAGCGCGTCTTCGCACCCGGGTACGTCCACGAGGTCGTCAACGACGCGCTCGTACCCGCCGTCAGCCTGCACGTGTACTTCCCCGGCCTGACCGACATGCCGATGCACAGCGCCCGCTGCGCGGCGGACGCCGCCCACGAGGCGGTCGCCCCCTGACCGGCTCCCGCCCGACCGCCTCCCACCGGACGGCCGCCCCCTGACATGCTGGGACCATGCGCATTGTGGTTCTCGCCGGCGGCATCGGCGGCGCCCGCTTCCTGCGGGGTCTGAAAGCAGCGGCGCCGGACGCCGACATCACGGTCATCGGCAACACCGGTGACGACATCCATCTGTTCGGGCTGAAGGTCTGCCCGGACCTCGACACCGTGATGTACACGCTCGGCGGCGGCATCAACGAGGAGCAGGGCTGGGGCCGTACCGACGAAACCTTCCGGGTGAAGGAGGAGTTGGCGGCGTACGGGGTCGGACCCGAGTGGTTCGGGCTCGGCGACCGCGACTTCGCCACCCACATCGTCCGTACGCAGATGCTCACCGCCGGCTATCCGCTCAGCGCGGTCACCGAGGCGCTGTGCGCCCGGTGGAAGCCGGGTGTGCGGCTGCTGCCGATGTCCGACGACCGGGTCGAGACCCATGTCGCCGTGGACGTCGACGGAGAGCGCAAGGCCGTCCACTTCCAGGAGTACTGGGTACGGCTGCGCGCCTCGGTGGACGCGCACGCGGTGGTGCCGGTCGGCGCCGAGCAGGCCAAGCCCGCGCCGGGCGTGCTGGACGCCATCGCCCGGGCCGATGTGGTGCTCTTCCCGCCGTCCAACCCGGTGGTGAGCGTCGGCACGATCCTGGCGGTGCCGGGCATCCGCGAGGCGATCGCGGACGCCGGGGTGCCGGTGGTCGGGCTGTCGCCGATCGTCGGGGACGCGCCGGTGCGCGGCATGGCGGACAAGGTGCTCTCGGCGGTCGGCGTCGAGTCGACGGCCGGCGCGGTGGCCCGGCACTACGGCTCCGGACTGCTGGACGGCTGGCTCGTGGACACGGTGGACGCGGGCGCGGTCGCCGGGGTCGAGGAGGCGGGCATCCGCTGCAAGGCCGTACCGCTGATGATGACGGACCTGGACGCGACCGCCACGATGGCCCGCGAGGCGCTGGCGCTGGCCGAGGAGGTCCGCGCGTGAGCGTCCCCGGGGCCGCACCGGCCGCCGCGAGCACTCCCGGGCCGGCCCCCGCGTACCGGGTGTGGGCGCTGCCCGGCATCCCCGAGGTGCGGGACGGCGACGACCTCGCCAAGATCATCGCGGCGGCGGCGACCGCCGACGGGCTGCCCGGCCTCGCCGACGGCGACGTACTGCTGGTGACCTCGAAGATCGTCAGCAAGGCCGAGGGCCGGATCATGGAGGCCACCGACCGCGAGGCGGCCATCGACCAGGAGACGGTACGGGTCGTCGCGCGCCGCGGCACGCTGCGCATCGTGCAGAACCGGCAGGGCCTGGTCATGGCGGCGGCGGGCGTCGACGCGTCCAACACCCCGGCCGGCACCGTGCTGTTGCTGCCCGAGGACCCGGACGCCTCGGCGCGCGCCATCCGCGACGGGCTGCGCGAGGCGCTGGGCGTACGCGTCGGCGTCGTCGTCAGCGACACCTTCGGGCGGCCGTGGCGCAGCGGGCTGACCGATGTCGCGATCGGCGCGGCCGGGGTGCGGGTCCTGGACGACCTGCGCGGCGGCGTGGACGCGTACGGCAACCCGCTGAGCGCGACGATCGTCGCCACCGCCGACGAACTGGCCGCGGCGGGCGACCTGGTGAAGGGCAAGGCGGCCGGGCTGCCGGTGGCGGTGGTCCGCGGGCTGCCGCACGTGGTGCGCGGCGACGGCCCGGACGCGGACGGCGAGGCGGCCGACGCGGGCGCCCGGGACCTGGTGCGCACGGCCGAGAACGACATGTTCCGGCTGGGCACCTCGGAGGCCGTACGGGAAGCGGTGACCCTGCGGCGCACGGTCCGCGAGTTCACCGACGACCCGGTGGACCCGGGCGCGGTACGGCGCGCGGTCGCCGCCGCGGTCACCGCGCCCGCGCCGCACCACACCACGCCCTGGCGGTTCGTCCTGCTGGAGTCCGAGCGCTCCCGTACGGAGCTGCTGGACGCGATGCGGGACGCGTGGATCGCCGACCTGCGCCGGGACGGCTTCAGCGAGGAGTCGGTCGCCAAGCGGGTGCGCCGGGGCGACGTGCTGCGCAACGCGCCGTACCTGGTCGTGCCGTGCCTGGTCATGGACGGCTCGCACACCTACCCGGACGCGCGGCGCAACGCCGCCGAGCGGGAGATGTTCGTCGTCGCCAACGGCGCGGGCATCCAGAACTTCCTGGTCGCGCTGGCCGGGGAGCGGCTGGGGTCGGCGTGGGTCTCCTCGACGATGTTCTGCCGCGACGTCGTACGGGAGGTGCTGGACCTGCCGGCGGAGTGGGATCCGATGGGCGCGGTGGCCGTGGGCCGCCCCGCGGCACCGCCCCGGCCACGGCCGGCGCGCGCCGGGGACGACTTCGTGATGGTGCGCTGAGCACCTGGGGCGGGCGCCCCGCCGGGGGCATGGCACGGGCTCCTACAGCCGGGCGATGTCCCCGACGGGGAAGCGCGGCGCGCGGCGTGGCAGGGTGCGGCCCGACAGCAGGATGAAGCGGGTGGCGCGGTGCCGCTGGCCCTCGTAGGGGGCGAGCAGGTCGAGCATCTGCTCGTCCGTGCCGTCGCGCCGGCCGGTCAGCGCGTAGCCGACGATGCGCGGCAGGTGCAGGTCGCCGACGGTGATCGCGTCGGGCGCGCCGTTGGAGCGCTGGAGCGCCTCGGCGGCCGTCCACGGGCCGATGCCCTGGACCAGCTGGAGCCGGTGCAGGGCGGCCGGCAGGTCCATGGCCGCGGCCTCCTCCAGGCGGCGGGCGACGCGTACGGCGCGCAGGATCGTGGCCGAACGTTTGTGGTCGACGCCCGCGCGGTGCCACTCCCAGGACGGGATCAGTGCCCAGCCGCGCGGGTCGGGCATCACGCGCAGCCGGTCGAACGGGCCGGGCGCGGGCTCGCCGTGCCGCTGGAGCAGCAGGCGCCAGGCGCGGTACGCCTCGTCGGCGGTGACCTTCTGCTCCAGGATGGAGGGGATCAGCGACTCCAGGACCAGGCCGGTACGGGCGAGCCGGACGCCGGGGTGGCGGCGGTGCGCCTCGTGGACGAGGCGGTGCCGCGGGGTGAAGGCGGCGGGGTCGTCCCCTTCCCCCAGCAGGGCGGGCAGCCCGTCCAGCAGCCACTCGGCGCCGGGCCCCCAGGCCTCGGCCTCGACCTCACCGGCCCGGGCCCGTACGCACAGGGTGGCCGGTCCCAGCGGCGTGCGGCTGGCCCGCCAGACCGCGCCGTCCACCACCCGGAACGCCGGGTCGCCGGGGCCGCGGCCGAGCACACCGAGGGTGCGGTGCAGGTCGTACGGGCCGGGCGGTACCCAGGCGCGGCGGAGGGGGGCGGGCATCCGGCCAGGGTAAGCGATGACGGTGGTGCGCCGGTGTGGCGCGGGCGGCAGGCTGCTCGTGCGCGTGCGGGGGCCGGTGGCTACTGGTCCGACGAGAAGCGGACCGAGGCTTCCGGTATGCGGGCCCCGCACCACACCCGTATGCCCTCACGCAGCTCGTTGTCGGCGCCGACGTGCGCGCCGTCACCGATGACCGCGCCTTCCAGGACCGTACGCGCCCCGATGCGCGCCCCGGCGCCGATCAGCGAGTCGCGCACGCGGGCGCCCGGCTCGACGACGGCGCCCTCCAGGACGGCGGTGCCGTCGATGCGCGCGCCCGCGCCGATCCGGGCCCGGGGGCCGACGGCCGAACCGCCGGTGATCTTGGCGTCCGGTGCGACCTCGGCGGTGTCCATGACCAGGCGGTCGCCGCAGCGGCCCGGCACGGCCGGGGACGGAGCGCGGCCCAGCACCAGGTCGGCGGAGCCGCGCACGAAGGCCTGCGGGGTGCCGAGGTCCAGCCAGTAGGTGGAGTCGACCATGCCCTGGAGGTGGGCGCCGCTCTCCAGCAGGCCGGGGAAGGTCTCGCGTTCGACGGAGACCGGACGGCCG
The DNA here is from genome assembly GCF_040679095.1 of Streptomyces sp. NPDC052496. NCBI lineage: Bacteria > Bacillati > Actinomycetota > Actinomycetes > Kitasatosporales > Streptomycetaceae > Streptomyces > Streptomyces sp. NPDC052496. Next base: position 28,819 of record NZ_JBFAUH010000021.1, read on the forward strand.
GCGGGGATGGTGTCGATGACGGAGCGGTCGAAGACGTAGGCGCCCGCGTTGATCTGGTCGGTGACGATCTCCTCGGGCGTCTGCGGCTTCTCCAGGAAGGCGGTGACCCGGCCGTCGGCGTCGGTGGGCACCAGGCCGAACGCGCGCGGGTCGGCGACCTTGGTCAGGTGCAGCGAGACGTCGGCGCCGCTGGTGCGGTGGGTGTCCACCAGGGCCCGGATGTCCAGGCCGGTGAGGATGTCACCGTTGAAGATCAGGACCGGGTCGCCGGGGGCCGAGTGCAGGCGGGAGGCGACGTTGCGGATGGCGCCGCCGGTGCCCAGCGGCTCCTCCTCGGTGACGTACTCCAGGTGCAGGCCGAGCGCGGACCCGTCGCCGAAGTACGGCTCGAAGACCTCGGCGAGGTAGGACGTGGCCAGCACGATGTGCTCCACACCCGCGGCGCGGGCCCGCGCCAGCTGGTGGGTGAGGAAGGGGGCGCCCGCGGCCGGAACCATCGGTTTGGGCGTGTGCACCGTCAGCGGGCGCAGCCGGGTGCCCTTGCCGCCGACCAGGAGGATCGCTTCAGTCACCTTGTCTTCTCTGCTTCCTGCTGGGGTCGGCCGGTCGGCGGACCAGTGTAGGCAGATACTTTCGAACGGACTTTCAGCGGCCCTGGAGGCGAGCCGCGGAACTGCGCGCGGTGCCGAGCTGTGCGTACAGGCGGTCGCCGGGGCACTCGGTGTTGAAGCCGTCCCGGTGGCCCGAGATGGTGCGCAGCCTGGCCCGGGTGCCCTTCTTGAAGCGGTTCCCCCCGGCGGACACCAGGGTCGTGGTGGCGCGCGGGTCGACTCCGTACAGGCCGAGCTTCCATGCTGTCAGCTTCGCCACCGCGGACACGGCCGCGCCGGACGGATTTGCATTCTCGAACGTCCCGAGGACAGCAATGCCCATGCTGTTCTGGTTGAAACCGCGGGTGTGCGCGCCCATGACCGGTTTGGCCACGCCGCCCGCCCGGCCTTCGTAGACGGTGCCGCACTTGTCGATGAGGAAGTTGTAGCCCATGTCGCGCCAGCCGCTGCTCTTGACGTGGAAGCGGTAGATGCCGCGCAGTACCGCGGGGGCCTGCCGGCAGCTGTAGTTGTTGCCGGTGGCGCTGTGGTGGACGAAGGCCGCCCGGACGGTTCTGGTGTACGCGAACGTCCGCTCGCGCAGCTTCTCGTCGGCGCCCCAGCCGGCCCGGGTGACGATGGCCGGGCGCGGGCCGATGTGGGAACGGGGGGTGGTGGGGCGGGAGGTGGCGGTGGGGCGCGGGGTGGGCTCGTCGTCGTACTCGTCGCCGGGGGCGGCGGGCCGGCCCAGGGCCGGGATGCGGAAGATGCCGAGCAGGGCGTCGAGGGTGGAGCCGACGGTGCCGCCGTTGCGGGGCGGGTTCGGGCGGCCCTGGTCGGAGGGCCGCCCGGTGCGCGCCGCCCGTACCTGGGGCGAGTCCTTGCCGGGGTCGACGAGTTCCAGGTGCATCCCGGCGGGCAGCGTCCGGCGGGCGGCCGCCTGGCCGCCGCCGTCGTGCTCCGGGACGACGCGCAGGTCCACGGCGTCGGAGGCGCCGACCCACAGGGGCGCGGTGCTGCCGCGTACGGAGCCGGTCCGGCGCCCGGCGGAGCGCGGGTCGGGCGCGTCGTCGTCGTGCGCCTGGATGTCCTGCCAGCCGGACCAGCCGGAGCCGCCGACGGGCCGGGTACGGACCTGGACGCGGCCGTGCAGTTCTGCAGCGGGGTCGTCCCAGACGACGCCGACCATCGAGAACGGGGAGACGCCCCGGGCGGCCCGGCCCTGGGCGCCGGGTGCCGCGCTCCGGTCCGAGGTGCGCAGGGGGTGCAGGGGCAGGGAGCGGGTGCTGCCGGGGATGCCGGCGGGTACGGCCGGTGCGGCTCCGGCCCGTGCGGCGGGAGCGGGCCGTCCGGCGGACGGCGCGTGGGACGTTCCGGTGGCGGAGGTGCCGGCCGGGCGGGCGGTGGTCGCTCCGGCGGGCAGGGCGAGCGGGAGGGCGAGGGTGGCGGCGCACGTCACGGCGATCGAGGTAGCAAGAATGGCACGCATGGAGAAAGCGTGAACGAATGGGACATAACATGCCATTCATGAAACTGACGGCGCGTCGGCCCGGCCGCCCCGTACCCGCCCGCCGTCCGGCTGACCGGCGCCCGCTGCCGCGCGTACCCTGACGCCGATGAACACCACCGATCGCACCCCCGCCGACCTGCTGCGTTCCGCGCTCGCCGCGGACCCGGCCCGCCCGCTGGTGACCTTCTACGACGACGCCACCGGCGAGCGCGTGGAACTGTCCGTCGCCACCTTCGCCAATTGGGTGGCGAAGACCGCGAACTACCTCCAGGGCGACCTCGCCGCCGAGCCCGGCGACCGCCTGGCGCTGCTGCTGCCCGCCCACTGGCAGACCGCGGTCTGGCTGCTGGCCTGCTCCTCGGTCGGTGTCGTCGCGGACGTCGGCGGCGACCCGGCGGCCGCCGACCTCGTCGTGAGCGGCCCGGACACCCTGGAGGAAGCCCGCGCCTGCACGGGCGAGCGGGTGGCGCTGGCGCTGCGCCCGCTGGGCGGCCGCTTCCCGCACCCGCCGGAGGGCTTCGCGGACTACGCGGTCGAGGTGCCGAGCCAGGGCGACCGGTTCGCGCCGTACGCGCCGGTCGCGCCGCAGGACCCGGCGCTCGCCGTGGACGGCCGGGAGCTGACCGGTGCCGAGGTGGTGACGGCGGCGCTGGCCGACGCCGCGGAGCGCGGGCTGGCCGACGGCTCCCGGCTGCTGTCCGGACTGCCGTACGACGGCTGGGCGGGCCTGTCCGCCGGGCTGCTCGCCCCGCTGGCCGCGGGCGGCTCGGTCGTCCTGTGCCGCAACCTGGACCGGCTGGACGCGGACGGCCTGGCCAAGCGCGAGGAGAGCGAGCGGGTCACGCACCGGGCGGTGTGAGGCCGGGGGACGGGTACGGGGGACGGGGTGCCGCCCCGTCCCCCGTACCCGTCCCCCATCCCTGCCTCTGTTCCCGTCCCTGTCCCCCGCCTCTGTCCCCCGTCCGGCGGACGCCCGGCCCGCCGTGAGGGGCCGGTACGTCCCGGGCGGGTCATGATCTTGGGGTACGGACGCCCCCGCGGACCGCACGTCCGCCCGCCGGACGGCGGCTCCCGCGCGGGCGGGACGCCGACTCCGGAGGGATGGGGACGCACACGTGAGCGACAGCCCGGAGCACCCGTCCGGCCGGCCGGAACCGCGCGGCCCGCAGGCCCCCGCCGGTGAGAAGGGCGCGCGCACGCCCCCGCTCGCGGCCCCGCCGCTGAACCTCTCGGCGGAGAGCGGCGCGACGGCCACCGGGCCACGGCCCGGGCGGCGGTGGGTGCGCTGGACCGCCCTCGGGCTCTCAGGGCTGATGCTGGCCGCGGCCGGAGCCGGCTGGCTGCTCTACAACAAGCTGGACGGCAACATCCGTACCGACCACGACACCCGCAACGAGCTGGAGAAGTACGAGGCCGAGCGGCCCAGGTCGCAGCCCGGCGGCGCGGAGAACGTGCTGCTGATCGGCTCCGACCGGCGCTCCGGCGAGAACCACGGCAAGTACGGGCCGGACAGCGGCACCCAGCGTTCGGACACCACGATCCTGCTGCACGCGGCGGCCGACCGCAGGAGCGCGACGGCGGTCAGCATCCCGCGCGATCTGATGGCGCACATTCCCGGTTGCAAGCGTTCCGACGGAAAGCAATCGGCGCCGCAATTCACCCAGTTCAACTGGGCGTTCGAGTTCGCCGGCGCGGCGTGCACGATCCGGACGGTCGAGAAGATGACCGGCATTCGCATCGACCACCACATGATCGTGGATTTCGCCGGATTCAAGAAAATGGTGGACGCGGTGGACGGTGTGGACGTGTGCCTGGAACGGCCCGTCAAGGACGACGAGGCACATCTGCGGCTGCCGGCCGGGTGGCAGACGCTGCGCGGGGAGGACGCGCTCGGCTACGTCCGGGCGCGCAAGAGCCTGGGCGACGGCAGCGACACCCAGCGCATGGAGCGCCAGCAGCAGTTCCTGGCGGCGCTGGTGAACAAGGTCCAGAGCAACGGCGTACTGCTGCACCCCGGCCGGCTCTATCCGCTGCTGGACGCCGCGACGAGCTCCCTGACCACCGACGAGGACCTGGCGTCGCTGCGGGGCCTGTACGAATGGGTTCGCGGTATGCGCAGCATTCCGACCGACAAGGTGCAGTTCCTGACCGTTCCGCGTCAGGAGTACCGCTACGACACCGACCGCGACGAACTCGTCCAGCCGGACGCCGAGCAGCTCTTCCGCCAGCTGGGCAGGGACCGCCCGGTGACCGTACGGCCCCTTTCCGCGTCCCCTTCCCCGGCCCCCGGGGCGTCCGCCGGGCCGGAGCGGGCGCGGGGCGCGGCGGCCGGACCGCACAAGGGCGCGGCGGCCGGTTCCGCCGTTCCGTCCGCGACCCCCACCTTCCGGGGAACCACCGCGGAACGCGGGATCTGCCGCTGAGAACTCCGCAAAGGTACGCTCAACCGCTCGATATCTTTCGAAAAGATGGGGTGAATTGCCCAGTTGTAGGGGAGTGGAATGTGTCACGGGCGTCGCTCGACGCTGAACTGGGCGGATAGTGTGAGCGATCCGGTCCGCACGACCAGGCTGACCGCGCATTGCACAACCGACCGACCGAGCGCCTTGAGGGGGAGGCGCCGCGTGGCACCGACGGAGGACACAAGGCACCGTGGACGCGCAAGGCCGTGGGCGAGGGGACGACATCGATCCCGCAGACCAGTGGGTGTTCGACCCGAACACCGGCACCTACGAGTTGCGGCTGGACCCTGGCGACGCCCCGGCGGCGCAGCCCGCCGACCGCAGGGCTCCGGGGCCCCGACGCGGCAGTGGCTCGCCACGGCCGGAGGGCGGCCGGGGTGCTCCCGCGCCCGGCGGCCCCACGGGACAAAACGGTTCTGGAAGCGGCAGCGGCCGGCCCGGCAAGGACAGCGGCGACACCCGTGAACTGCCGGCCCAGCGCGACCGGCGCGCGGGCAGCCGTTCCGCGCCGCCCGGCGGCAGCGCCCCCAGCCGCCGCAAGCCCAAACCGAAGAAGTCCACGAAGAAGAAGGCGCTCTACTGGACGTCCGGCGCGCTCGGCTTCGTCCTCGTGGCGGGCTGCGGCGGCGCGTTCTTCCTGTACCAGCAGCTGAACGGGAACATCTCCAAGGTCGACGTCGGCAAGGAGAACCCGGCGGTCAAGGACGGCCCGGTCAACATCCTGATCATCGGGACGGACGCCCGCTCCGGCAAGGGCAACCAGGGCTACGGCGACGCGGGCAGCGTGGGCCACGCCGACACCACGCTGCTGATGCACATCTCCGAGGACCGCTCCAACGCGACGGCCCTGAGCATCCCCCGCGACATGATCACCGACATCCCGGACTGCCCGACGAAGAAGGACGGCAGGACCCGGACGATCCCGGGTGAGCGCAACGTCCGCTTCAACACGAGCCTCGGCCAGGAGGACCGCGACCCCGGCTGCACCTGGCGCACCGTCGAGAAGATGACCGGCCTGTCCATAGATCACTTCATGATGGCCGACTTCAACGCGGTCAAGGAGCTGTCGGAGGCGGTCGACGGGGTCGAGGTGTGTGCCGCCAAGCCGATCAACGACCCGAAGTCCCACCTGAAGCTCCCGGCGGGCAAGAGCATCGTCAAGGGTGAGCAGGCGCTGGCCTTCGTCCGTACCCGGCACTCCGTCGGCACCGGCAGCGACCTGAGCCGCATCCAGCTCCAGCAGCAGTTCCTCGGCTCGATGATCCGCAAGATGAAGTCCGGCGACACCCTCACCAGCGTTCCCAAGCTCTACGACCTGGCCCAGGCCGCCACCAAGGCGCTGACCGTGGACACCGGGATCGGCAGCGCGGGCAAGCTGGTGGACCTGGCCAAGGACCTCAGCCGGGTCGACATCAAGAACATCACTTTCGCCACAGTGCCCGTCCTGGACAACCCGAAGGACCCCGCAACCGTCGTACTGGACGAGGCGAAGGCCGGACCGCTGTTCCAGATGATCCGTGCCGACCACTCGCTGTCCAGGGCGAAGGAGAAGAAGGGCAAGGGCACGTCGGACGACAAGAAGGTTCCCAAGGCGCCGGCCGACAAGGTCCGGGTCGATGTCAGCAACGGCGGCGGACCGATCGGTGCCGCCCAGGAGACGGTGGACTGGCTGCAGAACAGCAAGGCCGCGAAGCTGTCGACGAACGCCGGCAACGCCCCGACCAAGCTGGCCGCGACCCGGCTGGAGTACGCACCGAACCAGGCCGACCAGGCAGCCACCCTGGCCGAATGGATGGGGCTGCCCAAGAGCGCGCTGAAGAAGACCACCGCGGACGCGGGGCCCAAGGTCCCGATGAAACTGATCCTGGGCAAGGACTTCGAGGGACCGGGCAAGTCGATCGAGGCGCCGACGAAAACGCCGGACGGCGTGCAGAACGTGAACGCCGACGACAAGAACATTTGCGCCAAGTAGCCGGACACCGGCCGGGCTCCCCGGCCGGACCGCGGCTCCACGGGGCAGCCGGACCGACCAAGCGAGCCCCGGCCGCCGTGACCGGCGCCGACTGACGGGGGAGAAACCCAATGCGGCACAGCAGTGCGCGCGGCGACGGGCCACAGCGGCGCCGGCCCGACGCGAAGGATCTGGGCTGGGACGACAGCCTGTACGGAAACGGACGGAACGGACGGGACGGGGCGCCGAAGTCCGGTGCTCCGCGACCGGCGGACCAGGGGGGCACGCCTCCCCCGGACGCTCCGGACGCCCCGGTCGCTCCTGGCATCACCGGCACGCCGTCGGCGGGCGGCGGCGCGGCCGTTCCTCCGGCGATCACCGGAGGGGTGTCGGGGCCGCCCGTGATCACCGGCGGCGTCGCGGGCCCGCCCTCCCCCGGTACGCCCGCCGCCGGTACCGCCACCGCCCTCAAGGAAGCGGCGGAACCCGGCTCCTCCCCCGCCGACGGCTCCGAGCCCGAGGCCAAGGGAACCCGCCGTGCCGGCACACCGCGCAGCAAGACCCGGCGCGTACTGCGCTGGAGCGCGATCACCCTGGCCGTGCTGATAGCCGGCACGGCCGGGGCCGGTTACTGGTACTACGAGCACCTCAACAGCAACCTGCGCAAGGACGCCCTGGACCTGGGCTCCGGCGGCCTGGCGAAGCCCGAGCCGAACGCCTTCGGACAGACGCCGCTGAACATCCTGCTGCTCGGCTCGGACGGCCGGAACAGCGAGAAGAACATCGAGCTGGGCGGCGCCCGCCAGGACGCGGACCGCAAGCCGCTGGCCGACGTACAGATGCTGCTGCACGTCTCCGCCGACCGCAGCAACATGTCGGTCATCTCGATCCCGCGCGACACCCGCGTGCCGATCCCCGAGTGCAAGGACCCGGACGACGGCAAGGTCTACCCGCAGACCACCGCGGCCATCAACACCTCGCTCCAGCACGGCGGCCCCGGCTGCACCGTCGCCACCTGGAAGGAGCTGACCGGCATCTACATCGACCACTTCATGATGGTCGACTTCGCCGGCGTGGTGGACATGGCGGACGCGATCGGCGGTGTCCCCGTGTGTGTGGACAAGAACGTCTACTCGCACGACAAGAAGGGCCACGGCAGCGGCCTGAAGCTCACCGCGGGCACCCATTCGGTCAAGGGCGTCCAGGCGCTCCAGTGGCTGCGCACCCGCTACGGCTTCGAGGACAACACCGACATCGGCCGGGCCAAGGCCCAGCACATGTACATGAACTCGATGGTCCGCGAGCTGAAGGCGGGCACCAAGCTCACCGACCCGATCAAGCTGCGCGACCTGGCCGAGGCCGCCACCAAGGCGCTGACGGTGGATGAGGGCCTGGGCAGCGTCAAGAAGCTGTACGACCTGGGCGGCGACCTCCAGCGGGTGCCGACCGAGCGGATCACGATGGTCACCATGCCGTGGCAGTACGCGGCGGGCGGCGAGTACGTCGTCCCCAAGCCGGGCGACGCCGAGCAGACCTTCTCCCTCGTGCGCAACGACACCGCGCTGGACGGCAAGGACAAGAAGAAGAAGCCCGCGCCCGACCCGCAGCCGACCACCCCCAAGGACAAGCTGGACATCATTGTCCAGAACGGCACCAACAGCACGGTCCAGGGGCCGGTCTCCGGGCGGGCGAGCGTGATCTACAACCACCTGGTGTCCCTCGGTTACACGGGCGCCTCGAAGGACTCCCGCCTGACCACCCAGGCCGACACCACGATCATCTACCCCGCCAAGGAGGGCCGCGGTGACGCGCTCGCCCTCGCGAAGGCCCTCGGCCTGTCCAAGGACGCGGTCAAGGAGTCGAGTGCGGCCACGCAGCTGCGCCTGGTGATCGGCAACGACTGGCGCAAGGGGACGGCGTTCCCGAAGCCGCCGGCCGGCAAGAAGGAGGCCGAAAAGGCGCCGGACAGCGCCGACGCCCTTAACGGCGAGGACAAGAAGGCCTGCATGAAGGTGAACCCGGCCTACACCTTCTGACCCGCCCTCCCCTGGGTGCGGCCGGGCGGCACCGCCGGGCCCGGGGCCAGGGTGCAGTGCGTGCCGGGCGGGCCCGGTGGCGCGACGGCGTACGCGGTGGTCCGCACCTCGTCGTCGACGCGCCGGTGCAGGGCCGCGGTGAACGGCGAGGCGGGCGCGAGGGTGTCCAGCAGGGTGTGGGCGCGCTCGTGGACGTCCGCGAGGAGGCGCTGGTACGGGGCGAGGACGTCCGGGTCGAACATCATGGCGGCCAGCCGGCGGCGGTCGGCGGCCGAGTCGGCGGCCCGGCCGAGGAGTTCCACGGCCTCGTCCCTGGCCGCGCCGGTGGCCGCGTGCAGCAGCTGGACCAGCAGGTAGGTGGCGGTGCGGTTGCCGAGGTCCTCGCTGTGCCCGGAGCGCAGGTCGTCCTCGTCGTTGCGGAACTGCGCGAGCAGCCCGACGGCCTGCCCGAACTCGCCCCAGGCGGCGGCCTGCGGGTCGTCGGCGGCGGGCGTGCCGAGCGCGAGGCGGGCCGCCATCGTGGCGGCCATGCCGTAGACCGATCCGCTCTTGTGCCGGTAGACCGTCAGGACCTCCTCGGGACCGGTCCCGGTCGGTGTGCCGAGGAGGTCACCGACCTGGCCGTCGCAGGCGGCGGTCCAGCCGTCGAGGAAGTCGGCGACCAACCGCTCGCGCAGCGGCCCGGACACCGGCAGCGCGGCCAGGGCGCGCAGCGGCAGGGCGTAGCCGCACTCCAGGGCGGCCGTCATGACGGCCGCCGGGGCGCCGCCGTACAGCTGGGGGCCCACGTCGCCGTCCGAGACGTCGTCGAAGGTGTTGGCGGCCCGCCACCACAGGGTGTGCACCCCGGCCACCGGGACGGCCGGTTCGAGGGTGCCCTCGACGGCGCCGTGCACCAGCAGCGGCAGCGCGCATTCGAGGGGCGTCCGCCGGCCGTGGGCGACGAGCCGTTCGAGCGCGGGCCGCAGATACGCGTACCGGGGCCGGTAGGCGTCGAGGAGCCCGGCCAGGTACTGCCGTACCTGCGGGAAGACCTCGGCGAGCCGGGCTTCGGGGCTCGGCCGCACGGCGGCGGACCGGGGGTGAGGGGACAAGCGTGGCTCCGTACGGTCAGGGGGCGGTCCGGTGTCACCCGGTCAGGTCCGGTGTCACTGCGTCAGGTCACGGGGTACCGGGGCGCCGGCGGCGTCCTCCGGCGGGCCGGCGGGCGCGGTGGCCCGGGGCAGGCCGCGGGCGAGGACGGCGGCGGCTGCCGACGTCGTGGTCAGGGCGGTGGTGGTGACCGCGAAGGCGGCCACCACGTCGGCGGTGGCACGTACCTGGGCGAAGAAGAGGAAGCCGAAGACGCACACGCCGAGCGCGGCGCCGAGCTGCTGGGCGGTGGAGACCACGCCGGACGCCGCGCCCGCGACCGGTTCCGGCACGGTGCGCAGGGTCACGGACAGGGCCGGGGTGACGCACAGGCCCAGCGCGCCGCCGACCGCGCACACCGCTGCGAGCAGTTGCCGGGGGTCGTCGCCGAGGGCGCCGACGGCGCAGGCCGCGTACCCGGCGGTGGCGGCGAGGGAGGCCAGGAACAGCAGCCGGACCTCGGCGCCGCGGGCGAGCCGCGGTGCGAGCAGCGATCCGCAGGCGAACGCGACCGCGGCCGGGACCAGGCCGGCGCCGGTGGCCAGCGGGCTCCAGCGCAGTCCTTTCTGCAACAGCAGACCGAGCATCAGGACGAACGCGGCGAGCCCGCAGTTGATCAGTACGATCAGCACGATGCCGCGGCGGAACCCGGCCGGCCGCAGCAGTTGGGGCGGTACGAGCGGGGAGCCGCCCCGGGCGTCCAGCGCGCGTTCGTGGCGCAGGAAGCAGCACGCGACGGGCACGGAGGCGGCCAGACAGGCCGGCCCCCACCACAGCATGCCGCCCGTGCCGCCCGCCACCAGCGGGACGGTGAACAGGCCGAGGGCGGCCGCCGCGAGCCCCAGGCCGGGCAGGTCGGCGCGGACCGGCCCGCGCTGTACGGGCGGGTGCCCGCTCGCCGCCCACGGCAGGAGGGTGAGCGCCAGGACGCCCACCGGCACGTTGACCAGGAAGACGGCGCGCCAGCCGAGGCCGAGGACGTCCGCCGACAGCAGCCAGCCGCCGAGCAGCTGCCCGCCGATCGCGCCGAGCCCCATCACCGCGCCGATCGCGGCGTACGCCCGGCGCTGGGCCGCGCCGCTGAACAGGGTCTGCGCCGCACGGTAGACCTGGGGCACCATCAGCGCCGTGCCGGCGCCCTGGAACAGCCGGGCCGCGACCAGGACGGCGGTGGTGGGGGCCGCTCCGCAGACGACCGAGGCGCAGGTGAAGACGGCCATGCCGAGGCCGAAGACCCGCAGACAGCCCAGCGCGTCGCCCAGCCGGCCGCCGGCGGCCAGGCCGAGGGCGTACACCAGCTGGTAGCCCGCGAGGACCAGTTGCTGCTGTCCGCCGCCCGCGCCCAGGTCCCGTTCCAGCGCGGGCATCGCCACGACCACGATGAAGACATCGAGGTTGGCGAGGAACGTGCCGCACAGCAGGACAACCAGCGCCGCCCAGGGACGCACGGGAGGCACCTCCAGCCGGTCGCCGAGCACGGTACGTGACGATTGAGACACGTATCGTAACCATGACGGTGCGTCTGTGCCCAGCCCGCGTCGTGCGGTGGGGCGGGTGGGGTGGACGAGGTGGGAGGGGCGTCCGTACGCGTCGGCGTCCGCACCCGCCAGCGCCCGTACACGTCGGCGCCCGTACACGTCGGCGCCCGTACGTCCTCGGGTACGGGCGCCGTCCGCGTCAGCGGGGTGTGCGGGCCGGTCGTACGGCCGTCAGCCGCGCGTCCCGGCGCTCGTACAGCCGTCAGCCGCGCGTTGCGGCCGGCCGTACGGTCACTCGGCCGCGGCGGTGTGCCGCGGCGCCGTCACCGCCGGGCGGCGGCTGGCGATGACCTTCTTGGCCAGCGACCGCGGGCTGGTCAGGAAGCCCCAGCCCCACGACATGTGCATGGTCGCCAGCGCGACCGGGATCTGGGCGCGGGCCTTCAGCGGCAGGCCCTTGCCCGCCGGCACCGAACCCGCCGTGATCGCGGCCAGGTAGCCGGCCGGGACGACGAAGCCCCACGGCGTGACGAAGGCACCGACCACGGCTCCCGCCGCGATGGCGCACACGGCGGTCGGCGGCGCCAGGTACCGCAGGTTGATCGAGCCGGCGTGGTAGCGGGCCACGACGTGGCGCCAGCGCCCGTAGTCCTTGTACTGCTTGGCCAGCGCGCGCACGCTGGGCCGGGGCCGGTACTGGACCTTCAGCTCGGGCGAGAACCAGATCTGCCCGCCCGCCTCGCGGATGCGGAAGTTCAGCTCCCAGTCCTGGGCGCGGATGAACTCCTCGTTGTAGCCGCCCTGATGCTCCAGCGCCTCACGCCGGAAGACGCCCAGGTAGACCGTGTCGGCCGGGCCCGCCTCGCCGCCCGTGTGGAAGGCCGCGTTGCCCACGCCGATCTTGGAGGTCATCGCGGCGGCGACCGCGTCCTCCCAGGCGTTCTCCCCTTCGGCGTACATGATGCCGCCGACGTTCTGCGCGCCGGTCTCCTCCAGGAGGCGCACCGCGGTCGCGATGTAGTCCGGGGAGAGCATGCCGTGGCCGTCGACGCGTACCACCACCGGGTGGCGGGAGGCCTTGATCGCCGCGTTCAGGGCGGCCGGGGTGCGGCCGGTGGGGTTGGGCACGGTCAGCACCCGGGCCCGCTCGTTCGCGGCGTTCTCGGCGACCAGCTCGGCGGCGATCTCGTCGGTACGGTCCGTCGAGGGCCCGAGCGCGATCACCACCTCCATCTCACCGGCGTACTCCTGTTCCAGGATGTGCTGGACGGAGCTGCGCAGATGACGTTCCTCGTTGAGCACCGGCATGATCACGGAGACGGCCGGGAGCTGCTGCGGTGGCGTGGCGTTCATCGCGGTCACGTTACCGCGTATGGGGGACGGGGGCCGACGGCAGCCGGGTGGCCCTGGGGGCGACGCCCGGCGTGTGGCGCTTTACAGCCGATCATATGGGCCTACGGTGACCCGGCCCGCTCGTTCCTTCTCGCAACCGATCCGTCGCGCCGCGCAGCCGATTCGTCCCGGTACGGAGGCGGCCTCTCCCGGCGCCCGGCCGCCCGCCCCGACCGTCTCGCTCCGCCCGTCTCGCCCCCACCGGCCCGCCACCCCGTGCACCTTCCCCCGTACGTATCCACCCCGCCCCGTCCCCGCCCTCGCACCCCGACCCGTCCCGTCCCCGCACTCCGTCCGCCCCACCCCGCCGCGGAGGTGTCCCCATGACCGCACCGCACCGCCCGCCCCGCCGGCCCGCCCGTCACCGCAGACCGGGCGGGCGGCCCCGCTGGGGCCTGCGCATCACCGCGGGCGCCTCGCTGCTGCTGCTGGCCGCGGGCGGTATCGGGCACGCCATGGTCACCGGCGTCGAGGACGGCATCGCCCGCGTGGACGCCTTCAAGGGCATGGGCGACCGGCCGGACAACAGCGGCGGGGACGGCATGAACTTCCTGGTCGTCGGCACGGACGGCCGCAACAAGCTCTCCCCCGAGGAGAAACGCCGGTACCACCTGGGCGGCGAGCCCTGTCACTGCACCGACACGATCATGATGGTGCACCTGTCCGCCGACCGCAGCCGCGCCAGCGTGGTCAGCCTGCCGCGCGACTCGTACGCGCAGACGCCCCCGCACACCGACGCGACCACCGGCAAGCGGCACCACGGCCACCCCGTGAAGCTGAACGCGGCGTACGCCGAGGGCGGGGCCAACCTGACCATCCGGACCGTCGAGCGGATGACGGGGGTGCACATCGACCACTACCTGGAGGTCGACTTCACCAGCTTCATGAAGACGGTGGACGCGGTCGGCGGCGTGAACGTCTGCACCACCCACCCCCTCAAGGACAGCTACAGCGGCCTGGACCTGCCCGCCGGACGCTCCCGCCTCAACGGCGGCCAGGCCCTGCAGTACGTCCGCGCCCGGCACCTGGACAGCGCCTCCGACCTCGGCCGGATGCAGCGCCAGCAGCGCTTCCTCGCCGCCCTCATGCACAAGATCACCAGCTCCGGCGCGCTGCTCCACCCGGGCCAGTTCAAGGAGATCACCGACGCGCTGCTGGAGTCCGTACGGGCCGACGAGGACTTCGGCGCGGACGAGATGGTCGACCTCGGCCAGGCCCTGCGCGGCTTCAACCCGTCGTCCTCCGAGTTCGCCTCCGTACCGCTGGGCGACATCGACTTCCAGGTGCCCAACGTGGGCTCGACCGTGATGTGGAACGAGGAGAAGGCGCGGCAGCTCTTCCAGGCCCTGCGCGAGGACCGGCCGCTGGCCGTGCGCAAGCGCGGCCGGCAGCGCGCCACCGTCGTGGACGTACCGCCCGCCACGATCCAGGTACAGGTCGACAACGGCGCGGGCCGGACCGGCCTCGGCCGCGCGGTCGACAGGTCGCTGCGCGCCACCGGCTTCGACACCACCGGCACCCCGGGCAACGCCGCCACCCGCGTACGGCGGACCGTGATCACCTACGACCCGCGCTGGAACCGCTCGGTCCGCTCCCTCGCCGCCGCCCTGCCGGGGGCCGCGCTGCGCCAGGTGACCGGCCAGGGCGCGGTGCTGCGCGTCACGGTCGGCAAGGACTTCAAGGGGGTGCACCGGGTGCGCTCCGACGACCCGACCCAGCCGACGGGGGCCGGCGACTTCGGGACGCTGACCGGCGACGAGGCGGCGTGCCCCTGAGTGCCGGGCTCCACCTGTGAACCTGGTTGCCGGGATGCTGTGTACTCAGTACAGTCCCGCCCGTGAGTGGAAAACGGGCACCCTTGAGCGACCGGTGGTTCATCGACCAGATCCACGCCGTCGCGCAGCAGTTCCTGCGCTCGCAGCCGGACAGCCGGATGCCGGACGCCCCGCCCGCGCCGCTCGCACCGCGCTCCGGGCATGAGGACCTGTCCGCCCGCGCCGCGCGCCTGTCGGCGCAGCGGGCGCGGCTGGAGCAGGAGGAGGCCGCCCTCCAGGCGGACGTGGAGCGCCTCAACCACGCGCCCCGGGACTCCGCCCCCGCGCCGCGGCCGGCCGTCGTCCCCGAACTGGACGTCAGCGCCGACGACCTCACCCTCACCGAAGCGGGCCGCATCCGGCGCGCCTACAAGGTCGCCGAGGCCGCCCTGCCGCGCCTGGTCCTGGAGGCCGCCGCGGACGGCCTCGAAGCGCCCGCGATCGCCCGTGACCTCGCCGTCACGCCGTCGTACGTCTACCGCATCCTGCGCGAACGGGTCCGCTACAGCTGGCGCCTCGACGTGCGCGACGGCGGCGCGTGGACCGTGCACAGCAGCGGTCAGCACGTCGTGGAACGCGCCCTCGGCAGCGGCGTACGGCTCGCCGAGCAGCTCCTCGCGGAGTCCGGCGCGGACCGCGTCCTGCTGTGGGAGGGCCCGCGCACGGCCGACACCGAAGCGGCCCTCGACCTGACCCGCCCGGAGGGCCCGTAACCGCGCCCCGCACGCCCCCTCCGCTTCCCCTTACTCCTCGCCGTCCCCCACGTGCTGGGCGCGCAGCTCCTTGATGGCGCGGCGGCGGGCCAGCCGGTGGGTGCGGCGGATCTGGGCCTCCTGGTAGCGGCGCTTGTCCCGCTCGGTCTCCGGGACGACCGGCGGGACGGGGCGGGGCTTGCCGTCCTCGTCCACCGCAGCGAAGACCAGGTACGCCGAGCCGACCTGGGTGGCGGGCGTGGACTCGTTCCAGCGCTCGGCCAGCACCCGCACCCCGATCTCCATCGAGGACCGTCCGGTCCAGTTGACCTGGGCCTTCACATGCACCAGGTCACCCACACGGACCGGCTCCAGGAAGGCCATCTCATCCATGGAGGCGGTGACGGCGGGCCCGCCGGAGTGCCGTCCGGCCACCGCGCCCGCGGCGTCGTCGACGAGTTTCATGATCACGCCACCGTGCACCGTGCCGAGCAGGTTGGTGTCGCCTGCCGTCATGATGTGCGACAGCGTCGTCCGGGAGACGGAGGTGGGCTTGCCCGGAAGGTCGTCCTCCGGGCCGGTGGTGACGAGATCGGTCATGCGCCCACTGTATGCGCGGGGCGCACGTCCCCCGCCTCCCCCGCCCTCCCCCGACCAGGGGCGACCAGGGGCGACCACGCCGGAATCATCACCTCCGTCCGGATTGCGCAAGCGACGCCCCGCGTCACTTTGCATCAGCTCTGCAACAGCGGCGGCCCGATCCCGTACCTGCCCTGTATGAGGGAGCCGTCGGCCAGGCAGACTTCCCCCATGAACGAGTGGCCTGGGTCCGACAACAGAGACCGGTACGGACGCGGCAGCGGCGCCGAGCCGGAGGGCGCGCGCGCCATGCCGCACGTACGGCGTGGCGGTCCGAACGGTCCCGGCGGTCCCGGCGGACCCGTCCCCGGCCCGGGCCAGCAGCCGCCCGAGCCCCCGCTCCCGCCGCACCTCTCACCGCGCCGCCACCCCTCCGTTCCGCAGCAGGGCCAGGGCCAGGCCCCGTACGGCAACAGCTACGACGGCGGGCACGACGACGGCTACAACACCGGCCAGGTCTACGGCGGCGGCCGCGGCGGCGGACAGGGCGGCGGCCGGGCCCAGCGGCCCGCCCCCAACTGGGGCCGCCGCATCAAGTGGACCGTCCTGACCCTGGTCGCCGTGCTCCTCGTCACCTCGGTCGCCACGTACTTCTGGGCCGACGGCAAGCTGCGCCGCGAGGTCGACCTGAGCAAGGTCATCGACCGGCCCGAGGAAGGCGACGGCACCAACTACCTGATCGTCGGCTCCGACAGCCGCGAGGGCATGTCCGACGAGGAGAAGAAGAAGCTGCACACCGGCTCCGCCGAGGGCAAGCGCACGGACTCGATGATGATCCTGCACGACGGCAGCAACGGCCCGACGCTGATCTCCCTGCCGCGCGACTCGGACGTGGAGATCCCCTCGTTCGTCGGCTCCAAGTCCGGCAAGAAGTACGCGGCCAAGGGCCGCCACACCAAGCTGAACGCGGCGTACGCCGAGGACGGCCCGGAGCTGCTGGTGCGCACCGTCGAGCACAACACCGGCCTGCGCATCGACCACTACGTCGAGATCGGCTTCGCGGGCTTCGCGGGCATCGTGGACGCGATCGGCGGCGTCGAGATGGACATCCCGAAGGCCTTCAAGGACAAGAAGTCCGGCGCCGACTTCCAGGCCGGCCGACAGACCCTCAACGGCGAACAGGCCCTCGCCTTCGTCCGCACCCGCTACGCCTTCGCGGGCAGCGACCTGGACCGCACGAAGAACCAGCAGAAGTTCCTCGCCGCCCTCGCCAACCAGACAGCCACCCCCGGCACCCTCCTCAACCCCTTCAAGCTCTACCCCACGATGGGCGCGGGCCTGGACACCGTGATCGTCGACAAGGACATGGGCCTCTTCGACCTCGGCTCGATGTTCTTCGCGATGAAGGGCGTCACCGGCGGCGACGGCAAGTCGATGAACATGCCCATCGCCGGCACCACCGGCGGCAACCTCCGCTGGGACAAGCCCAAGGTCGCCAAGCTCGTCGAACAGCTGAAGAACGACGAGCCGGTGACGGTGAGCGGGAACTGACCGGCACACCCGAGCAGACGAAAGGCCCCCGCCGAGGCGGGGGCCTTCTCGCGTGGCGTCCGGGTGTTACGGCAGGTTCCGCGCCATGACGATCCGCTGCACCTGGTTCGTGCCCTCGTAGATCTGGGTGATCTTGGCGTCGCGCATCATGCGCTCCAGCGGGTAGTCGCGGGTGTAACCGTAGCCGCCGAGGAGCTGGACCGCGTCGGTGGTGATTTCCATGGCGGCGTCGGAGGCGTAGCACTTGGCGGCGGCGCCGAAGAAGGTGAGGTCTTCGGGCTTGCCGCCGGCGGAGATGCGTTCGGAGCGGGCGGCCGCGGCGTAGGTGAGCTGGCGGGCGGCCTCCAGCTTCATGGCCATGTCGGCGAGCATGAACTGCACGCCCTGGAAGTCGCCGATCGGCTTGCCGAACTGCTTGCGCTCCTGGACGTAGCCCTTGGCGTAGTCCAGGGCGCCCTGGGCGATGCCGAGGGCCTGGGCCGCGATGGTGATGCGGGTGTGGTCCAGGGTCTTCATGGCGGTGGCGAAGCCGGTGCCCTCCGCGCCGATCATGCGGTCGGCGGGGATACGGACGTTGTCGAGGTAGACCTCGCGGGTCGGGGAGCCCTTGATGCCGAGCTTCTTCTCCGGGGCGCCGAAGGAGACGCCCTCGTCGGACTTCTCGACGACGAAGGCGGAGATGCCCTTGGAGCGCTTCTCGGGGTCCGTCACGGCCATGACGGTGTAGTACTCGCTGACGCCGGCGTTGGTGATCCAGCGCTTGACGCCGTTGAGGACGTAGTGGTCGCCGTCGCGTACGGCCTTGGTCTTCATGCCGGCCGCGTCGGAGCCGGCGTCCGGCTCGCTCAGGCAGTACGAGAACATCGCGTCGCCCTTGGCGAGCGGGCCCAGGTACTTCTTCTTCAGCTCCTCGGAGCCGGAGAGGATGACCGGGAGGGAGCCGAGCTTGTTGACGGCCGGGATCAGGGAGGAGGAGGCGCAGACGCGGGCGACCTCCTCGATGACGATGACGGTGGCCAGCGCGTCGGCGCCGGCACCGCCGTACGCCTCCGGTACGTGCACGGCGTGCAGGTCGTTGAGGGTCAGCGCGTCCCGGGCCTCCTGCGGGAAGCGGGCCTGCTCGTCCACCTCGGCGGCGAACGGGGCGATCTTCGCCTCGGCGAGCGAGCGCACCGACTCGCGGAGCATGTCGTGCTCCTCGGACGTCCGGTACAGATCGAAATCAGCGGTTCCCGCCAAGGTTTCTCACTCCCCTGAGAGCTGACTGCAGTGCTAACTACCGTTAAGTAACCCGAATTCTAGGGGGCTGTACGGGGCCGGGGATACGTGAGTTTGCCGACAGCACCCGATCGGTCCCGGCCACCGGGCCCGGACCGCCGGGCACCGGCCGGACTATGCTCAGGCAGCGCACTCCTCCCCGTATGCACCTGGAGCATCCATGGCCCTGAAGATCACCGTGATCGGCACCGGCTACCTCGGCGCGACGCATGCCGCGGCCATGGCGGAGCTGGGGTTCGAGGTGATGGGCCTGGACATCGACCCGGCGAAGATCGCGATGCTGGAGCGCGGCGAGACCCCGATGTACGAGCCGGGCCTGGAGGAGCTGCTGCGGGCGCACGTCGCGGGCATCGAGGGCGCCAGCGGCCGGCTGCGCTTCACCACCTCCTGGGAGGAGCTGGCGGACTTCGGCGACGTGCACTTCGTGTGCGTGAACACGCCGCAGAAGCACGGCGAGTACGCCTGTGACATGTCCTACGTCGAGTCGGCCGTCGAGTCGCTGGCCCCGCTGCTGCGGCGCCCGGCGCTGGTGGTCGGCAAGTCGACGGTCCCGGTGGGCAGCGCGGCGCGGCTGGCCGAGCGGCTCGTGGAGCTGGCGCCGGCCGGCGAGGACGTGGAGCTGGCCTGGAACCCGGAGTTCCTGCGGGAAGGTTTCGCCGTGCAGGACACCCTGCACCCGGACCGGATCGTGATCGGTGTCGACGGTGGCCGGGCCGAGGAGCTGCTGCGCGAGGTGTACGCGACGCCGGTGGCCGAGGGCTCGCCGTTCGTGGTGGCCGACTTCCCCACCGCCGAGCTGGTCAAGACGTCCGCCAACTCCTTCCTGGCCACGAAGATCTCGTTCATCAACGCCATGGCGGAGGTGTGCGAGGCGGCCGGCGGTGACGTGGTGAAGCTGGCGGAGGCGATCGGCCACGACGAGCGGATCGGCAAGAAGTTCCTGCGGGCCGGCATCGGCTTCGGCGGCGGCTGCCTGCCCAAGGACATCCGGGCGTTCATGGCGCGCGCCGGTGAGCTGGGCGCCGACCAGGCGCTGACGTTCCTGCGCGAGGTCGACTCGATCAACATGCGGCGCCGCGGCCACATGGTCGAGCTGACCCGGGAGGCGGTCGGCGGTTCCTTCCTCGGCACCCGGGTCGCCGTCCTCGGCGCCACCTTCAAGCCGGACTCGGACGACGTACGGGACTCGCCCGCGCTGAACGTCGCCGGGCAGATCCACCTCCAGGGTGGCCAGGTGACGGTCTACGACCCGAAGGGCATGGAGAACGCGCGGCGCGTGTTCCCGACGCTGGGGTACGCGGACTCGGCGCTGGAGGCGGTGCGCGGCGCCGACGTGGTGCTGCACCTGACCGAGTGGCGGGAGTTCCGGGAGCTGGACCCGGCCGCGCTGGCGGAGGTCGTGACCACCCCGCGCATCCTGGACGGGCGCAACGCGCTCGACCCGGAGCTGTGGCGCAAGGCGGGCTGGACGTACCGGGCGCTGGGCCGTCCGCAGGCGTGAGGCGGGGAAACGAATGAGGGGCCGGACTCCGTGGAGTCCGGCCCCTTTCCCGTACCTGGTCTCAGCAGTGAGGACCGTCGAGTGTCCCGTACCTGGTCTCAGCGGCCAGGACCGTGAGTTTTCCGTACCTGGTCTCAGCTGTCGGGGCCGTCGAGCTGTTCGATCGTCGCGATGGACGGGCCGCGCTCGGCGCGCAGCGCCCGGGCGGTGTCCTCCGCGCCGCGCAGCGTGCGGACCGCGTTCTGCCAGGTCAGCTTGGCCAGGTCGGCCGTGGACCACTTGCGGTCGAGCAGTTCGGCGATCAGGTTCGGGTAGCCGGCCACGTCGGCGAGGTCGGCGGGCGTGAAGGCCGTGCCGTCGAAGTCGCCGCCGATGCCGATGTGGTCGACGCCGGCGACCTCGCGCATGTGGTCGAGGTGGTCGGCGACGGTGGCGGCGGTGGCGAGCGGGCGCGGGTGCGCCGCCTCGAAGGCGCGGTGCACCGCCATGCCCTCGGCGGTGGTGTCCAGGTGGTGGAGGCCGTGCGCGCGCATGTTCTCGTCCGCCCGCAGCGTCCAGTCGACGGCCTCGGGCAGGATGAACTTCGGTACGAAGGTGGCCATCGCGACGCCGCCGTTGGCGGGCAGCCGCTCCAGCACGTCGTCCGGGATGTTGCGCGGGTGGTCGCAGACCGCGCGGGCGGAGGAGTGCGAGAAGACGACCGGCGCGGTGCTGGTGTCCAGCGCGTCGCGCATGGTGTCGGCGGAGACGTGCGAGAGGTCGACCAGCATGCCGAGGCGGTTCATCTCGCGGACGACCTCGTGGCCGAAGGCGGTGAGGCCGTGCGCGCGCGGCGCGTCGGTGGCCGAGTCCGCCCAGTCGATGTTGTCGTTGTGGGTGAGCGTCATGTAGCGCACGCCCAGTTCGTACAGCGCGCGCAGGGTGGCCAGCGAGTTGCCGATCGAGTGGCCGCCCTCGGCGCCCATCAGGGAGGCGATCCGGCCGTCGGCGCGGGCCGCCTCCATGTCGTCGGCGGTGCAGGCCAGGCGCAGGTCGTCGGGGTAGCGCGCGGCGAGCCGGCGCACCACGTCGATCTGTTCGAGGGTGGCGCTGACCGCCTGGTCGCCGGTGTAGTCGGTCCGTACGTACACCGACCAGAACTGCGCGCCGACGCCGCCGGCCCGCAGCCGGGGGATGTCGGTGTGCAGGTGTCCGGTCTGGTCGGCGGCTATGTCGCGCCGGTCGAGGTCGTAGCGGACCTGCTCGCGCAGTGCCCAGGGCAGGTCGTTGTGGCCGTCGACGACGGGGTGCTCGGCGAGCAGCGCGCGGGCCGCCTCCAGGGACGCGCTCACTTGCCGCTCCCGAAGCCGAAGCCGGCCGGGGAGGCGACCTTGTTGCGCAGCCGCTTGCCTTTCTCGGTGGCCTGCTCGTTCAGGTGCTGCTGGAACTCGCGCATCCGGGCCTGGAGCTCCGGGTCGTGGGCGGCGAGCATCCGGGCGGCGAGCAGGCCGGCGTTGCGGGCGCCGCCCACCGAGACGGTGGCGACCGGCACGCCGGCCGGCATCTGCACGATGGACAGCAGCGAGTCCATGCCGTCCAGGTACTTCAGCGGTACGGGCACGCCGATGACCGGCAGCGGCGTGACCGACGCGAGCATTCCCGGCAGGTGAGCCGCTCCCCCGGCGCCCGCGATGATCGCCTTCAGGCCCCGCCCGGCGGCCTGCTCGCCGTACGCGATCATCTCGTGCGGCATGCGGTGGGCGGAGACGACGTCGACCTCGTAGGGGATCTCGAACTCGTCGAGGGCCTTGGCCGCGGCCTCCATGACGGGCCAGTCGGAGTCGGAGCCCATGACGATGCCGACCAGGGGGGAGGAGTCGGAGGGGCGCGCGTCAGCGCTCGATGAGGGGTGGTGGCCGGGCGACGGGTGGGTCATTCGGTGATGGTTCCTCGCAAGTAGCCGGCGGCGTGCGCGGCGCGCTCGCGCACGTCGGCCAGGTCGTCGCCGTAGGTGTTGACGTGACCGACCTTGCGGCCGGGCTTCACGTCCTTTCCGTACATATGGATCTTCAGCTGCGGATCCCGTGCCATGCAATGGAGGTACGCGTAATACATGTCCGGATAGTCGCCGCCGAGGACGTTGGCCATCACGGTCCACTTCGCGCGCGGGCGGGGGTCGCCGAGCGGGAGGTCGAGGACGGCCCGCAGGTGGTTGGCGAACTGCGAGGTGATCGCGCCGTCCTGGGTCCAGTGGCCGGAGTTGTGCGGGCGCATGGCCAGCTCGTTGACGAGGATCCGGCCGTCGGCGGTCTCGAACAGCTCGACCGCGAGGTGGCCGACCACGCCGAGTTCGTGCGCGATGCGCAGCGCCAGTTCCTGGGCCTGGCCCGACAGCTCGTCGCTCAGGCCGGGGGCGGGGGCGATCACCGTGTCGCAGACGCCGTCCACCTGGACGGATTCCACGACCGGGTACGCGACGGCCTGGCCGTGGGGCGAGCGGACGACGTTGGCGGCCAGTTCCCGTACGAAGGGGACCTTCTCCTCGGCGAGAACCGGCACTCCGGCGCGGAACGGCTCGGCGGCCTCCTTGGAGGATCGTACGACCCAGACGCCCTTGCCGTCGTAGCCACCGCGGACCGTCTTGAGGACCACCGGGAACCCGCCGGTCTCCTCGGCGAACACCGCCACGTCCGCCGGGTCGGCGACGATCCGGTGCCGCGGACAGGGGGCCCCGATCGCGTCCAGTTTCGCTCGCATCACCCCCTTGTCCTGGGCGTGCACGAGCGCGTCGGGGCCGGGGCGGACGGGGATGCCGTCGGCCTCCAGAGCCCTCAAATGCTCGATGGGGACGTGCTCGTGATCGAAAGTGATCACATCACAGCCACGGGCGAAGGCGCGCAGCGTGTCCAGGTCGCGGTGGTCGCCGATGACGACCTCGCTCACCACTTGGGCCGCCGAGTCCTGCGGGGTGTCACTGAGGAGCTTGAACTTGATGCCGAGGGGGATGCCCGCCTCGTGGGTCATACGGGCGAGCTGGCCGCCGCCGACCATGCCGACTACCGGGAACGTCACGCCCCCAGGGTATCCGCCCGGCCGCGGAGCCCCGCCGCCCCCTTGGAGGAACGTACGAACGCAAGTGCGCCACTCTCCCCGTTCCGGCCCCTGGAGATCGGCCGGGGCGGTAGGCTCGCCGCCCGCGCGGAGGGGACGGAACGCATGAGCGACGGCCGGATATCCGGGCGCACCAGGACCGTGGGCATCGTCGTCGCGGTGGCGGCCCTGGCCGCCGCGGTCTACGCGGTGGTCACCCAGCTGACCGGGCCCGTCGTCTTCGACGAGCACGACCGGGACATCAGAGTCGCGCCGGACACCCGGTTCTCGATCCGCCTCAAGGACAATCCGTCCACCGGCTTCCGCTGGGTCCTCGCGGCGCCGAAGCCGGACCCGGCCGTACTGCAGGAGACCGGCGGCCACTACGACGCCGACGAGCCGGTCCGCCCGGGATCGGGTGGCATCCGTTACGTCGATTTCATGGCGCGGGGCGCCGGGCACACCGAGGTGACTCTCAGGTACTGCTTCCGCTGCGGCACGCCGCAGGCCGACGAGCAGGACGAGAACAGCCGGACCCGGCGGTTCCGCGTGACCGTGGACTGACATGTCCCGTGGGCCCCTGGCGTCACGAGTGGCAGGCAGCACACAGGCCGCCTGGTTAGCATGAGCGTGCGGTTGCGCGGGGACGGCCGCCCGAAGACGCCCACGAAACGCCCACCACAGGAGCTGAACGATCACGATGAGTGAACGGAGCGCACTGCGGGCCCGACTGGACGCGCTGGCCCGCGAACTCATGAAGTTCGGCGCCGTCGGGGGCGCGGGGGTCCTCGTCAACTTCGCCGTCTTCAACCTCGTACGGCACCTGACCGAGCTGCCCGTCGTCCGGGCCAGCATCGTCGCGACGGTCGTCGCCACCGGCACGAACTACCTCGGCTACCGCTACTTCACCTACCGGGACCGCGACAAGAACGGCCGGACCAAGGAGCTGACGCTCTTCCTGCTGTTCAGCGTCGTCGGTCTGGTCATCGAGAACGGCGTCCTGTACGTGGCGACGTACGGGTTCGGGTGGAGCACCTCACTGCAGAGCAACGTCTTCAAGTTCCTCGGCATCGGCCTGGCCACGCTCTTCCGCTTCTGGTCCTACCGCACCTGGGTGTTCCGCGCGCTGCCCGCGCGGAAGGCCGTGGAGACGGCGGAGTCCTTCCTGGCGGAGGGCGCGCAGCCGCAGCGGGCGGCGAGCGCGGCGGCCGCCGAGCGGGCGCGCGACTAGCAGCAGTCGCCCGGAAGGGCCCGCCGCCTCACTCCGCCGACGGCTCGGTCGCCTCGCGGGCGAGGAAGAGCGCGAACACCGGCGGATGCTGCTGGAGGAGTTCCAGCCGCCCGCCGTCCGCCTCCGCCAGGTCGCGGGCCACGGCCAGCCCCAGGCCCGTCGAGTTCCGGCCACTGACCGTCCGCTCGAAGACCCGCGATCCGAGGTCCGGCGGCACGCCCCGGCCGGCGTCCGTGACCTCGACGACCGCCTGGTTGCCGGTGACCCGGGTGCGCAGCGCCACCGTCCCGTCCCCGTGCATCAGTGAGTTCTCGATCAGGGTGGCGAGCACCTGGGCCACCGCGCCGGGCGTGCCGACGGCCCGCAGCCCCTTCTTCCCGGAGCGCACGATGGCCCGGCCGGCGCTGCGGTACGCCGGGCGCCACTCCTCGACCTGCTGCTTGACGACCTCGTCGAGGTCGAAGGCGACGGCGGAGCCGGAACGCGGGTCGCGGGAGTTGGTCAGCAGCCGCTGGACGACGTCGGTGAGCCGTTCGACCTGGCCCAGCGCGATGGTGGCCTCCTCCTTCACCGTGTCCGGGTCGTCCGTGACGGTGATCTCCTCCAGCCGCATGGACAGCGCGGTCAGCGGCGTCCGCAGCTGGTGGGAGGCGTCGGCGGCGAGCCGCCGCTCGGCGGTGAGCATCCGCGCGATCCGCTCGGCGCTGGCGTCCAGCACGTCCGCGACCCGGTCCAGCTCCTGCACGCCGTAGCGGCGGTGGCGCGGGCGGGGGTCGCCGGAACCGAGGCGTTCGGCGGTCTCGGCGAGGTCGGTCAGCGGCGCGGTCAGCCGGCGGGCCTGCTGGACGGCGAGCACCACGGCGGCCAGGATCGCCAGGATCGCCACGGCCAGGATGACCAGCAGCGTACGGCCGATCTCGGCGCTGACCGCGGAGCGCGGCTCCTGGACGGTGACGGTCTCACCGCGGTCGCCGTGCTGGGTCGAGGCGATCACGTCGCCCGACGGCCGGGAGCCGATCTCGATGCGCGCCCTGCCCGGCACCTTGATCTCCGCGTACCGCTTGGCGGTGATCTGTTCCGAGAGGATCTCGGGCGTCAGTTTCTCGCCACTGCCCAGCCGGCTCTCCACGATGCCGACGAGCCGTACGGCTTCGGAGGCGACGCTGTCCTGCGCCCCCGACTGGATGGTGCGGGTCTCGACGATGACGAGCGAGACGCCGAAGACGGCGATCACCACCAGCACCACGGCGAGGGTGGAATTGATCAGACGGCGGCGCACGGTGTCCTCCGGGCGGGATGCATTCGTTCTTCTCCTTCTTCCCGCCCGGCGGCGAGCTTCAGAACCTGTGCCCGGGCCCCGGCACAGGTGCTCAGCTCTTCTCGAAGCGGAAGCCGACGCCCCGCACGGTGGCGATGTAGCGCGGGTTGGCCGCATCGTCGCCGAGCTTCTTGCGGAGCCAGGAGATGTGCATGTCCAGCGTCTTCGTGGACGACCACCAGGTGGTGTCCCAGACCTCGCGCATCAGCTGGTCGCGGGTGACGACCCGGCCGGCGTCCCGCACCAGCACCCGCAGCAGGTCGAACTCCTTGGCGGTGAGCTGGAGTTCGTCGTCGCCCATCCAGGCGCGGTGCGACTCGACGTCGATCCGTACGCCGTGTGTCGCGGGCGGCTGCTGCGGCTCGGCGGACGAACCGCGGCGCAGCAGGGCGCGGACGCGGGCGAGCAGTTCGGCGAGCCGGAAGGGCTTGGTGACGTAATCGTCGGCTCCGGCGTCCAGGCCGACCACGGTGTCGACCTCGTCGGCGCGGGCGGTGAGCACGAGGATGGGGAAGGAGTGGCCTTCGTTGCGCAGCCGGCGGGCGACCTCCAGGCCGTCCATCCCGGGCAGTCCCAGGTCGAGGACGACCAGGTCGATGTTGCCCTGCAGACCGGCGTCGAGCGCCGTGGGGCCGTCCTCGCGCACCTCGACTTCGTAACCCTCGCGGCGCAGGGCGCGGGCGAGCGGCTCCGAGATGGACGCGTCATCCTCGGCGAGCAGTACACGGGTCATGGGCCGATGGTAGTCCCAGGACTTACCTCCACGGGCCGGACCCGGTGCGCCCGGAGGTGGCCGGAAAACGTCCCGCGGACGGCGCGCCGGCGGCCCGCTCGCGGCCGGCGGGTGATCACGGGGTACGGCGGACGGCGCGGGTGCAACCCCCGGTACGGTTCCCGGTTGATCATGTGACCGTTGTCTCACTCGCCCCATCGGTGCGGTTGCTGGACGTATGGTGTCCCAACGTCCGTAGCACAGCCTCGGGACCATGACTCTCAAGAGACGTCATCGGTCCCTGTTGTGTGCAGGGCTGGAACCACCAGTCCTGCTGCACAGTGAATGACCTGTCGACCGGGTCCACCGCGCGAGCAGTACGGGGGCGTGGATCCCGGTGTCACGACTGTCCTGCCGATTCCTCTTCCCGTGGGGTCGGTCCCCCGAGGACGTGGGGGCGGGCAACGTGACGCCGGTGCCGGTCAGCCGACCCGGGCGCGCTGCGGTCTCCCACGCGTCCCGAGCACACCTAGGAAGCACCATGGCGTCCAGCCTGACGAAGGACGCCGGCGCGCAGGGGAACCCTGTCAGCGACGGCAAAACCTTCTTCGGCCACCCCCGCGGACTGGCCACCCTCTTCATGACCGAGATGTGGGAGCGGTTCAGCTTCTACGGCATGAGGGCGCTGCTCGTCCTGTACCTGATCTCCGGTGGTCCGGAGGCCGAGGCCGGCTCGCAAGGCGGCGGCCTGGCCATGACCGCGGCGACCGCGAGTGCGATCTATGCCGTGTACATGGCCATGGTCTACCTGCTCGCGATGCCCGGCGGCTGGTTCGGCGACCGGGTCTGGGGCCCCCGTAAGACGGTCGCCATCGGCGCGTCCGTCGTCGTGGCGGGCCACCTCGTGCTCGCCATCCCCGGCCAGCTGATGTTCTTCATAGGTCTCGCCCTGGTCGCCTGCGGCTCGGGCCTGCTGAAGTCCAACATCTCCACGATGGTCGGGCACCTCTACAACGGCCCGCAGGACCCGCGCCGGGACGGTGGTTTCACCGTCTTCTACATGAGCATCAACATCGGGTCGCTGGCCGCCCCGCTGATCTTCGGCTGGGTCGGCCAGAGCATCAACTGGCACCTGGGCTTCGGGCTCGCCGCGGTCGGCATGGCACTGGGTCTGATCCTGTTCCTGCTCGGCACCAAGCACCTGGACCCGAAGAGCAGCCAGGTGCCGACGCCGCTGTCGGTCGAGGAGCGCAACAGCTGGCTGCGCAAGGCCCTGCTGTGGGCCGGCATCGCCGTCGTCTTCTACGGCATCGTCGTGGCCACCGGCCACTTCACGATCAACTGGGCGCTGATCCCGATCGGCGTCATCGGCATCGCCATCCCGTTCGCGGTGCTGTTCCGCATCAAGCGGGACAAGGAGCTGACGTCGTCCGAGCAGGGCAAGGTCAGCAGCTACCTGTGGTTCTTCGTCTCGGCCGCGGCCTTCTGGATGATCTTCGACCAGGCGGGCTCGACGCTCAGCCTGTTCGCCGAGAAGAACACCCAGAACTCGATCTTCGGCTGGGCCTACCCGTCGACGTTCCTGCAGTCCGTCAACCCGCTGTGGGTGCTCATCCTGGCCCCGATCTTCGCCTCCGCGTGGCTCTCGCTGGCCCGGCGCCAGAAGGAGCCGAGCACCACGGTGAAGTTCGCGATGGCGATGATCGCCATCGGTGCCTCGTACTTCTTCTTCGTCATCCCGATGCTGATGTCGGCCGGCGGCGACAAGGTCAGCCCGATGTGGCTGATCACGATGTACGGCATGCAGACCATGGGTGAACTGTGCCTCTCCCCGGTGGGCCTGTCGGTGACCACGAAGCTGGCCCCGGCGAAGTACGCCAGCCAGATGATGGGCATCTGGTTCCTCGCCAACACCGCCGGTGACAGCGTCATCAGCCTTCTGGGCATCGCCGGGGCCGACCTCAGCGGCATCGGCGTGCTGGTCGGGGAAGCCGCGATCGCCACGCTGGCCGGTGTGGCGATCTTCATGAACCGCAAGCGGATCAACGAGCAGATGGGCGACGTGCGCTAGCGGCGCGCCCGCTCGTTCGCCGGAGGGCCTTGGTGCGTGTCTCGCGCCGAGGCCCTCAGCTTTGAAACCCCCACCGCTCGGCCGAAGGGGTACGGCACCGAGGTGCCGTACCCCTTCGGTTCCCCGGTCATCAGCGCCGCAAGCGCCGCCGCGGTGTGAAGGTGAAGACCGCGCCGCCCAGCAGGAGCGCCGTGCCCGCGGCGAGGGCCAGGGCGCGCAGGGCGCCGTGGTCGCCGGCGCCGGTTTCGGCGAGGCCGCCGGAGGTGCCGCCCGCGCTCGCCGGGCCGGTGCCGCCGGTCGTACCGCCTGCCGACGAGCCGCCGCCGGTGGTCCCGCCCGCCGACGAGCCGCCGCCGGACGCGCCGCCGGTGCCGCCCTGCTGGGCCGTGGTGTCCAGGGCGAGGGAGACGCCCGGGTCCTTCTCCGGGGTGCAGGTCGTGGTCGTACCCAGGGCACGTACGGTCAGGACGCCCGGCGTCAGCGTCGCCTTGCCGGTCGCGCCCGGTGTGTAGGTGCCCTTCAGGTCGGGGATCGCGATCGGCTGTCCGGACTTGACGGGTTCCGCGTTGGCCGGGCCCTCGGCCGTGACGGTGCCCTTGTCGGCGCCGCCGACCCGGACGTCCATGGACGGCTTGACCGCGCCCGCCGGGATGTCCGCCGGGCTGTCCATCACCGACGTGGCGAACTTCACCGTCAGGCCGTAGCCGCCGCCCTTCTTGACGGCGTCGATCTGCACCGGCGAGGTGGCCTTCTTGTCGCCGATGGGGGTCTTGCAGGCGTACGGGACCTGGACCTGCTTGCCCTGGTAGGAGGTGCCGTCGGGGTCGCCTCCGCCGCCGGAGGAGCCGGCCGTACCTCCGCCGGCCGTACCTCCGGTGTCCGAGCCGCCCGTACCGCCGCCGGTCGTACTGCCGCCGGCGCTGCCGCCGCCCGTGGAGCCGACGGTGCTGCCCCCTGCGATCCCGCCGGTGTCGCTGCCGCCCGTGCCGCTGCCGCCGCTCGCGCCGCCTCCCGTACCGCCGCCGGAGCCGCCGCCGTCCGTCACCTTGATCGTGGCGGCCGGCTTCACGTCCTCCTTCGGAGTGCACTTCGTGTCGGTGGAGATCGGCTTGTTGACGTTGATGTGGTAGAAACCGGGCGCGAGGGTGACCTCGCCGGGCTTCTCCAGCTTCAGGGTGCCCTTCATGTCCGAGAGCTTCATCGGGCTGTTCTTGGGGATCGGCGGATTCTGCCGCGGCCCCTGGACGCTCAGCTCGCCGCTCTGCGCGCCGCCCACCTTGATCTTTCCGCTGGGCTGCACGGTGTCCTCGTCCAGGTCGAGGATGTCGGGGTTCTTGGACGCGGCCTCCACCGTCCGCCACACCACCTCGACCTCGTCACCGACCTTCGCCGTCGCGGGCGCACTCACCTCCACCTTCGTGGTGCCCTGGATCGCGGGCAGGCCCGAGATCGGCGGCGGTACGCACTCGGTCCGGTACGCCGTCTCCGCGGCCCGGGCCGGCCCGGCGGCCGCCCATAGGCCCGCACCCGCGAGCACCAGGGCGAAGCCGCCCGCGCCCGCTCTCCTGCGCTTGCTCGTCACGTGGCACATCACGTGGAACCTCTCGATGTCGGCGGGTCGGTGGGTGGTGCGGTGGTGGCGGACGGTGCGGTGTCCGGGGTGAACCACGGAAGGGTGGCGGCGGTGTCGCCGTCCTGGGCCGCGGGCCCGGCCGGGCCCGCGGCGGGCTCCGCGCGGGGCGCGGGGGCGCGGGTGCCGCGGTGCCGTCCGGCGGCTGCCGTACGCCGGGGAGCCCGCGGTACGGCCCTGGCCCCCGTACGCCGTTTCGTACGGGCCGCACCCGGGCGCGGCCGGACCCGGTCGACGACCGCCATGCCGATACGGAACACGGCGGCCGGCACGACGGCACACAGCAGGACCCAGAACAGCGTCACGCCCCACGGCCGGCCGACGCCCCACGGCTGTTCGGCGAGCACCTTGCCGCCGTACTTCAGCGCGACGAGGTAGTCACCGTGCGCCCCGGCGGGCAGCTCCACCGGCAGTTCGATGCGCTGTCTGCGCCCGGCGGGCACGGTCCCCTGCCACTGCCGCTCCTCCCACTGCGGGGCGAAGACCCCGTGGGAGGTGCCGACCTCGAAGACCGGGTCCTTCGCGGGGGTGGTACCGACGTTGCCCACGGTGATCACGAGCCGTCGCTGCGGCGGCGCGCCGAACCAGGTCAGCAGGTTGCCGGAGCCCTCCAGGCGGGGCGGGGCCAGGACGCTCAGCCGCCCGCCCGCCTCCTCGCGGGGCAGCGGCGCGACCGGGTGCCCGGCCACCGTGAACGGGGCGTCGGCGGTGGCGGGCGCGCCCGTCACGGTGGCGGCGTGCACGACGCACGGGCAGGGCTCGGGCGGCTCGGCGACCGGGAGGTCCTTGCGGAAGGAGCCGTCCGGGCCGGTGGTCACGGCCCGGCCGTCGCCGTTGGCGCAGGCGTTGGTACCGCCGATCATGTTCTGCCCGCAGATCAGCAGGGTGAGCAGCGTCCTGGGGCGCCAGCCGCGCCCGGTCACGGTGAGGGTGCCGCCCTTACCCGCCTCCTGGGCGGACAGCTGGATGCGGGGGGCGGGGGCCGCCTGGGGAGCGGCCGAGGCCGGGAGGGTGGTTGTGGGGAGGAGCAGGAGGAGGGAGAGGCTGAGAAGGCTCATGAGGTGCAGGAGCCCAGAGAGGCGCAAGAGACCCGGGCGCCTCGCCTTCCCGCCGCCCCACACGTACCCGCCGCCCCCTACGCGCCCGCCGTTCCGCCCGCCCGCGCCCCTCACGACCGCGCCCCCGCCCGTGCGGCCGCCTCAGGGGCCGTGTGCGTCCCTGTCTCCGGCTCCGTCCTCCGCTCCCCCGGCCGAGGCCCCGCGGCCCGCCTCCGGCGCCGTACGCGCCACAGGGCCGCGCCCGCCAGCAATCCCGCGGGGGGCACTGCGGCGGCGCCCCACGGCACCGGCGTGAAGGCCGCTTCCGCCGTCCCCCGCGCGCCGCCCGCGGCGGTGACGGTCAGCCGTACGTCCACCGGGTCCAGCGCGGGCGGATCGGGCCACGGCTCGGTCAGCGGAACCCGGCGGCCCGGTGGCAGCGTGACGGCGAGGGGGCGCGCGGCGCGGTGCAGGGCCGGGCCGAAGAGCCCGTCGGCGTCGACCGCGAGCCGTGGCGTGAGCGTGGTGTTGCCGCGGTTGACCAGCACGTACCGGATGACCGCCGCGCTCCCCCGGCGCTCCACGGACACCTCCTCGACACTCAGCGCGGCGAGCGCGGGCCCGGTCACCCGCAGGTGCACCGGGACCGCGGCCGTCCGGCCGCCCCCTTCGGCGACGAGCGCGGCCGGGTGGTCGCCGGGGGCCACGTCCCGGGGGACGGTCACGGTGAAGGGCACGTCCGCACGGGTCCGCGGCGGCACCCGTACCTCCTTGCCCGCCGTCG
The DNA here is from genome assembly GCF_040679095.1 of Streptomyces sp. NPDC052496. NCBI lineage: Bacteria > Bacillati > Actinomycetota > Actinomycetes > Kitasatosporales > Streptomycetaceae > Streptomyces > Streptomyces sp. NPDC052496. The sequence continues at coordinate 60,636 of NZ_JBFAUH010000021.1, forward strand.
CGATCCAGCCACCGGACCGGGACGGCCCGCCGTGCAGGCGGAACGTCACCGCACTGCCCCCGGGGTTGGTGAGCGCGAGCCTGTCCTCCAGGACGGCGCCGGGCGCGCCCTCCAGGTAGAAGTACGGGCGGTCCTGGGCGCTCGGCCGGGCCCCGCCGCCGGAGGCGGGCGCGGCGGTCCACCGGCCCCCGTCCGGGGCGGGCGCGGCGTACGCCCCGGACGGGCTCAGCAGCGCGACGGCGGCGAGCACGGCGCCCGGGACCACCGAGCGGGTACGGGACGGCATCGGCGGCTCCTGGGGCTGGTGCAGGTGCTGTGCTCGTACGCGTGCGGGGTGTTCCGTACGGGGCCGGTCTCCGGCGCGGCTCCGTGCGGCTCCGTGCGGCTCCGTGCGGGGCCTTACGGGGCCAGGTCTAGGCGCGCTGATGGCGTCGCGTGAGCCAGAGGACGCCTGCCGCGCCGGCGAGGAGGACCGTGCCGCCGAGGGTGCCGAGGGCGACGGCGGAGTCGGCCGGGCCGGTCTGCGGCAGTTCGCCGCTGCCGGAGGTGCCCGCCGATCCCCCGGTGCTGCTCCCGGAGCCGCCCGTGGCGCCCGCGTCGGAGCCGTTGCCGCCCGTACTGCCGGAACCGCTCGCTCCGCCGGAACCGCTCGTTCCGCCCGAACTGCCCGTGCCGCCCGAGCCCTTGACGTCCAGGGTGAGCGACGGCTTCGGGTTGTTGGCGGGGGTGCAGGTGGTGGTCGTACCGAGGGCCTTGATGGTGAGTGTGGAGGCGGTGAACGTGACCTTGCCGCTCGCCTTGGGCGTGTAGGTCCCGCTCAGGTCACTGATCTTGATGGGTGTGTTGGCGGGGATCGCCCGGTCGTTGGGCGGCCCGGACACGGGCACGGTGCCGCTCTCCGCGCCGCCCAGCTTGATGAGCGCGCTCGGTTTCATGGCGCCCGCGCCCAGTTCGACGGGGCTGGAGGAGACGCCCTTCCGGAAGGACATCACGAGCTTGTACGCGCTGCCGCTCCGTGTGCTCCTGATGTCGATGGGCGAGACCGCGCCCTTGTTCCCGATCGGTGTTCTGCACTGGTAGTTGACGTCCACGACGTCGGCCCGGGCGGCCGGCGCGTCGAGCAGGACCGCGGACCCCGCCGTCAGCGCCACGGCCGCGGCCAGGCCGGCCGCGCGGCGGCGGGGGCGCGCGGCGTGCTGTTCGTAGGAGCGGGCCACCTTGAGTTCCCCTTCCCGCGGGTGAGCGCCGCCCGATGTTACTGACGGCACATCAGATCGGTGGCTCAAGGTACGCCGGGGACCTTGCCGAGGGAAGTCACAGAACAGGCCGGATCCGTGCGGCGCGGGACGCCAGGGGAAGGCGGGGAGAGCGGAGGGCGGAGGGGGAGGGGCGTACGGGACGTACGAGGCGCAGGGGGCGCGTGCCTGGACTACGGAGGCGGGTGGACACGTACGCGCCGGAGCCGCTGATGAGCCATCCGCCCGGTCACCGTACGGAAACGTCCGTCAAGGCCCGTACGAGCAGATCGCCACCGTGCGTCCCGGGCCTTTCACCTACGGCTACGGAGTCGCGCCGGCCCGGTTCCCGGCCCCGACCCGGCCCCAGCGCGCGGCGCACCACACACCGCACGCCGCCACCGCCCCCGGCGCGAACGAGGGCCCCCGCCCAGGGGCCCTAAGAGGGAGCTGCGAGCTCCGCCCACACGGTCTTGCCCGTGCCGTCGGGGTTGCGTACGACCCCCCAGTCCAGACACAGGCGCTGCACGATGAACATGCCGTGTCCGCCGGGCCGCCCCGCCCGGTGGGGGGTGCGGGGTGCGGGCGAGCCCGCGCCGAGGTCGGTGACTTCGAGGCGCAGCACCTTGGCGTTGCTGCGCAGCCGGAGCTCCTCGGGCCCCTCCGCGTGCAGGCAGGCGTTGGTGACCAGCTCGGAGACCACGAGCAGGACGTCCTCGGCGGCCGCCCGCTGGTCGGCGCCGGCAGCCGGGAGCCAGCCCCAGTCATGGAGGGCCTGCCGGGCGAAGTCGCGGGCTCGCGCGACGGCTCCCTGCACACCCGCCAGGCGCAGCCTGCGGATCTGGCCGGCCGGGACGGCCGGGGAGGCGGAGGGAGCGCCGGCGTTGCCCGGCTCCGGGCCGAGGTCGCCCGGCGGGTACGGCCGGGTGGTGCTCATCAGCGCTTCACCTCACCGATTCGCCATTTCACGGATAGCGGTTACCTGACAGATTCAACAGATTCAGATGTCTCCTGCCCGACGGGACCGTGAGAACACCCACTTCTTGGGTACGGATGTTGTGACGCGGGCAACGCGCACGGGAAGAACCCCCCGTAGTGCACCGCCTGCGCCGCCACCGTCAGTCGGCGAGAGCCTTGTCGAGGGAGTCGTGCACGGTGAACACCGCGTCCGCGCCAGTGATCTCGAAGACCCGCGCCACCACCGGTTGCATTCCGGCCAGATGCACTCCGCCCCCCTCGGCCTCCGCCTTCAGGCGGGCACCGAGCAGTACGTTCAGGCCGGTGGAGTCCATGAACTCCAGTTGCGAGCAGTCGACGACCAGTCGCGCGAAGCCGTCCGCGACGCACCCCTCGAGTGATTCCCGCAACAGGTCCGCGGTGTGGTGATCCAGCTCACCCGCGACGGTCACGATCGCGCTGGCACCCTGATGCCGGATCGCGACATTGAGCCGTCCCCGACTGGCACTGCCGACCGTCCCGCGGTCCATGCGTGTGCACCCCTCTTGCTGTCTCGGCGTCCGATTGCTTACGACTGCGCTGACCGAACACTACGCCTTCTCTCCACGCGACTGGTAGCCGAACAGTACGTAATTGGCTGCAAACCCGGACAACACGCACTTGCCATCTTCCAGCAAAGCCAGGTAGGCGTAGTAAGGACACATTCGAAACGGCCGGCTTTGGAGGCGCCGCACACCGCAGCTTCGCGTAGAGGCATCGGCAGCCATATGCCGAGAACGATGGAGGACAACATGTCACCCCGGCTCGACGAATTGCGCACCGAAGACACCACGGAGACCGCGTCGTCGACTCCCTTGCCAGAGACCACCCTCGCAGAGGCCGCTCTCACCGAGGCCGTCCTGTCCGAGGCCGCCCTGCCCGACCCGTCCCGAACGACTCATTCCCCGCAGATCACATCTGAATCGTCCGCACCGGACGCGGCGGGAATCCCCGAGCTCGACGGGCTGCCCGAGATCCCCCCGTACGCCGAGGTGGGGCCGGTGGACGCGCGGGCCCTGTCCAAGACCCTCTTCGAGCGACTGGAGTCGCTGGAGGAAGGCACCCACGAATTCGCGTACGTCCGCAACACCCTGGTCGAACTCAACCTCGCGCTGGTGAAGTTCGCGGCCTCCCGGTTCCGCTCCCGCAGCGAGCCCATGGAGGACATCGTCCAGGTCGGCACCATCGGCCTGATCAAGGCGATCGACCGCTTCGAACTCAGCCGCGGCGTCGAGTTCCCGACGTTCGCCATGCCGACCATCGTCGGCGAGATCAAGCGTTTCTTCCGTGACACCAGCTGGTCCGTACGGGTGCCCAGGCGCCTGCAGGAACTCCGCCTGGACCTGGCCAAGGCCGGCGACGAACTGGCGCAGAAGCTGGACCGTTCCCCGACGGTGAGCGAGCTCGCCGAACGCCTCGGCATCACCAACGACGAGGTCGTCGAGGGCATGGCCGCGAGCAACGCCTACACGGCCAGCTCGCTGGACGCCCAGCCGGAGGAGGACGACAGCGAGGGCGCGCTGGCCGACCGCATCGGCTACGAGGACCACGGTCTCGAAGGCATCGAGTACGTCGAGTCGCTCAAGCCGCTGATCGCCGAGCTGCCCCCGCGCGACCGCAAGATCCTCTCGCTGCGCTTCGTCGCCAACATGACGCAGTCGGAGATCGGCGAGGAGCTGAACATCTCCCAGATGCACGTGTCGCGCCTGCTGTCGCGCACGCTCGTCAAGCTCCGCAAGGGGCTGATGGTCGAGGAGTGAGACCGGCGAACACTCCGCGGTCGCGGCCGGCCTGACACCCCGGCACCCGCCCGCGCGGAAGAGGGCCTGCCCCGGACACTCGGGACGGGCCCTCCTTTGCCGCCGGGGCCCCGTGTCCGTACGGGGCCGCCGGGTGTCACGGGGCGCGCAGGTGGTGCACGTACGCCGGCGGCAGATTGCGCCACACCGTGCTGCGCCCCTGCCCGTACCGCCTCCCGTACTCGGCCAGCACCCCGGCCACGGCGCGGTGCCGGGCCGCTTCGGAGCGGCCGGCCACCAGCGAGCGGGCGGCGGCGGTGCCGAGGTAGGCGAAGTAGGTCAGGTGGCCGCCCGGCCGGAGCACGGACAGGTAGCGGTCCAGGATCGTACGGACCTGTGCCGGCTCGAAGTTGGTGAACGGCAGGCCGGAGACGACCGCGTCGTAGCGGCGGTCCAGAGGGACCTCGGTGATCGAGCCCGGGAGGATCCGTATCCGGCCGGCTGCCGCGGCCAGGGTGGCGTCCGTGCGCAGCGCCCCGTTCAGCACCGCCACGAAGCGGGTGTTGATCTCGACCACGTCCAGGTGATCGGCGTCCCGCAGCAGCCCGGCGAGCGTCCGGGTGACCGGGCCGGTGCCCGCGCCCGCTTCCAGTACGGCCACCGGCCGTCCGGAGTGCCGTACCTCCCGGGCGAGCGGCGCGGCCAGCTGTGCGGCCAGCCACGGGCTGCTGGGCGCCACGGCGCCTGTGGTGTGCGGGGTGCGGGCCGCCTCGCGCAGGAAGCGCGCGGGGCCGGTGGGGGCTGCGGGGGCCACGGGAGCGGGGGGCTCTGTCGTGGGAGCTGGTGTCTCGGGAGCTGGTGTCGCCTTCATGACGGTGACGCTAGAAAGCGGCGGGGCGCGGTCCATCGGCCGTTGTGCGAGGGGCACCCCGTACGAAAGTAGGGGGTGAACACCGCCGTGAGACGAATGTGCGTGCGCTGCTGCCGCCCTATGCTCATCGCGTGCCGAAGGTGACGAAACGGGCCGGAGCGAAGCCGGGGATCACGCCCCCTGGCTCCTTCGGCCTGGCGCGGACGGAGCGCGGCTGGCCCTGGTGGGCCGAGGCGCTGCTGCTGGCCGCCGTCGCGCAGGAGGCCGGGCAGGAGGCGTACATCAGCGCGGGCGGGACCGTGCTGAGCCCGGAGGTCGCCCTGGCCGTCGCCGGGGCCCTGTCGGTGGCGCTGCGCTACCGCCGTCCGGAGGCCGCACTGGTCTGCACGGTCGCCCTGGCCGCCGGGCTGGGCATGGTGCTGCCGCTGCTGGTCGTGCTCTTCCACCTGGTCGCTCACGGGCGTCTGGTGGTCCCTTTCGCGGCCGCGGCCGTGGCCCTGGCGGGGAACGCGCTCGTGCAGCCGCCGCAGAGCCTGTGGGTGAGCCGTTCGTACGGTCCGCTGTTCCCGTTGGGCATCGTGCTCGCGCTGGGGCTCTGGACCAGCGGCCGGCGGCGCCTGGAAGCCGCGCTCGCCGGGCGCGTCGAGCAGCTGCGGGTGGAGCACGAACTCCGCGCCGAGCAGGCCCGGCTCACCGAACGCGCCCGCATCGCCGCCGAGATGCACGACGTCCTCGCCCACCGGCTGACCGTTCTCGCCCTGCACGCCGGCGCGCTCCAGCGGCGTGCCGACCGGCTGCCCGCGCCGGTCGCGGACCGGCTCGCGCTGTTGCGCACCGCCTCCACCGAGGCGCTCGGTGACCTGCGGGACGTACTGGGCGCGCTGCGCGACACCGAAGAGCGGCCCGGGCAGCCGGGGCCGGGAGAGCGGTCCGGCCGTCCGGAGCAGGCCGCGGCGGGCGCCTCCCGGGTGCCGGGGCTGCGGGAGCTGCCCGCCCTCCTGGACGAGGCCCGCGCCGCCGGCCAGCGGATCGAGGCCGGCATCGAGGGGGACGGCCGGGGTCTGCCCGCCGGCCGGCGCCTGGCCGTCCACCGGCTCGTCCAGGAGGCGCTGACCAACGCCCGTAAGCACGCGCCGGGAGCGCCGGTGCGGGTGACGGTGCGGTACGGGCCGCACGAGACCGCCGTCGAGGTGCGCAACGCGGCGGCCCCCGCGGGAGCGGAGCCGCCGGTGACCGGCGTGACCAGCGGTTACGGTCTGATCGGCCTGACCGAGCGGATGTCCGCCCTGGGCGGCACCCTGGAGTACGGCCCGGCGCGGGACGGCGGTTGGCGCGTCGCCGCCACCGTACCGACGGCGCCCGGGCCGGATGCGCCGACGACGGGAGCGACATGATCCGCACACTGGTCGCGGACGACGACGGCCTGGTCCGGCTCGCGTTGACGGACATCCTGGGCGACAGTCCCGGCATCACGGTCGTGGCCGAGGCGGCGGACGGCGCCGAAGCCGTCGAACTGGCCCGCGCCCACCGCGTCGACGTGGCGCTGATGGACATCCGTATGCCGCGCCTGGACGGCATCGCCGCCACCGAACGGCTGCGCCGGCTGCCGCATCCGCCGGAGGTCGTGGTGCTGACCACCTTCGACCTCGATCAGTACGTGTACGACGCGCTCACCGCGGGCGCCGCGGGCTTCCTGCTCAAGGACACCGACCCGGCGGAGATCATCCGTGCCGTACGGGTCGTGGCCGAGGGCCAGGCCATGCTGCACCCCACGGCCGCCCGCCGCCTGATCGACCGTTACCACCGCACGGCCACCCACGGCACCCCGGAGGCCCGCGCCCGCGTCGCGCGCCTGACGCCCCGCGAGACCGAGGTCCTGGCCCTGCTCGCCGACGGCGCGTCGAACGCGGAGATCGCGGGGGCGCTCGCCATGCGGGAGAGCACGGTCAAGGCCCACGTCAGCCGCATTCTGGCGGCGCTGGAGGTGGGCAACCGGGTGCAGGCGGCGCTGTGCGCGCGGGAGGCGGGGGTGGCGGGGTGACGGGAACGGAAAGGGGCCGGGCTCCGGGACCGGCGTGGTCCCGGGGCCCGGCCCCGCTCACTCAGTGCGTGTTCACAGCACCGTGGTGATCACGGTGAAGGGCTCGCCGTTCTCCTGCTCGCCCGGCGCCACGTAGTCGGCGCTGACCTTCACCTCGTCGCCCTTCACGAAGTGCGAGCCCTTGGTCGGCTGCAGCTTCAGCTTGAGGACGCGGGTCTGGTAGTCGCAGATGATCTTGTCGGACGCGACGGTGGCGGTCGCCAGCGACGTGGGGTCCTCCTCCTGGTCCACCTTGGACATCTTGCTGACCAGGTTCCACGCGAGACCGGTGTCGCAGGAGTACTTCACGGTGACGCTCAGCGCGCCGGCACGCAGCTGCGCCCGCTCGATCGAGATGACGTTGGCCTTCGCCGCGGCGGTCGGCGCCGTGGCCAGGGCGGCGCCGCCGAGGACGGCGACGGCCGCCGCGGTGCCGGCGACGCGGGCCTTCAGACGGGTCGACTTCATGTGGGTTCCTTCCCCCCCGCGCGGTCCCCCTGGTCGTGCACGGAGGGAGCCGGTGGCTCCCCGACTGTGCGGGCGACTGCGACAGTTGTTCGTTTCGGAGTCCGGACATTACGTGATCTCCGTACGATGCGGTACTGAAATATGCCCAAGTCGCCGGATGCTCAGATACGTACGCCCCGGTGCCAGACCTGGGAGACGAGCGGTACGCCCGGACGGTAGGCCAGGTGGACGTGGGAGGGCGCGTCGAGGAGGGCCAGGTCGGCGCGGGCACCGGGGGTGAGGCGGCCGATGTCGGTACGGCGCAGGGCGGCGGCGCCGCCCGCGGTGGCGGACCAGACGGCCTCGTCGGGGGTCATCTTCATGTCCCGTACGGCCAGCGCGATGCAGAAGGGCATCGAGCTGGTGAAGGACGAGCCGGGGTTGCAGTCGGTGGACAGCGCGACGGTGGCGCCCGCGTCGAGCAGGGGGCGCGCGTCCGGCCACTGCGCGCGGGTGGAGAACTCGGCGCCGGGCAGCAGCGTGGCGACGGTCGCGCTGTTGGCGAGGGCGTCGATGTCGGCGGCGTCCAGGTGGGTGCAGTGGTCGGCGGAGGCGGCGTCGAGTTCGACGGCGAGCTGGACACCGGGGCCGTGGTGGAGCTGGTTGGCGTGCACGCGCGGGAGCAGGCCCTTGGCCTTGCCCGCGGTCAGGATCGTACGGGCCTGGTCACCGTCGAAGGCGCCCTGTTCGCAGAAGACGTCGATCCAGCGGGCGTGCGGGGCGCAGGCGTCCAGCATCGGGCCGGTGACGAGGTCGACGTAACCGGCCGGGTCGTCGGCGTAGTCGGGGGAGACGATGTGCGCGCCGAGGAAGGTGACCTCGTCGGTGTGGGCGGCGGCGATGCGCAGGGCGCGGGCCTCGTCCTCGACGGTCAGGCCGTAGCCGGACTTGGTCTCCAGGGTCGTGGTGCCCTGGCGCAGCGCCTCGGCGAGGTACTTCGCGACGTTGGCGTGCAGTTCCCCGTCGGTGGCGGCGCGGGTGGCGGCGACGGTGGTGCGGATGCCGCCGGCGGAGTAGGCGCGGCCGGACATCCGGGCGTTGAACTCGGCCGTTCGGTCGCCGCCGAAGACCAGGTGGGAGTGGGAGTCGACGAAGCCCGGGAGCGCGGCGCGGCCGCCGGCGTCGACGTGACTGTCAGTGGCGGGTGCTTTGCTTGTCGTACCGACCCAGGCGACGCGGTCGCCGTCGAAGACGACGGCCGCGTCCTGGATCAGACCGAGGGGGCCTTCGCCGAGGGAGGGGTCGTTGGTGACGAGAGAGGCGATGTGGGTGATGGCGGTGGTGCGGCTGTTCGCGGCGCGCTCCGCGGCCGTGGTGCCGGTGTTCATCGTGGGGGTGCTCTCCTTCGGCCGCGGCCTCAGCCGCGTACGGCCGCGATGGCCTCGGCCAGTGCGGTGGGGACGTCGGGCACGAGCGTGTGGACTCCGTCGCGGACGATCTGACGGCCGCCGACGACCGTGTGGCGTACATCAGCCCCGGAGGCGGCGAATACGGCCGTCTCGGCGCCCAGCCGGGGCAGCGGGCCCGCGGTGCGTACGGAGTCCAGCGCGAGCGTGGTGAGGTCGGCGAGCGCGCCGCGCTCGATGGTGCCCGCCTCGTCCCAGCCCAGCGCGGCGTGGCCGTCGGCGGTCGCGGCGCGCAGCAGGGCGTTGGCGGTCCAGTGGCCGCGGGTGCGGGTGCGCAGCCGTTCGTCCAGCTCCATCGCGCGGGCCTCTTCGAAGAGGTCGATGACGGCGTGGCTGTCGCTGCCGAGCGACAGGGGGCTGCCGGCGGCCTGGAGCTGGACCGCGGGGCCGATGCCGTCGGCGAGGTCGCGTTCGGTGGTGGGGCACATGCACACGCCGGTGGTGGCGGCGCCCAGCAGCCGGACGTCCTCGCCGGTGAGGTGGGTGGCGTGCACGGCGGTGGTGCGGCGGCCCAGGACGCCGTGGGTGGCGAGCAGTTCGGTGGGGGTGCAGCCGTGCGCCTCGCGGCAGGCGTCGTTCTCGGCGGTCTGTTCGGAGAGGTGGACGTGCAGCGGCGCCTCCCGGCGGCCGGCCCACTCCGCGACGGTGCTCAGCTGGTCGGCGGGTACGGCGCGTACGGAGTGCACGGCGGCGCCGATGCGGGCGTGCGGGCGGCCGTCCTTCAGGGCGGCGGCGCGTTCGGCCCAGGCGTCGGCCGTGCCGTCGGAGAAGCGCAGCTGGTGGTGGTTGGGCGCGGCACCGAAGCCGGCGGAGAGGTAGGCGGTGTCGAGCAGGGTGATGCGGATGCCCGCCTCGTCGGCGGCGGCGATCAGCGCCTCGCCCATCGCGTTGGGGTCGGCGTAGCGGGTGCCGCCCGGGCCGTGGTGGAGGTAGTGGAATTCGCCGACGCAGGTGATGCCGGTCAGCGCCATCTCCGCGTAGACGGCCCGCGCGAGGGCGTAGTAGGAGTCGGGGGTGAGCTGGGAGGCGACCTGGTACATCACTTCGCGCCAGGTCCAGAAGGTGCCGGAGCCGACCTGGACGGTGCCGCGCAGGGCGCGGTGGAAGGCGTGCGAGTGGGCGTTGGCGAGGCCGGGGAGCGTCAGGCCGCGCAGCGGGACGGCGCCGGGCGGCGGCGCGGGGACCTCGGTCCGTACGGCGCTGATGCGGCCGTCGGCCGGGTCCACGTCCAGGGCCACGCCCGGCTCGACGTGGGTGCCGAGCCAGGCGTGTTCCAGCCAGTACGTCTTCGGGGCGGCCGGCCCCGGCCCGTCGTCTGCGGGGTGCGGGGTCGGCTCGGCTTCCTGTGGCGTCAGCGGCACGCCAGGCCCTCCAGTACGTCGGCGAGTGCGGTCACCCCGGCGAGGCAGTCGTCCTCGGCCGCGCGTTCGGCGGGTGAGTGGGAGACGCCGGTGGGGTTGCGTACGAACAGCATGGCGGTGGGGACGGAGGCGGACAGAATACCCGCGTCGTGTCCGGCGCCGGTGCCCAGCACGGGCACCTCGCGAGCGCCACCCGGGCGGTGGTCCGCCGTCCGGGTGAGGATCTTGGCCAGCTCGTCCCGCAGCGCGTGCCCGAACTCGATGACGGGGGTGAACGATTCCCGGGTGACGCGGACGTCGACGCCGTCGCGCGCGCCGCGCTCGGCGGCCGCCCGCTCCACGGTGGCGATGACGGTGTCCAGCGTCTCCTGGTCGGCGGCGCGGGAGTCCAGCCAGCCGCGGACCAGCGACGGGATGGCGTTGACGCCGTTCGGCTCGACGCTGACCTTGCCGAAGGTGGCCAGCGCGCCGGCCAGTTCGGCGCTCTCGCGGGCGGCGAGCACGGTCGCCGCGTAGGTGAGCATCGGGTCGCGGCGGTCGGCCAGGCGGGTGGTGCCGGCGTGGTTGGCCTCGCCGTGGAAGTCGAACCGCCAGCGGCCGTGCGGCCAGATGGCGGAGGCGATGCCCACGGGGTCGCCGGTCAGGTCGAGGGCACGGCCCTGTTCGACGTGGAGTTCGACGAACGCGCCGATGCGGGACAGCCGGTCGGGGTCCGGGCCGATGGCGTCCGGGTCGTGGCCGGCCCGCTCCATGGCCTGCGGCAGCGTCACGCCGTCACCGTCCCGCAGCTGGTGGGCCGCCTCGACGGTGAGCTGTCCGGCGCTCAGCCGGGAGCCGACGCAGGCCAGGCCGAAGCGGGCGCCTTCCTCGTCGCCGAAGTTGACGATCGCCAGCGGCTTGGCGGGGGCGGCGCCCCGGCGGCGGAGTTCGTCGAGCGCGGCGAAGGCGGAGACGACGCCGAGCGGGCCGTCGAAGGCGCCGCCGTCCGGGACGGAGTCCAGGTGGGAGCCGGTGACGACGGCTTCGCCGGGGGCCACGTCCGCGGCGGACGCGGCACCGAGCCAGGCCCACTGGTTGCCGTTGCGGTCCTGCTCGTAGGCGAGTCCGCGGGTGCGGGCCTGGGCTTCGAACCAGGCCCGGCAGTCGGCGTCCGCGCCGGTCCAGGCGAAGCGGCGGTAGCCGCCGGTGCCGGTGTGGCGGCCGATGGGCGCGAGGTCCCGCCACATCTCGTGGAAGGACGGCACACCGGGACCGGCCGCGCCCGCACCGGCCGCGCCCGCACCGGCCACATCCGCACCGGCCACGCCCGCGCCCGCCGTACCCGGCCCGGCCGCACCCGCCGGACCGCTCACCGGCCCGCTTGCCAGGCCGCCCGCGCCCGAACCGCTCGCGGAACCGCCCGTGCCCGCCGCGCCCGTGCCCGGCCCGCTCACCGGCCCGCCCGTGCCCGGCCCGCCCGTGCCCGGCCCGGCAGCGTCCGCCGCCGGGCCGTCGTACGACGGGGTCACTCGCCCTCCCGCATCGGGATGCGTACGCCGCGCTCGGCGGCCACCTCGTCGGCGCGCTCGTATCCGGCGTCGACGTGGCGGATGACGCCCATGCCCGGGTCGTTGGTCAGCACCCGGCGGATCTTCTCGCCCGCCAGCGGGGTGCCGTCGGCGACCGTGACCTGCCCGGCGTGGATCGAGCGGCCCATGCCGACGCCGCCGCCGTGGTGCAGGGAGACCCAGGAGGCGCCGGAGGCGACGTTGACCATGGCGTTGAGCAGCGGCCAGTCGGCGATGGCGTCGGACCCGTCGAGCATCGCCTCGGTCTCCCGGTACGGGGAGGCCACCGAGCCGCAGTCCAGGTGGTCGCGGCCGATGGCCAGCGGCGCCCGGAGGGTGCCGTCGGCGACCATGTCGTTGAAGCGCTCGCCCGCCTTGTCGCGCTCGCCGTAGCCGAGCCAGCAGATCCGGGCGGGCAGGCCCTGGAAGTGCACCCGCTCGCCGGCCAGCTTGATCCACCGGGCGAGGGACTCGTTCTCCGGGAAGAGGTCCAGGATCGCCCGGTCGGTGGCGGCGATGTCCTTGGGGTCGCCGGACAGCGCGGCCCAGCGGAACGGGCCCTTGCCCTCGGCGAACAGCGGCCGGATGTAGGCGGGCACGAAGCCGGGGAAGGCGAAGGCGCGCTTGTACCCGGCGAGTTCGGCCTCGCCGCGGATGGAGTTGCCGTAGTCGAAGACCTCGGCGCCGGCGTCCATGAAGCCGACCATGGCCTCCACGTGCCGGGCCATCGACTCGCGGGCCCGGCGGGTGAAGTCGGCGGGCTGCTCGGCCGCGTAGGTGGCCATGTCCGCGAAGTCCACGCCGGTCGGGAGGTAGGCGAGGGGGTCGTGGGCGGAGGTCTGGTCGGTGACGATGTCGATGGGCGCGCCGTCGGCGAGCAGCTGCGGCAGCAGGTCCGCGGCGTTGCCGAGCAGGCCGATGGAGAGCGGTTTGCGCTGGTCACGGGCTTCGACGGCGAGCTGGAGGGCGTGCTGGAGGCTGTCCGCCTTCACGTCCAGGTAGCGGTGTTCGATGCGCCGCTCGATGGCGCGCGGGTCGCAGTCGATGCAGATCGCGACGCCGTCGTTCATCGTGACGGCGAGCGGCTGGGCGCCGCCCATGCCGCCGAGTCCGGCGGTGAGGGTGATGGTCCCGGCGAGCGTGCCGTTGAACTTCTTCGCGGCGACGGCGGCGAACGTCTCGTACGTGCCCTGGAGGATGCCCTGGGTGCCGATGTAGATCCACGAACCGGCGGTCATCTGCCCGTACATGGTCAGGCCGAGGGCCTCCAGGCGCCGGAACTCCTCCCAGTTGGCCCAGTCGCCCACCAGGTTGGAGTTGGCGATCAGCACCCGCGGCGCCCACTCGTGCGTCTGCATGACGCCGACCGGCCGGCCGGACTGGACGAGCATCGTCTCGTCCTGCTTGAGCGTGGTCAGCGTGCGCACCATCGCGTCGAAGGAGCGCCAGTCGCGGGCGGCCTTGCCGGTGCCGCCGTAGACGACGAGCTGGTCCGGGTGCTCGGCGACCTCCGGGTCGAGATTGTTCTGCAGCATGCGCAGCGCGGCTTCCTGCTGCCATCCCCGGGCGCTCAGTTCCGTACCGCGCGGTGCCCGCACGGGTCGCGGTCCTGACATGGGCCGTGCCTCCCTGACGTCGATGCGAGTGGATCGAGCGATGCGCGCGAAGGACACGCACGGCATCTGGATCGAGCTATTCACATCTTGGGGCGTTGAATAGGGCTAGTCAACAGGTCGGGGCGGGCCGCACGCCGCCCCGAGCCTGCGGCCGCGCCCTCAGCGCACCGTCTGGTCGCCGTCCGGCACGTCCGTCACCGTGACCTTCGCGCGCGGCTGCCCCAGGCCGTCCGCCACCGCCGCCGCCAGGCCCCCGGGATCGGGTTCCGTCGGGTACGGCACGGCTTCCCCGTCCCCGTAACTCTCGATCGCCCTGGTGAAATAGCCGGGCAGCCAGGCGCCGACCGCGCCCCTGACCTCCACCGCGGTCACGTCCCGGCCGCCCACCCGGTCCCGCAGGGCGCCGAGGATGCGGTCGGAGCGGTACTCCCCCGGCACCTGGAACAGGCTGGCGTGCGCACCGGCCAGGCCGCCGTCCGCGAGGCGGACCGTCACGGTCAGACAGCTGGTCACGCTCGGATAGAGCAGCGTGCCACCGGGAGCCGCCTCCCGGACCTGGCCCTCGGTGATCCGGACGGCGGGAGCGGCGGCCGGAGCGCCTGCTGCCGTGCCCCCGTCGAGGTGGGGCCGCGCCACGGCCGCCCCCGTACCGGCATGCAGCGCCAGCACCGCGAGCGGTACGGCGAGAAGCCGCACCCCCCGCGGTCCGCGCCCCCGGCCTGTCCCTGCCGTTCTCTTCAGCAACACTGTGCCCGGCTTCCTCTTCGCGTGTACGTGGCCGCACCACCTTTACAGCACGAACCCCCGCGGGAACGGGTCGGTCGGGTCGAGGACGTACCGGGCCGTACCGGTGATCCACGCCCGCCCGGTGACCGTCGGCACCACCGCCGTCCGCCCGCCGACCCGCTCCGTGCCCACCAGGTGCCCCGTGAAGCGGGTGCCGATCAGGGACTCGTTGACGAACGGTCGGTGCAGCGGGAGTGCGCCGCGTGCGTGGAGCTGCGCCATGCGGGCGCTGGTGCCGGTGCCGCAGGGCGAGCGGTCGAGCCAGCCGGGGTGGATGACCATGGCGTTACGGGAGTCCGAGCCGTCCGGGCCCGGCGTCCCGGGGGCCGTGAACTGGACGTGGCGGCAGCCGGAGATGGCCGGGTCGGCGGGGTGGACGGGCCGGTCACGTTCGCCGAGCGCGGCCAGCACGGCCAGGCCCGCCGCGATGATGTCGTCCAGGTGGGCGGCGGCGAACGGGATGCCGAGCGCGGCGAGCGGGGTGATCGCGTAGAAGTTGCCGCCGTACGCCAGGTCGTAGCGGACCTCGCCGAAGCCGGGGACCTTGACCACGGCGTCGAGTTCGTGCGCGTACGAGGGGACGTTGTGCAGGGTGACGTGCTCGGCGCGGCCGTCGCGCACCGCGACGCGGGCCGCCACCAGTCCGGCCGGGGTGTCCAGCCGTACGGTCGTGACGGGTTCGGTGACCTCCACCAGGCCCGTCTCGACCAGCACCGTCGCGACACCGATCGTGCCGTGCCCGCACATCGGCAGGCACCCGGAGACCTCGATGTAGACAACGCCCCAGTCGGCGTCGGGGCGGGTGGGCGGTTGCAGGATCGCCCCGCTCATCGCGGCGTGCCCGCGCGGTTCGTTGACCAGCAACTGGCGGAGGTGGTCGAGGTGTTCGACGAAGTACCGGCGGCGGTCGGCCATGGTCGCGCCGGGGAGGGTGCCGACGCCGTCCGTGATGACGCGCGTCGGCATGCCTTCGGTGTGCGAGTCCACGGCGGTGAAGGTGTGCACGGCGCGGGCGGCGAACGGGGCCGCGCCGCCACTCGCGCCCGCCGCCGCCCCGCCGCGGTCCTCCGCCATACCGTCGGGGGTCATCGCCCGGACGCTTTCGCCCAGATCTCCAGCGCCTGGACGGCCCCGCGCATGTCCGCGTCCAGCTGCCGCCGCTGCTCGGGCAGCAGCGGTCCGCGCGGCGGCCGGCAGGGCCCGCCGTACCGGCCCACCAGGTCCATCCCGCGCTTGATCGCCTGGACGAACTCGGTGCGCGAGTCCCACCGGAACGCGGCGACCAGCGGTTCGTACAGCTCCCGCGCCTCGGCCACCCGGCCCGCCCGCGCCAGCTCGTAGAGGCGTACGGACTCGGCGGGGAAGACGTTGGGGAAGCCGGCGAACCAGCCGGTGGCGCCCATCAGCAGCGCCTCCAGCACCAGGTCGTCGGCGCCCGCCACCACGTCCAGGCCGGGCGCCTGCTCCTTGATGTGCAGCACCCGCCGGATGTCGCCCGAGAACTCCTTGACGGCCACCACCCCGTCGATCGCGGCGACCTCGCGCAGCGTCTCCGGGGTCAGGTCGACCTTGGTGTCGAGCGGGTTGTTGTAGACCATCACCGGCAGGCCGGCCGCCGCGACCTCCTCGAAGTGCTGCACGATCTCTGCGGTGTTGGCCCGGTAGAGGGTGGGCGGCAGGCAGAGCACGCCGTCCGCGCCGTCCTCGGCCGCCAGCTCCGCCCAGTGCCGCGCCTGGTGCGAGCCGACCCCGTGCACCCCCACGACGACCAGCGCGTCCCGCCCCACCGCCGTGACGGCCGTCCGGGCCACCGCGCGCCGTTCGTCGTCGGTGAGCGAGGAGTACTCGCCGAGC
Organism: Streptomyces sp. NPDC052496; assembly: GCF_040679095.1. Taxonomy (NCBI): domain Bacteria; kingdom Bacillati; phylum Actinomycetota; class Actinomycetes; order Kitasatosporales; family Streptomycetaceae; genus Streptomyces; species Streptomyces sp. NPDC052496. Next base: position 76,634 of record NZ_JBFAUH010000021.1, read on the forward strand.
GACCCGTTCGGCCCGACCCCGTGGCAGCCGCTGTCGACGAGCCAGCGGCAGTGCTCGGCGTACCGGTCGAGGTCGGGCCGGAGCCCGGCGGGGGCGGTGCGGTCCTCGGCGTAGGGGAGGGTCGTGGCGACGATGACGCCGGTCAGGGGCGCTCGGGAGGCGGCGGTGCCGGACGTACGGGACGTGGGGGACGGGTGGGACGTACGGGACTGCGGCGTCGCGTGATCCGTCATGACGGGTCCTCTCGGTACGGTTCGGCGGGGTCGGGAGCGCTGCGGTCTCGGGGCCCGGGGCCGGGTGCGGCCAGGTCCGCGAGGCGGACCGGCTGGGCGATCGGGCGCCGGTCGGCCGTCTGCGGGTCGGGCAGGGTGCTCGGGCCGCACAGCGCGGCCGCGTTACGGGCGCAGATCCGGCCCTGGCAGGGGCCCAGGCCGACGCGGGTGGCGAGCTTGAACGTGCACATGCCGTCCGCCGGCGGCCCGTGCGGGTCCTGCGCGGCGTCCGCGCCAGGCTCCCCCGCCGCCGTACGGAGCACCCGGTACGGGACCTCCTCGCAACGGCAGACGAGCGTGTCCTCGCCGAGCCAGGTGTGCCACCCGTCGCGTACGGGGTGGGCCGCGGCGAGCAGCCGGGCGAAGCGGCGGCCCGCGAGGACCCGCCGCCGGGCGGCCGCGGCGCGCCCCGCCACGCCGGCCGGCACCGCGGCCTCGGCCGGCCCTGCCCAGCGGGCCGCCGCCAGTCCCGCCAGCTCGCCCTCCGCCGCGGCGAGTGCCGCGCCGCCGATGCCGGTGGGCTCGCCCGCCGCGTACACGCCGGGGACGGAGGTCTGCTGCCGGGCGTCCACCGCGACCCAGGTGCGGTCGCGCAGGGCGCAGCCGGCGGCGAGGGCGAGTTCCAGTTGCGGGGTGAAGCCGTAGCCGACGCAGACCGCGTCCACGTCCTCGACGCGGTGTGCGGTGCCGGGCACGACGCGCCAGTCGGGGGCGAGGCGGGCCACCGTCACGGCCTCGACGCGGTCCCGTCCGTGCGCGGCCACGACCGCGCGGCGGGTCCGGTAGGGGACGCGGTGCCGCGCCAGCCCGGCGGCGTACCCGAGGAGTTCGGGCAGCTTGGCGTGTCCGTCGCGGACCGCGGCCACGGGCGCGCGCAGCCAGCCGGCGGGCGACCCCGCCTCGTACACCCCGAGGACCCGCGCGCCCACGGTGAGCAGCGACGACGCGACCGGCAGCAGGAACGGTCCGGTGCCGGAGACCACCACGCGGCGGCCGATCGCCGTCCGCTGCCCCTTGGCGAGGGCCTGGGCCGCGCCCGCCGTGACGACGCCCGGCAGGTCCCAGCCGGGGAACGGCAGGGCCCGGTCGTACGCGCCGGTGCACAGGACGAGCGCGGCGGTGCGCAGGGTGCGGGCCGTACGGGCGGGGGCGTCGGCGGGGCCTTGGAGGACGTGCACGGTCCAGCCCGCGTCCGTACCGGCCTGAGCGCCCGGGGACGGGCCACCACCCGGTTCCAGCGCCCAGACCGTGCACCCCGCCAGCCACTCGACGCGCGGATGCTCCTGTACGGCCCGCACCGCCGCACCCCGCGCCGGGCCGTCCGCCGCCTGCCGGTGGAACTGCCCGCCGGGCCGCTCCCCGTCGTCCACCAGCACCACCCGCGCCCCGGCCCCGGCCGCCGCGAGCGCCGCCGCCATGCCCGCGGGCCCGGCGCCCACGACGACCACCGGGACCGTCACGTCACGCGCCGGGGCCGGGGCGGCGGGCGCCGCCGGAAGGCACGGCAGCCGCGCCCCCTCCTGCGTCTCGATGCGGTCGCCCTCCCGGACCGCACGCCGGCACGCCCGTACGTCCGGTACGCCGTTCACGACCACCAGGCAGTCGTGGCAGACGCCGATCCCGCAGAAGACTCCGCGCGGCCGGCCGCCGCGCGTGGTCCGCCAGGCGGCGCGCCCCGCGTCCAGCAGTACCGAGGCGGCCGTCTGCCCGGGCCGCGCCCACCGTTCGGCGCCGTCCACCGTCACGCGGAACACCGCGCCTCCTCCGCCAGTCCCGGCCGCGCCACCCGGTACGGCCGCGGGTCGACGAGCGGCCGTTCGCCCGCGTACAGCTGGGCGAGGAGTTCGCCGGTGGCCGGTGCCAGTCCGATGCCCGCGCCTTCGTGGCCGGTCGCGTGCCACAGGCCCGGCAGGCGCGGGTCGGGGCCGATGACCGGGAGGTGGTCGGGGGTGTACGGGCGGAAGCCGCCGTACGCGCGGATCACCGGGACGTGGCCCAGCACCGGGAACAACGCCACCGCCTTGCGGGCGAGTTCGCGCAGGACAGCGGCGCGGAAACGTTCCTGGAAACCGGCCCGCTCCCGGCTGGAGCCGATGAGCACCGTGCCGCCCCGCGTCGCTTCGACGACCGCCGAGGTCCGCAGGTCCGCGGCACCGCTGCCGACGGCCCCCACATAGTCCGCGTCGTACACCTTGTGCCGGACCGTGCCCGGCGGCAGCGGCGCGGTGACCAGCACCAGGCCCCGGCGCGGTGCGACCGGCAGCGGCGCGCCGGCCTCCCGCGCGAACCGGCCCGCCCACGGCCCGCAGGCGTTGACGACCGCACCGCACGGCAGCGTCCCGGCCGAGGTGCGCAGCGCCGTCACCCGCCCGTCCGCGCCGCGCTCGACGCCCAGCGCCCGCACGCCGGCGCACAGCGTGCCGCCGCGGCGCCGCACGGCCGCGAGCAGCGCGCCGGCCGCCGCGACCGGCTGGACCTGGGCGTCCTGCGGGTAGTGGACGGCGCCCCGGACGTCCGGGGCGAGGTGCGGCTCGTAGGCGTGCATGCCGTCCGGTCCGACCTCATGGGCGGTGACCCCGGCGGCCCGCTGGGCGGCGGCGAAACCGGCCAGGGCCCGCGCGCCCGCCTCTCCGAGGGCGACGACCAGGCCGCCCTTCGTCTCGTACTCGCACCGCTCGGTGAGCCCGCCGCGCTTGCCTTCCGCCGCGTCCAGCTCCGCGAGCAGCCGGGGCCAGCGGGCCGAGGAGGCCAGCGCCAGCTCCAGTTCGGGTCCTGGCGGCTTGTCGGAGACCAGGAGGTTGCCCTCGCCGTGCGCCGTCGTGCCGGAGGCGAGCGGCGCGCGGTCCAGGACGGTGACCCGTAGGCCGCGCCGGGTGAGGGCCTCGGCGCAGGCCGCGCCGACGATGCCGCTGCCGACCACGATCACGTCGGGGTACGGGGGCCGGGGCAGCCGCGCGGGCCATGGCCGCGCCGCCGGTCTCGCCTGGACGTGCCGGTATCGCATGCGGCGCACCACCGTTCCGGGAAAGGGGCCCCTCGTGAGAGCGCCGTGACGTTATTGCCGCGTGCCGGGGAGGTCAACACCGCCTGCGGGCGCGGCGATCGATGGCGGCCACGGCGGGCAGATGGTGGAGTGGTGGCATGAGCCCCGCGACGCCGCCGCCCTCGCCTCCCCCCGACTCCCCCTCCGCGTCCTCCTCGGGTGACACCGCCGCCCTGCGGGACCGTGCCGTCGCGGCTGCCGTCGCCCAGGGGCTGGTCAGCGCCGCCGAGCCCGTGGCTGGTCTGCTGGACATCACCGGAATCCGCCGTTCCGCAGCCGGACTCCGCGCCGCCTTCGACGCGTTCGCGACCCCCGGCACGCCGGTTCTGCACGCCTTCGCCGTCAAGGCCGCCTCCCTCGTCCCCGTACTGCGGCTGCTCGCCCAGGAGGGACTGGGGTGCGAGGTGGCCAGCCCCGGCGAGCTGGCGCTGGCCCGCGCGGCCGGGGTGCCGCCGGCCCGTACGGTGCTGGACTCGCCCGCCAAGACCCACGCCGAGCTGCGCGAGGCGCTCGCCCTCGGCGTCGCCGTCAACGCCGACAGCTTCGCCGAACTGGACCGCCTGGACGCGCTGACCGCCGCCGCGCCCACCTCCTCGCCGCTGGGCCTGCGCGTCAACCCGCAGCTCGGCGGCGGCAGCATCGACGCGATGAGCACCGCGACCGGCACGTCGAAGTTCGGGGTGGCGCTGCGTGACGGGGACGCCCGCGAGCGGGTCGTACGGGCCTTTCTGGACCGCCCGTGGCTGATCCGCCTGCACGCCCACGTCGGGTCGCAGGGGATGCCGCTGGAGCTGATGGCGGAGGGCGTGCGCGTGCTGTACGAGCTGGCCGAGGAGATCAACGGGCGGGCCGCGCGCACCCAGGTCACCACCCTGGACATCGGCGGCGGCCTGCCGGTGAACTTCGCGTCGGACACGGTGACGCCGACGTACCGGGAGTACGCCCGGCTGCTGCACCGCACCGTGCCGGGGCTCTTCGCCGGCCGCTACGGGCTGGTCACCGAGTTCGGCCGCTCGCTGCTGGCCAAGCACGGCCTGGTCCTGGCCCGCGTCGAGTACGCCAAGTCCGCCGGCGGCCGGCGTATCGCGGTCACCCACGCGGGCGCGCAGATCGCCACCCGTACGGTCTTCGCGCCGGACTCCTGGCCGGTTCGGGTGGCCGCGTACGACGCGCAGGGGCGCCCCAAGGCCGGCGGGCCGGTCGCACAGGACGTCGCCGGTCCCTGCTGCTTCGCGGGCGACCTGGTCGCGCGGGACCGGCCGCTGCCGCCCCTGGAGCCGGGCGACCACGTCGCCCTCCTGGACACCGGCGCGTACTACTTCTCCACCCCCTTCGCGTACAACTCGCTCCCCCGGCCCGGGGTGCACGGCTACGCGCCGGGCCCGGACGGCACCCTGCGCTGGGCGACCGTGCGCGCCGCACAGCGCGTGGACGAACTGGTCGCCGAGAGCGGCGGCGCGTACGGGGACGCGCTCACCCAGCTCTAAGGATCTTCCCGGGCGGGCATGTCCGGCTCATGCGGACCCCCTCCACGGACCCGGACAGCACGGACCCGGACAGCACGGGCCAGGACAGCACCGCCCCGGACACCACGGACCCGGCCGACGGCCCGGACGCCCCGCTGCGCCGCGCCATCGGCCCGAAACTGCTGGTCCTGCTGGTGGTCGGGGACATCCTCGGCACCGGTGTGTACGCCGTCACCGGCAAGGTCGCGGGCAAGGTCGGCGGCGCCCTGTGGCTGCCCTTCGTGATCGGCTTCGCCATCGCCGCGCTGACCGCCGCCTCGTACGTGGAACTGGTCGGCAAGTACCCGAAGGCGGCGGGCGCCGCGCTCTACACCCAGAAGGCGTTCCGGGTGCCGTTCCTGACGTTCCTCGTCGCCTTCATGGTGATGTGCTCGGGCCTGTCCTCGGCGAGCGCCGCGGCCCGCGCGTTCAGCGGCGACTACCTGCGGACGTTCGCCGATCTGCCGCCGACCCTGGTGGCGGTGGTGTTCGTGCTGGCGCTGGCCGCGCTGAACCTGCGGGGCGTGGCGGAGTCGGTGAAGGCCAACGTGGTGCTGACCCTGGTCGAACTCTCCGGCCTGCTGATCATCGTCGGGCTGGGGGTGTACGCGGTGTGGACGGGCGGCGGGGAGCCGGCGCGGCTGGCCGAACTGGACACCGGCGGCACCGGATTCGCGGTGCTGACCGGCGTGCTGGGCGCCACCGGGCTGGCCTTCTTCGCCTTCGTGGGGTTCGAGGACTCGGTGAACATGGCCGAGGAGACCGAGCGCCCCGGCCGCAGCTTTCCCCGCGCGATCTTTCTCGGGGTGGGCATCACCGGCACGGTCTACATCCTGGTCGCCCTGGTCTCGTCGCTGCTCGTCGGCCACCGGCGGCTCCAGGGGTCGTCGGCGCCGCTGCTGGAGGTGGTGCGGGCCGGCGGTGTGACGTTTCCGCCGGCCCTGTTCGCGCTGATGGCCCTGTGCGCGGTCACCAACTCCGCGCTGATCAACATGATGATGGCCTCCCGGCTCTGCTACGGGATGGCCAACGAACGCATCCTGCCGCGCGCCCTGGCCCGCGTCCTGCCGGTCCGGCGCACGCCCGTCGTCGGCATCGCGCTGACCACGGCGCTGGCGCTGGGCCTGGTCCTCACCGGCGGGATCGAAGGGCTCGGCGACACGACGGCGTTCCTGCTGCTGTGCGTCTTCGCGGTGGTCAACGTGGCGGTGCTGGTACTGCGCCGCGACCGGGTGCCGCACCGCCACTTCCGTACGCCGGCCGTCTTCCCGGTGCTCGGCGCCGCCGGGGCCCTCGTGCTGGCGAGCCCGCTCGCCGACCGGGCGGTGGAGGTGTACGTACGGGCCGCCGTGCTGGTGGTGATCGGCGTCGCCCTGTGGGGCGTGAACCGGCTCGTCATGCGCGTCCGGGGCGAGTGAGCTCAGCCTTGGCCCGGTCCGCCTTCGGGCGGTGTGCCTTCGGGTGCTGCCCTTTGGGGTGGTGCCCCTTCGCGGGGCTGGGGTGGTGCCCCTTCACGGGGCGCGCCTTCGCCCCTCCCGGGCGGGCGTCCTTGGCCGCCGGGCCGGTCGTCAGGTAGCCGCGTACGTCCCGGCCGGCGGGCCCGCCGCGTACGGCCGCCTCCGTACGGACCCACAGCAGCGCCTCGTGGTCCCGTTCCCAGCGGCCCAGCCACAGCGCCTTGGCCCACAGCCCGAGCCCCGCACCGGCCAGCAGCATCCCGCCGGCCGCGGGCAGCGCGAACGAGGAGCCGGCCGCGGCCAGGAAGGCGAGCAGCAGCCACCAGCGGTGGGCGCGCCGCCAGACCCGCAGCGTCACGGCGCGGTCCTGGAGGATCGCGGACTTCCCGGCCCGGGACGCCGCCTCCGCCAGGCGCGCGTAGCGCTTGCGGCGCACCGCGAAGACCCCGTACGCCGCGACGATGAACAGGGCGGCCCCGGCGAACACCCCGATCCGCCGCCCGGTCAGCCCCGGCACCAGCACACCCGCCCCCGCGGCCAGCACACCCGGCCACCACAGCCACCCGGCCGGCGCCCGTACCAGCACCGCCACCCGCGCCAGCGCAACAGCCCCGCGACCCACGACAACCTCCTCGCTCCACGATCCGGCTCCGACGGATCCACGTCACGGCGGCGGATGGTAGCCAGCCCGTCTGAGAATTCCGTGAAACCGCCCGGCGCCCGGAGCGGTGGCCGCTCACTCCACGAACAGCCCCCGCTCCGCCGCCTTCACGTCGAACTCCTCCAGCCGCGCCTGCGCGTCCGGCAGCGCGTCGCACATCGCCTCCAGCAGGACCCGGCCGAGCAGCATCGGCGCGCAGGCCGTGTCGAAGGCGAGCCCGGTGCCGACCGCGGCGGGCAGCAGCAGGTCCGTGTGGCGGGCGACCGGCGCGAAGGCGCTGTCCGCGACGGTGACGACGGTCAGGCCGGCGGCGCGCGCGTACTCCAGGGCGTCCACGACCTCGCGCGGGTGGCGCGGCAGCGCGAAGCACAGCAGGGCGCTCGCGCCGGCCCGTACGGCCGCGTCGATGCGGTCGGTGAGCATCGTGCCGCCCTCGTCGAGCAGCCGGACGTCCGGGTGCACCTTGCGGGCGAAGTACGCGAACCCGGCGGCCTGCGCGGTCGCGGCGCGCAGCCCGAGGACCGGCAGCGGCCGGGAGGCCGCGAAGAGCCGGCCGGCCCGGACCACCGGGCCCGGGTCGGCCAGGGCCGCCGCGAGGTGCCGCAAGTTGTCGATCTCGGCTTGCACGGCCTGCTGGTACTCGTTGTACGTCTCGCTGCCGCGCACCGTCGTGGCGGGCGCGACGTCCCGCAGGTGCTTGCGCAGCGCCGGGTAGCCGTCGAAGCCGAGCGCCACCGCGAAGCGGGTCACGGACGGCTGGCTGACCCCCGCCAGTTCGGCCAGCTCGACGCTGGAGAGGAACGGCGCGTCGGCGGCCCGGCGCACCATGCAGTGCGCGATGCGCCGCTGGGTCGGGGTGAGGCGGTGGCCCTCGAAGAGCTTCTGGAGGCGCGCCGCCGTACCGCCGCTGTCCGCGCCGCCGTCCCCGCTCCCGTCCATCGCTGCCTCCCGGCCGTATGCGCGGCCGTGCTCCCGGCCTTCGTCCCGTTCCTGGTCGCATCGTTCTCGGTCGTACGACGGCATGATGCGCGGCTCCCTTCCCCGGCAGCCTGTATTCACTCACTGCTGACTCTGCATGACGATATACAGCCGGGCAAGAGACCGGCCGGCGGCGGCCGTACGGGGCAGCCGCCGCCCGCAGGGGCGGCCGGTGTCCATGACATTTGTACTGGTCAGGCGGGGACGCTTGACGCTGCCGGGGCGGCCGGCGGTTCACCAGGATGGAGGCATCGACGACATCGCCGGACAGCGGCACCGAGACGGAAGCAGGGGACGGGCATGACGGGCGCGACGGACACGACGGGAACGACGGAGCAGGGCGACAGCGTGCGGGCGGGGGAGCTCGCGCAGGTCGAGCCGCTGCCGGTGTGGTTCTTCGCGTTCGAGGGCGTGCTGGGCGCCGCCTACGACCTGTGTCACGCGTGGTCCGGCGCCTGGACGGTGATCCTGGCCTTCGCGGCGGTCAACATCACCGTCGGACTGACCGTGCTGCGCCGCCGGCTGAAGCTGGTGAAGGCGCTGATGAAGAACTCCCGCACCCGGTTCGTCGCCCTCGGTCTGGTCGCCTTCCGGATGGGCGCGCACCTGCTGCTGGGCGCGGCCGGCGCGCAGGTCACCTCCGCGGCCGGGCACCTGCTCCTCGCGGCCGTCATGGGCGGCGCGACGGTCGCCCTGCTCTGGTTCGACCAGCGCGTCACCTTCCGCGCCCTGGGGCTGACGCCCGCCCCCCGGACCGCCGTCCCCGCCTGACCGGTACGGGCCCGCCGTCGCCGAGGGCCCCGGACCGTGGGCCTCAGCTCCGTACGGCCGAGCCCCGCTCGCTGAGCCGTGGCGCGCACAGCATCCGCTTGCGCCGGACGCGCCGCCCCTCGATCGCCGCGACGGCCAGCCGCGCCGCCTCCTCGGCGATGCCGGTGAGGCCCCAGTCCAGCGTCGTCAGGGGCGGTGTGAGCACCCGGGAGACGGGGTGGTCGTCGAAGCCGACGACCGAGACGTCCCGGCCGACCGTCAGCGCCGCCTCGGCCGCCGCCGCGTAGACCCCGTACGCGATCGAGTCGGAGAAGCAGAACACCGCCGTCGGGCGGGCCGTCCCGGCCGCCCCGCCCGCGCGCAGCACGCGTCGCGCGACCGCCGTCGCCTCGCCCAGTTCCTGGGCGCACGGCAGGACTTCGGCGGCGATGCCGAGGCGGCCCGCGGCTTGCCGTACGTACACGTCGGCGGGCCGGTCCGGGGTGGAGGGCCCGGTGGGGGTCAGGACGGTGACCCGGCGGTGGCCCAGCCCGGCCAGGTACTCCAGTACGGCGTCGATCCCGGCGCGGTTGTCGAACAGCACCTCGCCCGCCGTACGGGCGCGCCGCAGCGAGTCGCCGATGGACACCACCGGCACCGCCTCCGCGATCTGCGCCCAGCCCGCCGCCGAGGGGTCGACCGGCGCCACCAGCAGGCCGTCCACGCGCTGGTCGCACAGCTGCTTGGCCAGGACCAGTTCGCGCTGCGGGTCGCCGCCCGCGTCGAGGATGAGGGCGTAGCGGTCGCCGGCGAGCAGCTCCCGTCCTATCGCCGCCGTCAGCTGCTGCTGCCACAGGTCCTGGAGGTCGCCGGCCAGCACGCCGACCATGCTCGTACGGCCGCCGGCCAGGGCGCGGGCGATCGGGTCGGCCTCGTAACCGAGTTCGGCGGCGGCCTTGCGCACCCGTTCCTCGGTCTCCTTGGAGACGTGCGTGCCGCGCAGGGCGTAGGAGACGGCGGCGGTGGAGAGCCCGGTGGCCTCGGCCACCTCGCGGAGGGTGGTGCGCTTACGGGGCCTGGCCATGCCGGGAGCCTACCCAAGCACCCGGCGTGCACCGCGCGTTGCGGCGCGCGCCCGCCGCCGCGTGCGCGTGGCCGCCCCGCCGTTCCCTTGACAGCCGCTCCGGTTAATCGCTTCACTCCATCGCATCACTGAAGCGGTTGACCCCCGGTCGCCCCGGCCTTCCTGTCCGGCCGCCGCAGCGGCCGGTCTCCCTACCGACCGGCCACCTCCCAGGCCGCCCGCCCCCGACCGGCCACCTCCCCGACCGGCCTCCTTGTCGGCCGCATCCGCACGGAGGAAGCCCGTGCCCACCGACGTCCACCAGCATCTCTGGCCGCCACCGTTCGTCGCGCTGCTGCGCGCCCGTACCGCGCCGCCCCGCCTGGACGGCTGGACCCTGCACCTGCCCGGCGAACCCCCGTACGCGGCCCGCCCCGCCGACCACGACCCCACCGCCCGCACCGGGCTGGCCCGCGCCGACGGCCTCGACCGGGTGCTGCTGTCGCTCTCCAGCCCCCTCGGCGTCGAGTACCTGCCGCCCGCCGCATCCGTACCGCTGCTCGACGCCTTCCACGACGGCGCCCTCGCGCTGCCCGCGCCCTTCGGCGTCTGGGCCTCCCCCTGCCTGTCCGGCCCCAGCGTCGCCCCGGGCCCCGTCGTACGCCTGCTGCGCCGCGGCTGCGTCGGACTCCAGCTCCCCGCCACCGCCTTGCCCGACGCCGCCGGGTGGGCGCGCTGCGCGCCCCTCCTCGATGCCGTGGAAGACCTGGGCAGGCCCCTGTTCGTGCACCCCGGGGCCGCTCCCCCGGCCCCGCCGGGCAGCCCTGCGTGGTGGCCCGCTCTGGTGCCGTACGTCCAGCAGCTGCACGCCGCCTGGTGCGCCTTCCGCGCCTTCGGCCGTCCCCGCCACCCGCGCCTGCGCGTCTGCTTCGCCGCCCTCGCGGGCCTCGCCCCGCTGCACGGTGAGCGGCTGGCCGCGCGCGGCGGCCCGGACCGCGGGCGCGTCGACCCCGGCGTCTTCTACGACACGTCCTCCTACGGGACGCGCGCCGTGGACGCGGTCGTGCGCGCCGTCGGCATCGACGCCGTGGTGAGCGGCAGCGACCGCCCGTACGCCGTACCGGACGTGCCCGAGCTCGGCGCCGCCGCCGTACACGCCCTGCGTACCGCCAACCCCGCCCGCCTCCTCGGCCCGGCGTAAGGAGCCCGCCCATGTCCTCCGAACCCCGCACGGCCCCCGCGCCGCACGACCTCCCCGCACTCTTCGCCGCCCTCCCCGCCCGCAACCTCGGCAAGCGCGAACTGCGCACGCTCGTCGACCGGCTGGCCCAGGCGCCCGGTCTCTGGCGCGGCGAGGTCGCCTTCTCCGACGCCGAGCGGCACTACGCCTCCCTCCACCGCGACGCCTATGTCGACATCTGGCTGCTGTGCTGGACCCGGCGGAGCGACACCGGCTGGCACGACCACGACCTCTCGTCCGGCGCGGTACGCGTCGTCCAGGGCGCGCTGACCGAGTCCAACCCGCGCATCGGCGGCACCCACCTGACCACCTCCGTGCCCGCCGGTGTCTCCTTCTGCTTCGGTCCGGACCACATCCACCGCCTCACCGGCGCCACCGACGACGCGGTCTCCCTGCACGCGTACTCGCCGCCGCTGTGGCGGCTGGGGCAGTACGCCATCACCGAGGACGGGCTGATGCGCCGCCTCCCGGTCTCGTACGCGGACGAGCTGCGCCCCCTGGAGGCCGCCGGCTTTTCCGGTCCGGGGTCTTGATTTCTCCATTCACCCGCACCGATCCTGCATCAACTCATACAGCCGATGCGGGGAAGAGGGCGGCCCATGGCGGCAGTGGTGGAACAGCGCTCGATCGAGGTCGTCCCGGACGACGAACGCCACGGCACGCCCGTCAGCCAGTTCACCCTGTGGCTCGGCGCCAACCTGCAGATCACCGCCGTGGTCACCGGCGCGCTGGCCGTCGTCTTCGGTGCCGGCGCCTTCTGGTCGCTGGCCGGCCTGCTGCTCGGCAACCTCCTCGGTGGCGCGGTCATGGCGCTGCACTCCGCCCAGGGGCCGCGCCTGGGCCTGCCGCAGATGATCTCCTCGCGGGCGCAGTTCGGGGTGCGCGGCGCGGTGGTGCCGCTGGCGCTGGTCATCGTCATGTACATCGGCTTCTTCGCCAGCGGTACGGTGCTGGCCGGGCAGGCGGTCGGCGAGCTGACGCATCTGGGCGCCACTGCGGGCATCCTCGTCTTCGCCGCGGTCACCGCCGTCGCCGCCGCGGTCGGCTACCGGCTCATCCACCTGCTGGGCCGGGTCGCGAGCGTCGTGTGCGCGCTGGCGTTCCTCTACCTCGGCGCCCGCCTGCTGGAACGTGCCGACCTGGCCGTACTCCTGCACGACCGGTCCTTCTCCTTCCCCCTCTTCCTCCTCGCCGTCTCGCTGTCCGCCTCCTGGCAGCTGGCCTTCGGCCCGTACGTCGCGGACTACTCCCGCTACCTGCCCCGGCACACCTCCACCCGCGCCACCTTCTGGTGGACGCTGTCCGGCTCGGTCCTCGGCTCGCAGTGGTCGATGACCTTCGGCGCGCTCGCCGCCGCGGCGGCCCCCACCGCCTTCGTCGGCCACGAGGTCTCCTACGTCGTGTCCCTGGGCGGCGCCGGACTGACGGCCTCGGCGCTGTACTTCGTCATCGCCCTCGGCAAACTGACCATCAACGTCCTGAACACGTACGGCGGCTTCATGTCGCTGGTCACCAGCGTCAGCGGCTTCCGCGGCCGTACCACCCTGACACCGCGCGGCCGGGCCGCCTACATCACCGGCATCATGCTCGTGGGCACCGCCGTCGCCCTGCTCGGCAAGGACTCCTTCCTCACCTCGTTCAAGGACTTCCTGCTGTTCCTGCTGACCTTCTTCACCCCGTGGTCGGCGATCAACCTGGTCGATTACTACCTGATCTCCAAGGAGCGGTACGACATCCCGGCGCTCAGCGACCCGGCCGGCCGCTACGGCGCCTGGAACGGCAAGGCGCTGGCGGTGTACGGGGCCGGGGTGCTGGCCCAGTTCCCGTTCCTGGCCACCCACTTCTCCACCGGCCCGCTGGTCGCCCCGCTCGGCGGCGCCGACGTCTCCTGGCTCGTCGGCCTGGCCGTACCCGCCGTCCTGTACCGGTCCTTCGCCCGCCGCGACACCGGCCGCATCCCGCCCGCCGCGGCGGGCGAGCCCGGCCGCACCCCCGCGAATACGGGGGAAAGCCCTACCGCGCGGCCCGCTCCCCGTCCGTAATCTCGGCAGTATGGCTACCCATGACCCCGAGTTGCGGAAAGAACTCGACGCGACGCTCCAGACCCGCAAGGAGCTGGGTCCGGAGTACGAGTCCGAGTTGGTCGAGAGCTTCCTGGAGAAGCTCGACAAGACGGTCGACCAGCGGGTGCGCCGGCAGTTCGCCGAGCAGCAGATGCAGGTCGCGCGGGGTGCGCAGCCGCCCCGCCGGCGGCCGGCGCGCGGCGGCTTCGGCGAGCGCTTCGGCTTCGCCACCGTCTCCCTGGTCCTGGCGATACCGCTGTCCGCGATCGGCGCGGTCCACGCCGACCTCGTCGGACTGCTCGTCAGCTGGGCCGGGATCGTCGGCGTCAACGTGGTGAACTCGTCCGGCTTCCTCAGGCGGACGCCCGGGGAGCGCGAACGGGAGGGGGACGGGTGGGGGTGAACGGCCCGGTGTGCAGACCGGTGTGCAGACCGCTACGGACAACGCGTGGGCCGGTACAGACGCGTGGGCCGGTACGGACGTGCGGACCGGTACGGGCGTGCGGACCGACTGGTTGCGCGGGGACCGCCGCACCCCGGCCGGAGCCGGGGGCGGGACGACGGCGGTCCCCGCGGGGGACGCGGACCGGATCAGGGCCGGTGCCCGCGTCCGGGCGATCTGCGGAAGGTCCGGGAGCCGCTCCGGAAGTCCGTGTCGCCACCGCCACTACTGTGCCGGGCCCGTGTTAAGCCCGTGCTGCGAGCGCGTGACACATACGTACACCTTGCGGCGTCCGCCCGTTTCCTGACGGCCACTTGACGCCGGCTGTCCTCGGCGCGGTGGACCGTACGGACCGGGCCCCGGCGGTCCTTCCTCAGCCCTGCTTGGCCTCGCGGGCCAGGAAGGCGAGCAGGTCCTGCCGGCTCACCACGCCCTTCGGCTTGCCCTCGACCAGCACGATCGCCGCGTCCGCCTTCTCCAGGACGGTCATCAGGTCACCGACCGGCTCGCCCGAACCGACCTGCGGCAGCGGCGGGCACATGTGCTTCTCCAGCGGGTCGTCGAGCGACGCGCGCTGCGCGAACAGCGCGTCCAGCAGCTCCCGCTCCACGACCGAGCCGACGACCTCCGCCGCCATCACGTCGGGGTGCCCGGCGCCCGGCTTGACGATCGGCATCTGCGAGACGCCGTACTCACGCAGCACGTCGATGGCCTCGCCGACCGTCTCCTCCGGGTGCATGTGCACCAGCGAGGGCAGCGCGCCCTCCTTGTGCCGCAGCACGTCGCCGACCGACGCCGAGGGCCCGGCGTCCTCCAGGAAGCCGTAGTCGGCCATCCACTCGTCGTTGAAGATCTTGCTGAGGTAGCCGCGGCCGCTGTCCGGCAGCAGGACGACGACCACGTCGTCCGGGCCGAGCCGCTCGGCGACCTCCAGGCCCGCCACGACCGCCATGCCGCAGGAGCCGCCGACCAGCAGGCCCTCCTCCTTGGCCAGCCGCCGGGTCATCTGGAAGGCGTCCTTGTCCGAGACCGCGACGATCTCGTCCGCGACCGTACGGTCGTAGGCGCTCGGCCAGAAGTCCTCACCGACGCCCTCGATCAGGTACGGACGGCCCGAGCCGCCGCTGTAGACCGAGCCCTCCGGGTCGGCGCCGACGACCTTGACCCGGCCCTCGCTGGCCTCCTTCAGGTACTGGCCGGTGCCGCTGATCGTGCCGCCGGTGCCGACGCCCGCGACGAAGTGAGTGATTTTCCCCTCGGTCTGTTCCCACAGCTCGGGACCGGTCGTCTCGTAGTGCGAACGCGGGTTGTTCGGGTTGCTGTACTGGTCCGGCTTCCAGGCGCCCGGCGTCTCACGGACCAGCCGGTCCGAGACGTTGTAGTACGAGTCGGGGTGCTCGGGGTCCACCGCCGTCGGGCAGACCACGACCTCGGCGCCGTACGCCCGCAGCACGTTGATCTTGTCCGTGGACACCTTGTCAGGGCAGACGAAGATGCACTTGTAGCCCTTCTGCTGGGCCACGATCGCCAGGCCCACACCGGTGTTCCCCGAGGTCGGCTCGACGATCGTGCCGCCCGGCTTCAGCTCGCCGGACTTCTCGGCGGCCTCGATCATCCGTACGGCGATCCGGTCCTTCACGGACCCGCCCGGGTTGAAGTACTCGACCTTCACCAGGACGGTGGCCTGGATCCCTCGGGTGACGTTCCTGAGCTTCACCAGCGGGGTGTTGCCGACGAGCTCGATCATGGATTCGTAAAACTGCACGGTGGTCTCCGCTGTCGGGGGCGCGCTGTCCTGCGCCCATCCGGCCAGCCTATTGCCCGCCCCTCCGGGAGTCGCCGCGCGTTGCGCGGCCCGTCCGACGGGGCACCACCTTGTTGTACCGCTTCTTGTTCCGGCCGCTACGACATCCCGTTCCGGGCCTCGCGGCCCCCATCCACCGCCGGTTCCGGCCCGAATCCACCAGCACAGCCATTTCACGGTCCGTACGTACTGCACGGGGAGGTGCCCGGCCTATGCCGATGACGATGTCCAGGGCGAGGGTGGCACGGCGGATCGCCGCTGCCGCCGCGGTGGGCGGCGGCGGGATCGGTCTGCTCGGCGTGGCCGGTGTCGGCCTGCTGCTGACCGAGGTCCGCCTCGCCCGCCGTACGGTCGGCGGCTCCAGCGCCGTACCGCCCAGCGCGGACGGCCGCTACGGGGCCGCCTTCGCCCACCGCACCGACCGGCCGCCGCTGCGGCTGGCCTTCCTCGGCGACTCCACCGCCGCCGGCCAGGGCGTCCACCGTCCCCGCCAGACGCCGGGCGCGCTGCTCGCCTCCGGCCTGGCCGCCGTCGCGGAACTGCCCGTCGACCTGCGCAACGTGGCGCTGCCCGGCGCCCAGTCCGACGACCTGGACCGGCAGGTCACGCTGGTCCTGGCGGAACCGGAGCCGGCGCCCGACGTCGCCGTCATCATGATCGGCGCCAACGACGTCACCCACCGGATGCCGCCGGCCCGCTCCGTACGCCTGCTGTCCGACGCGGTGCGCCGGCTGCGCGAGGCGGGCTGCGCCGTGGTCGTCGGCACCTGCCCCGACCTGGGCACCATCGAACCCGTCTACCAGCCGCTGCGCTGGGTCGCCCGCCGCCTGTCCCGCCAGCTCGCCGCCGCCCAGACCATCGGGGTGGTGGCGCACGGCGGCCGTACGGTCTCGCTCGGCGACCTGCTCGGCCCCGAGTTCGAGGCCCACCCCCGCGAACTCTTCGGCCCCGACAATTACCACCCCTCCGCCGAGGGCTACGCCACCGCCGCGATGGCCGTACTGCCCACCCTGTGCGCCGCACTCGGCCTGTGGCCCGAGGAGGAGCACCCCGAGCCGCACCGCCGCGAGGGCATCCTCCCGGTTGCCCAGGCCGCCGCCCAGGCCGCCGACGAGGGCGGCACGGAAGTCACCCCGACCCGCACGCCATGGGCCCTGCTCAAGCACCGACGCCGACGCCAGATCCCCGCAGCGGAGCCGACACGGTCGACAGTGGAAACGAGCCCACCCACCGATTGAGCACGAACCCCAGCAAAACCAAGCCCACCCGCCCATCAAGGACGGACCCCAGCAAAACCGATCTTGCCCGGCGATTAACGACGAACGCCCGGTAAAACTAAGCCCGCATGCCGATCAAGGACGAACACCAGCAAACCCAAGCTCGTCCGGCGATCGAGGACGAGCATCAGCAAAATCAAGCCCGTCCGGCGATTGAGGACGCCCGCCGCAGGCGCACCCCACCCGCAGACACCCCCACCGCACCCTCACCCCCACCCCCCGCCCCTGCGAGGCCTAAGCACGCGCTTAGAAAAGAGTCCCGTTTCACAGCGCCGACTGCGTGACCTGCGCCCTACGGACGGGTAACTTCCCCCACAGCCCTGCCCGTCCGCCAGTCACCCTCTGGAGCCCTCATGCCCGAAGCCGTGATCGTTTCTGCCGCCCGCTCCCCGATCGGCCGTGCCTTCAAGGGCTCCCTGAAGGACGTGCGCCCGGACGACCTGACCGCCGAGATCATCAAGGCGGCGCTCGCCAAGGTCCCCGCGCTGGACCCGAAGGACATCGACGACCTGATGCTGGGCTGCGGCCTGCCCGGCGGCGAGCAGGGCCACAACCTGGGCCGCATCGTCGCCGTACAGATGGGCATGGACCACCTGCCCGGCTGTACGGTCACCCGCTACTGCTCCTCCTCCCTCCAGACCACCCGCATGGCGCTGCACGCCATCAAGGCGGGCGAGGGCGACGTCTTCATCTCGGCGGGCGTCGAGACCGTCTCGCGCTCCGTGAAGGGCACCTCGGACGGCATGCCCGAGACCCACAACCCGCTGTTCGCCGACGCGGAGGCGCGCACCGCCGCCCGCGCCGAGCAGGAGGGCGCCGACTGGCACGACCCGCGCGAGGACGGCCTGCTGCCCGACCCGTACATCGCGATGGGGCAGACCGCCGAGAACCTGGCCCGCGCCAAGGGCGTCACCCGCCAGGACATGGACGAGTTCGGCGTACGGTCCCAGAACCTCGCCGAGCAGGCGATCAAGAACGGCTTCTGGGAGCGCGAGATCACCCCGGTGACCACCCCCGACGGCACGGTCGTCAGCACGGACGACGGCCCGCGCGCGGGCGTCACCCTGGAGGGCGTCCAGGGCCTCAAGCCGGTCTTCCGCCCTGACGGCCTGGTGACGGCGGGCAACTGCTGCCCGCTCAACGACGGCGCCGCGGCCCTGGTCGTCATGTCCGACACCAAGGCCCGCGAGCTGGGCCTGACGCCGCTGGCCCGGATCGTCTCGACGGGCGTCAGCGGCCTGTCGCCGGAGATCATGGGGCTCGGCCCGGTCGAGGCGTCCAAGCAGGCCCTGCGCCGCGCGGGCCTGGGCATCTCCGACATCGACCTGGTGGAGATCAACGAGGCGTTCGCCGCCCAGGTGATCCCCTCGTACCGGGACCTCGGCATCGACCTGGACCGGCTGAACGTCAACGGCGGCGCGATCGCCGTCGGCCACCCCTTCGGGATGACCGGTGCCCGCATCACCACCACGCTGATCAACTCCCTCCAGTGGCACGACAAGCAGTTCGGCCTGGAGACGATGTGCGTGGGCGGCGGCCAGGGCATGGCCATGGTCATCGAGCGCCTGAGCTGACGCCGGCCGGGGCCGGGCGCCGTCCGCCGTGGGCGGCGCCCGGCCGACGGGCCGGAGGGCCCGCCGCCCGGCGCCCGCGGCCCGCCGCCGCGACCGTACGTGTCCGTAGGGGCCCGTACGCCCCCCCTGGGCGCCCCACCCGCACCCTGCGTCCCAACTGGCGTACGCAGAGCGACTGTCGGTGAGCTGGGTCACCGGTTGACGAGATCGCGACCAAATCTCCCCCAGGATTGTGACCAAACCCCCCACAGGACCACGTACCCGCAGGTCAGCGCGGCGTCACCCGAACGCACGAGGTCCAAATCCCCGTCCGGTCAAGGACCAGAGGCACTGGGCCCGGTCGCCGACGACCGGCAGCCTGATGTAGGAAGTCGGGGGACATTCTGCTAATGGGAGTACGTCAGTGAGCGCCATCACTCTTGCCCTGCTGCTGGCCGCGGCGGTCGCCGTGGCCCTGGGAGCGGCCGCCCTGCACACCGCCCACGCGCTGCGCCGCCAGGTCACCGGGCTGCGCGCCGAGCTCCTGGCCGCGCACGCGGAGGCCCGCGCCGAGGCGCGGGCGCGGTCCGCCGCCGCGAGCATCCCCGCCGCCCGCACCACCCCGGACGCCGGGCACGCCCTCGCCGACATACGGGCCGCCGTCGCCGACGCGTTGGCCGAGGAGCGGGAGCGGGAACTCGCCGAGGCCCGGGCCTTCTGGGCCGCTCAGGAGGCCAGGGACGCCGCCGACGCCCCGTCCCTGATGGGCCCGCTGGACGGCGGCGCCGACCACCTCGACCCGCATGAGCGCCTCGACGACGCGTACTTCCTGCCCCGGCAGGCGGACCTCGTCGGGCTGGAGCCGCTGCTGGGCCCGGACGCGCCGCACGCCGCCGACGCCCTGTACGCCGTCGACGGGCCCGGCGCCCTGGAGCCGGTGGAGGCGTGGGAGAGCGAGGCCGCGGAGGAGGCCGAGTCCGCCGAGCTGGCCGCCGCGCGCCGCCGCCACCCCTCGCACCCGGACTTCACCCCGTCCCCCGCCGTCGGGGACCACGAGCGCACCGTCGGCCGCCTGGAGGAGCTGGCCCGCGACCGCACCCCGCTCGCGGACGTGCGCCCCGGCCCGCTCGGCACCCTGGACGTGTACGTCTTCACCGACGGCACCACGGTCTGCATGACGCCCGGCCACCGCGAGACGGCCGAGCGCGTCGCCGCGGCCCTGCGCGAGGGCTGCGCCCCCGTCCTCCTGGGCGGCTCGGGGATCTCCGGCGCCTACGCGCTGACCTTCTCGTGGGGCCCCGCGACCACCGACAGCGTCTACATCCTGGCGGACCGCGTCATCGCGTCCCTCTGAGATTCCGTCCGGAAGCAGTCGTTCCAGGGGGCTCCCGCAGGCCGCACCGGGCCCCCAGGGGCCCCCACAGGCCGCACCGGGCCCAGGGGCTCCCGTGGACCGCACCGGACCCCAGGGGCCTCAGCAGCGCGCCGCGGCCCCCCGTACCAGCTCCACCGCCGCCGTCAGCTCGCGCTCGTCGCCGGCGGCGCGTACCGCCTCCACCAAGTCGTGTCCGGCCACCGCCACTTGGTCACCGACCGCGAACATCCCCGCGTCCGGCAGCTCGTACGGCTCCTGTCCGGGGCGTTCGACGCGCTGCGCCCGGGCCGCCAACTCGCGGGCGAGCGCGAGCGCTTCGGCCGCGGCACCGCGCGCCAGGGCGCTCTGCGGCAGCGCCCGCAGGCGGTCGGCGAGGGCGTCCACGGCAGTCTGCAAAGGCGTCACGTCAAGCACAGACCGAGCTTATGCGCCACTCCCGGGTGGTTGCCAACACCCCAACGGTCAGGCACGGTGGGCTGAAGGACCAGCATCGAACGCGTCCGGAGGCGCCGATGTCTCAACTCTTCTCCGAAGAGACCCACCGGAACCTGCTCTCCCGCATCCCCCACTGCACCGGCCGTGAAGTCTCCGACTGGCTTCGCACGGTAGATGAAGGCCCCGCTCTCTTCCGCTTCGAGGAGAAGGTCAGCTGGCTCCGCGGCGAGCACAACCTCGCTTACGGGCACGCCAAGGCGATCGTCCACGAATACGACCTCAGGCGCGCCGCGCGCAAGCTGTAGCCGTGCTGCCGCACAGAACGCCGAAGGGCCCGTGGGAACACATCCCCACGGGCCCTTCGTCAGGTACGGCCGGTGTCACGGCGCCGGGCGCCGCACGCCGCGGCGCCGGGCCTCAGTCCCGCAGGATCGAGATCAGCCGCAGCAGCTCGGTGTAGATCCACACCAGGGTCACGGTCAGGCCGAACGCGGCCAGCCACGACTCCTCACGCGGCGCGCCGTACGCGATGCCGTCCTCGACCTGCTTGAAGTCCAGGGCCAGGCACAGCGCGCCGAGCACCACGCCGATGACGCCGAACAGGATGCCCAGGCCGCCGCTGCGGAAGCCGAGGCCGTCACCGCCGCCGAAGACCATGAACAGCATGTTGACCATCGACAGCAGCACGAAGCCGAGCATCGCGATGAGCAGGTAGCGCGTGAAGCGGGCGGTGACCCGCACGATGCGGGTCTTGTAGGCGACGAGCATGGCGACGAAGACCGCCATCGTGCCCATCACCGCCTGCATGGGCGCGCCGCTGAGCTTCGGGATGTCGTTGATCGCGCCGCTGAGCGCGCCGAGGAAGATGCCCTCGAACGCCGCGTAGGTCAGGATCAGGGCCGGCGACGGCTTGCGCTTGAAGGACTGGACGAAGCCCAGCACCATCGCGATCAGACCGGCGCCGACGGCGAAGCCGAGGCTCTTGGTCAGGAAGATCCAGCCGACCGCCGCGCCGGCGATCACCGTGCCGAGCGTCATGCCGGTACGCAGCACGACGTCGTCCATCGTCATCCGGCGGGTCTGCGGCGCGTACTGCGGCGCCTGCGTGCCCGGCGCGGCGTCCTGGGCGTACGGGTTGCCGCCCTGGGCGTACGGGTTCGTTCCGGCGTAAGGGTTCGCTGCGGGGCCCCCGGCCTGCGGCGGCGCGTCGAAGCCCGCGTAGCCGTTGTTGTCGCGGCTGAACCCCCGTCGCGAGAAGACCGGGTTGCTGCTCCTCATCTCACTCCTCCATGGCCGCCCTGCGCGGCCTTCCCACAAGGGTAATGGCTTGGCAAAAGCACGTTCTAGTTCTTGAGCAGGATCTTCACCGCAACTTCGGGTGATCAATCCCGCACGGGGACGATTCCCCCGGTGGGTCACGTCCTGTAGGACGCTCGGGAGGCCGGGAAGGTGCCCGGACGCCGTTGAGGGACCGTACGCGGGAGGCGCACGGTCCCTCAACGGGTTTCGGCGGCCGGTGGCCGGCCGCCGGCGGGTCACTCGTTGTTGACACCATTCTGGGACAGGAGAGGCAGCTTGTCGATGAGGTGCGACAGTGCCTGGTCCTGCTGCGACTCGGTCGAGTTCTCGACACACTGCTGGTTCTGGTCCGAGGACAGGATGTCCTGTACGCCGATGTTGACCAGCGCCACGATGTTCTGCACGTTCGTGATCGGGATACCGATGCACAGCTTGTTCAGCGAGTTGCCGATGAGCGTGGCGCTCGGGCTCATGTCGCCCTCGGTCCTGTTGTTGCCGAACGCCTGGGCCGAGTGGTTGCCGTTGGCCGTCCCCGTGTCGCGGCCGTCGCCCACCGCCATGGCCTGCGGAGCCGCCGCCGCGGAAACACCGACCAGAGACGCGGCAACCGCCACGCCCGCCATCATCTTGTTCATCTCGAAACCCCTTCAGGAAATGAACTCCCATGACGAAGGGAGCCCTGTAAGAAACAACCCGGTACGGCCGGGAAAGTTGCGCATCATCACCCGAACAGATCGACATTCCAGCTCTCCGCCCGCGATCCCACTCTTACGGGTGGGCTTTCGGCAGCGCGTTCCGGGGACGATTTCCCCGGCCCGCCGGACAGTGAAAGGACGAGACTTACCGAATGATCGCCCCCGTGGACGCGATGCGCGTGAAAGAGGAAATCGTCGACGCGGTACGCCGCGGCGACGATGCCGGTGTCGACACCCTGCTCGGCCGTTTCGCGCGGGTGGCCGATCTGGAGGCGCTGATGAGTCTGCGCCGGGCTCTGCTGGAGCAGCCGGACGAATCCGGCGGCTGATACCGGTGTGCGCACCGGTATCGCAGGGAAAAGGGCCCGCCCCGCCGGCCGGCGGCATTGCGGGCCCTCCTCCCGGTCACGCAGCGACGGTGCGGGTCACTGGTTGTTGGTGCCGTTCATGGAGAGGACCGGCAGCTTGTCGATGAGGTGCGACAGCGGCCCGTCACCCTGGACCTGGGACGAGTTCTCGACACACGTCTGCGTCTGGTCCGAGGACAGGATGTCCTGGACACCGACGTTGACCAGCGCCACGAGGTTCTGCACGTCCTGGACCGGCAGCGCGATGCAGGGCTTGTTGAAGGAACCCTGGATGAGCGCGAACTGCGGGCTCATGTCCCCCTCGGTGGCGAAGTTGCCGTAGGTCTGGGCCGCACTGTTGCCGTTGGCCGTGGCGACTTTACGGCCGTCTCCGACGGCTTCCGCCTGCGGGGCGACGGCGGCCGCGATGCCCACAAAGGAAGCAGCCGTGGCCACTGTCGCCAGCGCCTTCTTGATCATTTTCGATCCTCCGCGTTTCGGGATGCCCTTTACCCGGGGCAGTCTGAACAACTCGGTGTGACGAGCTTGGTTTTGCTCCATCACTCAAATGATTTCGGGTACAACTGAGCGGGAGGCTGTGCTGCCGACGGCCGCACCGGCCGCCCGCTCCCGCCCCGACACCCCGGTATTCGGCCGCTTTCCGGCCGGGCCGTGAATTCGGCGTACCGCGCGGCCGACCTTTAGGAGCCGGGCGGCTTCGCCACCTCGACACCCCGCAGCGCCGGCGTCTTCTGGGTCACATTTCCGACGGTGTTCAGCAGCTTCTTGGTCGCGCGGGATTCCTGGAGGCCGGCCGTCGTGCCTTCGACGGTCTTGACCACTGGGTCCAGTTGCCGCCCGTCCAGTTGCTTATTGGTCAGGGCATCCGCAAGGCCACCGTTCAGGCTGAAACTCGGCACCTTCCCCGGGGTGCCTGCGAAAGCGGGGGACACCGCAGCCAGGGCCATGACGGAACCAGCCAGGACCCCGGCGGTCTTCGCGTACTTCACTTTCAGCTTTCCTTTCCTGAGCGGTACTGCCCGCGGTCGTGGCCACACACACGCCGCGTGCGCATCCCCGGCGCTGCCCGGTTCACCGCTTCTCAGTGATTGAAATGTCCGGCCAGAAAGGGAAACTCCGGCGGGGTTCCGCGCTTCATGGCCCTCGAACTGCGAGCGGCCCCGGCACGCGTGGCTGGCGCGCCGGGGCCCTTCGCTCCATCCGCTGCTACCCGTTCGACGCGGTACGTCAGTCGTTGACGCAGGTGTTGCCGAACGCCGGGTTCAGCAGACCGATGATGTCGATCGAGTTCCCACAGAGGTTGACCGGGATGTGGATCGGAATCTGGAGAACGTTGCCGGAGAGGACGCCGGGGGAGTTCTGGGCGGCGCCCGAGGTACCCGCGTCGGCGAACGCCGGAGTGGCGGCTCCAGCCGCCATGAGCGTTCCAGCAGCGACTGCGGCAACCTTCGCGTACTTCACTTTCAGCCCTTTCCGCAGCGGAGTCTGAAACGGTCACGTCCTTCGTGCCGCACGGGCGCCCTCTTGCTCGCCCGTAACACCGCTACCAATATTCGTAACGATTCGTCCGCGCTGACGAAACTCCCGCGAAGTCGATTTTCACGAGGAATCGCCCATATGGTTCAGCGCGGCCCAGATAGAAGAGTGGGGGAATGCGGGAACTGCTTGCGCCTTTTTGTGAAGCGCAAAGGCCCGAGCCGTTCAGGAGGAGAGAACCGACGCCCCGGGCCTTTTACGGCAGTCCGGCTCAGCTGTTGTTGACGCCGTTCTCGGACAGCAGCGGAAGCTTGTCGATGATGTGCGACAGCGCCTGGTCGCCCTGCGACTCGGTCGAGTTCTCGACACACTGCTGGTTCTGGTCCGAGGACAGGATGTCCTGTACGCCGATGTTGACCAGGGCCACGATGTTCTGAACGTTCGTGATCGGGATGCCGATGCAGGGCTTGTTGAGCGTGCCCTGGATCAGGCTCAGCTGGGGCGCCATGTCGCCCTCGGTGTCGGAGTTGCCGAATGCCTGCCCCGCACCGTTGCCGTTGGCTGTCGACGTGCCGCGACCGTCACCGACCGCCATGGCCTGCGGAGCCGCCATGGCCGAGACGCCGACGATGGACGCAGCTACGGCCGTCGTGGCCAGGAACTTCTTGATCACGATTCACCCTTCTCGAAGCGGAGTGCCCGTTTCCGGAGCGTCCTGGACAACTCGCGTCCGCCAGTTCAGTTTCGCCGGTTCACCCGAATGCCACGAAACCGTAGACACATATCACCGCATCGCCGGGTCGCCGGTCCCAGGTCCGCGAACAACAACTCGCGGAGCGCCGACGGTGCGGCCTGAATCGCGAAAATGAGCGAGAGCGCCATCGGCTCCGCTCACCGTGCCTTTCCCCGTGGTGGCTG
The DNA here is from genome assembly GCF_040679095.1 of Streptomyces sp. NPDC052496. NCBI lineage: Bacteria > Bacillati > Actinomycetota > Actinomycetes > Kitasatosporales > Streptomycetaceae > Streptomyces > Streptomyces sp. NPDC052496. Next base: position 101,308 of record NZ_JBFAUH010000021.1, read on the forward strand.
CCATAATCCCGCCACGCAGAGAAAGGCCCCGCGTTCCGCGGGGCCTTTCCTGGTCTCAGCGGTTCGGCGGCCAGAGGTGCCGCCCGTCCCGCGGAAGCCGGTTCACTGCTCGACGTTGCCGATCGCCAGGCCGACCTTGGTGACGTTCTTCTTGTACTTGAACTTGTACGTGTCGTTGTCGTTGTACGTGTACGCCTTGTTGTCGTTGTACTCGTTGTGCTCCTTGTGCACCCGGTCACAGTGGAACTTGCCGTACTTGGCACCGCAGTTGCTGCCGGCGGTGAGCCGCGGCGCGTCGTCCCAGGACGCGGCGGAGGCCATGCCCGAGAGCGGAACGACGGCAAGGGCGGCGACGGCGAACGCGCCGGCGGTACGACCGATGAACTTGCGCATGCTTTCTCTCCTCGTGCGCAGAAATGTGACACGGGATGTCTACCGCGCCCGTGATCGGTCGAACACGTGGTGCCATGTGATATATCTGTTCGGGTCCGAAGTGCGACCATTTGCAGCACCAGCGTTTCCCCCGCGGAAATGCTTGCGCTATCCACGGTCTCGCGCCTGCGCACGGCACGCCAATGCGGGCCCGGCCCGCGCCCGCCCATAGGGCGCGGACACCCCGTGCCGGCCAGGGCGGGCCCCGGGCAGGGAGCGCCGCCCGGCACACTGGACTGGAGCGGGGACGCGCCCCGGGAGTCCGGCCGTGCCCGGGCGCACACGTGGAGGAGCGATGTCCCAAGGCAGGCGGCACCTGACGATCACCACGGTCGTCGACGCCGACGCGTGTGCGGTGCTCCGGGTGGCCGGGGAGCTGGACGTCCACGCGGAGCGGCAGTTCCTGGACGAGGCCGGGGCCGTGATCGCGGCCGGGCACCGGTTCCTGGTGCTGGACCTGACCGCGCTGCGGTTCTGCGACTCCCGCGGCCTGAACTGCCTGCTCGCCCTGGAGTGGCTGTGCCGGCGGATGAACGGGCGGCTGCTGCTCGCCTCGCTGGGCGTCCGCGTCCTGCACGTACTCGTGGTCACCCGCGCCGTGGACGCCCTGGCCTGCTTCCCCACCGTCGGCCACGCGCTGGCCGCCGTCCCCGAGGAGATCCGCCCGGCCTGGCCGCCCGGCGGAACGGTGGCCGCCGACGGCGCCGACAGCGCGGACCGGGACCGGACCGCTCCGTAAGGATCCGGCGCACCGCGGCGGGGTTGGTGGCGACGGACGGGGCCGACGGCGCATCACCACGCGCCGCCGTCAAACCCCGGCCACGGCCTGCTTGTTGTGGGGGCGGGACGGGCTGACGGGCGACCGGCGGTCGGCAGCTCGCACGGCTGTGCCCGGAGCCGGACTTGAACCGGCACGGCCCGAAGGCCAGCGAGGTTTAAGCTCGCCGTGTCTGCATTCCACCATCCGGGCCTGGGATCCCCCATGCCACCTCAAAGGGGGCAGCACGAGCCTAGCCCGCAGTACCGTCTGAACAGGGGGCCGTCTTCCCGAGGTTGTCTTATTTTATTGGCAACTGAGGGGTCATCAGCGGCTGGTACGGGCCATCGGCACATGCCTGCGGCCCACCCCTGCCGCTCGGGCGCCTGCCGCGGGCCGGGTCCGGATTGACGGAAACTCGACGCCGCGCGTGCGCCCCCGCGAGCGCCCTCCCGCCCCTTCGCACCTCAGGGTCGCCGTCATACCCAGGGATGACCGCCTGCCCGCGCGCTACGCCCCAGGGCTTCCCCGAGACCGGCTCACGGGCTGACGTTGCCGTACCGGCGCCTCCCCCACGATGGAACGGGCCGCCTTTCCCCGGCCCCGACGGCACCGACCGCCCCGACATTCGACAGGAGTCCCTTCTCGTGACCACCCACACCGGCGTTCCCACCGCCACCCGCGCCACGGTGGCCGCACGCGCCACGGATCTCACCAAGGTCTACGGACAGGGCGAGACCCAGGTGGTCGCGCTGGACAACGTGACCGTCGAGTTCCGGCAGGCCGAGTTCACCGCGATCATGGGCCCCTCGGGGTCCGGCAAGTCCACCCTCATGCACTGCATGGCCGGGCTGGACGCGATATCCCGCGGCTCGGCCCTGATCGGCAGCACCGAGCTGAACGGCCTGAAGGACAAGCACCTGACCCGGCTGCGCCGCGACAAGATCGGTTTCGTCTTCCAGGCGTTCAACCTGCTGCCGACGCTGACCGCGCTGGAGAACATCACGCTGCCCATGGACATCGCGGGCCGCAAGCCCGACCGGCAGTGGCTGGACCAGGTGGTCACGACCGTCGGCCTCTCCGGGCGGCTCAAGCACCGGCCGAGCCAGCTCTCCGGCGGCCAGCAGCAGCGGGTGGCGGTGGCCCGCGCGCTGGCCTCCCAGCCCGAGATCATCTTCGCCGACGAGCCGACCGGCAACCTCGACTCCCGCTCCGGCGCCGAGGTCCTGGGCTTCCTGCGCAACTCCGTACGGGAGCTGGGCCAGACCGTGGTGATGGTGACCCACGACCCGGTCGCCGCGGCCTACGCGGACCGGGTCGTCTTCCTCGCCGACGGCCGCATCGTCGACGACATGGCCGACCCGACCGCCGACCGGGTGCTGGAGCGCATGAAGGGCTTCGACGCACGGGGCCGGGTCAGCTGACCGGCACCAGCAGCCACCTTCCCGCCCCACTCCCCCAGGACCCCTCATGTTCCGTACCGCCTTGCGCAACGTGCTCGCGCACAAGGCCCGGCTGCTGATGACCGTCCTCGCCGTGATGCTCGGCGTGGCCTTCGTCTCCGGCACCCTGGTCTTCACCTCCACCCTCTCCGAGGCCACACAGAAGAGCTCGCAGAAGGGCTTGGACGGTGTCGACGTGGCCGTCCAGCCGCACCGCTCGGACGCCGCCGACGCCAAGCCCGGCAAGGCCCCCAGGCTGAGCCAGGCGCTCCTCGACCGGGTCGGCAAGGTCCCCGGCGCGGCCGGCGCCACCGGCACCGTCGACGGGTTCACCGCCGTCGCCGACAAGAAGGGCGAGCTGGCCGGCAACGGCACCAGCTCCCGCGGCCGCAACTACTACCCCGGCCCGGACGGCAAGGACGCCCGCTTCCCGATGACGTCCGGCACCGCCCCCCAGGGCGACCACGAGGTCGCGCTGGACTCCGGGACCGCCGAGAAGGCCGGCTACCGGGCCGGCGACACCGTACGGCTGTCCGTCGACGGCCCGGTCCGCGAGATGAAGATCTCCGGCATCTTCACCACCGACGACGGCGCGGTCTCCAGCGGCGGCAGCCTCGCGCTGTTCGACACCGCGACGGCGCAGAAGCTGTTCGCCGCGCCCGGCGAGTTCAGCGAGATCGACGTCAAGGCCGCGCCCGGCACCTCCCAGCAGGAGCTGAAGGCGGCGGTCGACAAGGTGCTGCCGGACACCGCGGAGGCGGTCACCGGCAAGAAGCTGGCCGACGACCAGGCCGAGATGATCGCCAAGAGCATGGACAGCATGAAGACCGGCCTGCTGGTCTTCGCCGGCATCGCGCTGTTCGTCGGCATCTTCATCATCGCCAACACCTTCACCATGCTGGTCGCCCAGCGCACCAAGGAACTGGCCCTGATGCGCGCGGTCGGCGCGAGCCGCCGCCAGGTCACCCGCTCGGTGCTCATCGAGGCGTTCGTGGTCGGCGCGGTGGCCGCCGTCACCGGTCTGCTGGCCGGCATCGGCATCGGCGCCGCACTGCGCGCCCTGACCGGCGCCCTCGGCACCGTCCCGGACGGACCGCTGGTCGTCTCCCCCTCGACCGTCGTCGTCTCGCTGCTGGTCGGCATCGTGGTGACGGTGCTCGCCGCCTGGCTGCCGGGCCGCCGCGCCGCGAAGATCCCGCCGGTCGCCGCGATGAACAGCGTGCACGCTGCGGCGTCCACGAAGTCCCTGGTGCTGCGCAACGCCATCGGCGCGGTGCTGGCCGCGGCGGGCACCGCCTGCGTACTGGGCGCCGTCTCGGTCGGCTCCGACGCGGGCAAGGCGCTGATGAGCCTGGGCGCCGGGCTGCTGCTGATCGGCGTCTTCGTGCTGACGCCGCTGCTGTCCCGCCCGCTGATCGCGGCCGCCGCACCCGTCCTGCGCGCCTTCGGCATCTCGGGCAAGCTGGCCCGCCAGAACGCGGTGCGCAACCCGCGCCGTACGGCCGCCACGGCCTCCGCCCTGATGATCGGGCTCACCCTGGTCACCGGCCTGACCGTGATCGCGGGCAGTGTCCAGAAGAGCGTCGACAAGATGGCGACCGACGCCCTGAAGGCGGACTACGTCGTCAGCATGGCGACCATGGGCCCGCTCTCCCCCGACGTGGCCAGGTCGCTGGCGGCCGACCCGCAGGTCACCGCCTCCAGCCCGCTGCGCAACGCCCCCGCCCGGATCGGCGGCGAGCCGGAGTACCTGACCGGGGTCGACGGCAAGGCGATCGGTGAGCTGACGGACCTGAAGTTCACCGCGGGCTCCTTCGACGGGCTCGGCACGCCGAAGGCGAACCGCGCGGTCGTCGACAGCGGCACCGCGAAGCACCACGGCTGGCAGGTCGGCTCGTCGTTCGAGACGACGTTCGAGGACGGCAAGAAGGGCCGGCTCACCGTCTCCGGTGTCTACGAGGGCAACGACATGCTCCAGGGCATCCTGCTCGACACCTCCGTGCTGGCCCCGCACCAGAAGCACCCCACCGACCTGCGGGTGCTGGTCAAGACGGCGGACGGCGCGACCGACGCCACCAAGGCCTCCCTGGTCAAGACCCTCGGCGAGAACCCGGCGATCTCCGTCCAGGACAAGAAGGACGTGTCCGAGGGCATCGCGCAGATGATCACCCTGATGCTGAACATGCTCTACAGGCTGCTCGCCATGGCCGTGATCGTCGCGGTGCTCGGGGTGGTCAACACCCTGGCCATGTCGGTCTTCGAACGGTCGCAGGAGATCGGCATGCTGCGGGCGATCGGTCTGGACCGGGCCGGCATCAAGCGGATGGTGCGGCTGGAGTCGCTGGTGATCGCACTGTTCGGCGGGGTCCTCGGCATCGGCCTGGGCGTCTTCTTCGGCTGGGCGGCCGGTGAGCTGATCGGCGCCTCGCTGGCCACGTACGAGCTGGTGCTCCCGTGGGGCCGGATGGGCATCTTCCTGGCGCTCGCCGCGGTGGTCGGCATGCTGGCCGCGCTGTGGCCGGCCCGCCGGGCCGCGAAGCTGAACATGCTGGCGGCGATCAAGGCCGAATGACCGGCCGGGACCGGACGGCCGGAACCGTCACGGCAGGGCCCCGGTGCCCGGACCGCCGAACAGCGGTCCGGGCGCCGGGGCCCTTGTGCGTACGGCCCTGGTTCAGCCGCGCCACTCCCGGGCGCGCAGCGGCAGCCCCGAGGTGCCGGGCTCCGGCGTACGGAGCGCCAGGACCTGGTTGACCCCGATGCGGTTGCGCTCGAAGGACAGCGCGGAGGCGGCCATGTACAGCCGCCACACCCGGGCCCGGCCCGGCGTCGTCAGCCGCACCGCCTCCTTCCAGCGCGCCTCCAGGTTGGCCACCCAGGCGCGCAGCGTCAGCGCGTAGTGCTCGCGGATCGCCTCCACGTCCCGTACCTCGAACCCGGCGTCCTCCAGCTGCCCGACGGTGCGGCCGACCGGGGCCAGCTCACCGTCCGGGAAGACGTACCGGTCGATGAACTCGTCGACGTGGTACGCGTCCTCGTCCGCCAGCGGGCGGCGGGCGATCTGGTGGTTGAGCAGGCGTCCGCCGGGCTTGAGGAGCGCGTACAGGTCGGCGGCGTACTCGGCGTAGCGGGCGCGGCCGACGTGTTCGGCCATGCCGATCGAGGAGATCGCGTCGAACGGCTCGTCGTGGACCTCGCGGTAGTCCTGGACGCGGATCTCGACGCGGTCGGCGAGGCCCGCCTCGGCGACGCGCTTGCGGCCGTACGTGGCCTGCTCCTCGGAGAGGGTGATGCCGACGACCCGTACGCCGTACTCGCGGGCGGCGTGCAGGGCCATCGAGCCCCAGCCGCAGCCCACGTCCAGCAGCCGCTCGCCCTCCTTCAGGCCGAGCTTGCGGCAGATCAGGTCCAGCTTGTCGCGCTGGGCCTCTTCCAGGGTGGCGTCGGGGCTCTCCCAGTAGGCGCACGAATAGACCATGGACGGGCCGAGCACCAGCTCGTAGAAGTCGTTGCCGACGTCGTAGTGGTGGCTGATGGCCTCCTTGTCACGGCGCAGCGTGTGCAGCGGGCCGTGGCTCTTGGGGGCCTCCTCGGCAGGCGGCTTGGGCGGTACGGGGATGCCCGCCAGCGCTACCAGGTCGCGGGCGGCGGCGCGGACCTCCGGCTTGGCGAGGGCTCGCAGAGCAGCGGCACGCCGCGGCTTCCCGGCCGCCGTACCGCGCTCCCAGATCATCCCGGACAGCAGGTCCAGCGCTTCGTACAGATCGCCCTCGACGTCGATGTCGCCGGCCACCCAGGCGCGCGCCAGGCCCAACTCGCCCGGCTTGAACAGGAGGCGGCGCAGGGCACGGCGGTTGCGTATCACCAGCACGGGCGCCCCCGGCGGGCCGTACTCGCTGCGGTCCCAGGCGCGGATGCGGACCGGGAGCGGGGCTCCCAGCACCTCCTCGGCGAGCTTGGAGAGCCGTCCAGCGGCGTCGGCCATGTCGCACACCTCCGTGTTGACGAGAAGGGCGAAGAAAGTTTCACCCACCACGTAAACGCCGTCCGGGCACCCGGTAGTCCCGTTCGTTCGTAAGGGAACAGCAAAACGGGGGCGGCGCGCCACAACGAATACGCCGAAGGGGCGGCCGCACCACGGATGGCGGCCGCCCCTTCGGCGGTGGTGTACGGGCGGCGTCCGCTGCCGGACGCCGCTCCCGACGGAGGGTCAGGAGGCCTTGGCCTCCGCCTTGTCGGCGCTCTTGGCCTTGTCGTCGGCCGCGGCGGCGGGCGCCGGGGCCGGCTTGGCGGCCTCGTAGAACTCCTCGCGCGGGTTCTCCATCGCGCCGAGCGAGGTGATCTCGCGCTTGAGGAACATGCCGAGGGTCCAGTCGGCGAAGACGCGGATCTTGCGGTTGAAGGTCGGCATCGCCATGCCGTGGTACGCGCGGTGCATGTACCAGGCCAGCCGGCCCTTCAGCTTGATCTTGGTCTTGCCCAGGACGATCATCGCGACGCCCTTGTGCAGGCCCAGGCCCGCGACCGCGCCCTTGTTGGCGTGGCTGTACTCCTTCTGCGGGAAGCCCCGCATGCCGGAGATCACGTTGTCGCCGAGGACCTTGGCCTGGCGCAGCGCGTGCTGGGCGTTCGGCGGGCACCAGGCGTTCTCGTTGCCCGCCTTGCGGCCGACGAGGTCCGGCACCTGGGCGTTGTCGCCCGCGGCCCAGATGTAGTCGGTGCCCTGCACCTGGAGGGTGGCCTGGGTGTCCACGTGACCGCGCGGGCCCAGCGGCAGACCGAAGCGGGAGAGCGCCGGGTTCGGCTTCACACCGGCGGTCCACACGATGGTGTTGGAGTCGACCTCCAGGTCGTTGCTCAGCACCACGTGGCCGTCGACGCAGGACTTGGTGCTGGTGCCGAGGTAGATCTCGACGCCCCGGCTCTCCAGGTGCTCCTTGCCGTACGCACCGAGCTTCGGGCCGACCTCGGGCAGGATCTTGTCCGCCACGTCGACCAGGATGAAGCGCATGTCCTCGCGCTTGACGTTCTTGTAGTACTTCGCGGCGTCGCGGGCCATGTCCTCGACCTCGCCGACGGTCTCCGCACCGGCGAAGCCGCCACCGACGAAGACGAAGGTCAGCGCCTTGCGGCGGACCTCCTCGTCGGTCGTGGAGTCAGCCTTGTCCAGCTGCTCCAGCACGTGGTTGCGCAGCCCGATGGCCTCCTCGATGCCCTTCATGCCGATGCCGTTCTCGGCCAGGCCGGGGATCGGGAAGGTACGGGAGACCGCGCCCATCGCGATGACCAGGTAGTCGAAGGGCAGCTCGTACGCCTCGCCCACCAGCGGGGCGATCGTGGCGACCTTGCGGTCCTGGTCGATGGTGGTGACGCGGCCGGTGAGGACCTCCGCCTTCGGGAGCACGCGTCGCAGCGGCACCACGACGTGGCGGGGAGAGATGCTGCCGGCAGCAGCTTCAGGGAGGAAGGGCTGGTACGTCATGTACGAGCGCGGGTCGACGACCGTGACCGTCGCCTCGCCGTACCGCATCTTCTTGAGGATGCGGCGTGCCGCGTACAAACCTACGTACCCACCGCCTACAACGAGGATCCTGGGACGCTCCGTGGTGCTCATGCAATCGAGTATCCACCCCCACTCGGAGCACCCCTCGTGAGCCCCTTCACAAGGTTGCGAAGGGCATCTGCTACACTCCGCGCCTCCGTGATCGACGCCATACCCCGAAGAGGGAACCACGCTCCCCTCCGAACCGTTGGACACCCCTGTTGATCAGGGATTGCGCACTCGGACCCCGGTGGACCACACGGTGCGTAAGGATCTCTTTAACACCGCTGAAACCGCACATTTTTGCGGCCCGGGGGACCTACGGCTCAAGATCTAGGGCCGACTGTCCGGTTTGTTCGCCCGACGGGCGCTTTTTTCATGTGAAGAGTTTCACGAACTTTCTCGCGGAAGGGGCCGTTCAGGCTCCTGGAAGGGGCCCTTCCGGCCCTGGCACCCACCGGCGGAAGGCGTCCCAGCGGCGGAGGCGGTGCTCGACCGGCGCGACACCTGCCGCAGCATCGGACAGCGGGCAGTCCGGAGCCCGCAGGCCCCGGACTGCCTCCGGCCGCAAGGTCAGGCGATGCTCCAGGCGATCCCGTCCAGAATGTCGTGCTCCGAGACCACGACCTCCTCCGCGCCCACCCGTTCCATGATCGACAGGAGGACCAGGGCGCCCGCGGCGATGACGTCGACGCGGCCGGGGTGCATGGCCGGGATGGCGGCGCGTTCTTCGTGGCTGGCGGTCAGGATGCGGTCGGTGATCTCGCGGACCTTGGGCAGGGGGATGCGCGCGTGGTGGATGGCGGTGGAGTCGTACGCGTGCAGGCCCAGGGCGATGGCGGCGACCGTGGTCACCGAGCCCGCCAGGCCGACGAGGGTGCGGGCCTCGGAAAGGGGGACGGCCTGCCCCGCCTCGTCCAGGGCGCGGTCGATGTCCGCCTTGATGGCGCTGATCTGCTCCTCGCCGGGCGGGTCGGCGATCGGCTTGCCGTCCCGTACGAGGTGGCGTTCGGTCATGCGGACGCAGCCGATGTCCACGGAGCGGGCGGCGCGTACGGCGTCGGAGCCGAGGACGAACTCGGTGGAGCCGCCGCCGATGTCGACGACCAGGTAGGGCGTCTCCTGGTCGGTGCGGCCGGTGAGCTCCTTGGTGGCGCCGGTGAAGGAGAACTCGGCCTCCTGGTCACCGGTGATCACCTCGGGCTCGACACCCAGGATGTCCACCACCCCGCGGACGAAGTCGTCGCGGTTCTCGGCGTCGCGGGAGGCGGAGGTCGCCACGAAGCGGAGGGACTCGGCGCCCAGCTCGCGGATCACCCCGGCGTACTCGCGGCAGGCCGCGAAGGTGCGCTCCAGGGCCTCGGGGGCCAGCCGGCCGGTGCGGTCCACGCCCTGGCCCAGGCGCACGATCGTCATCCGGCGGTCCAGGTCCTTCAGCTCGCCGGTCGCCGGGTCGAGGTCGGCGACGAGCAGCCGGATGGAGTTGGTGCCGCAGTCGATGGCGGCTACGCGCTTCATGCGGCCGGGTCTCCTTCGCCTTCGGCGGTGTCCGCGCACGGATTCACGCAGGGGCCCTTGCGCCACCACTGCGGCAGCATCGCGAGCGCCTCGTCGCCGAGCGGGTTGACGCCGGGGCCGGCCGCGAGCGAGTGGCCGACCAGGACGTGCAGGCACTTGACCCGGTCGGGCATGCCGCCCGCGCTGGGGAAGCCCTGGAGGACCTCGATGGCGTCCCGCCGCTGGATGTAGTCCTCGTGGGCGGCCCGGTACTTCGCGGCCAGCTCCGGGTCGCGGTCCAGCCGCTCGGTCATCTCCTTCATCACGCCGTTGGCCTCCAGCGTGCCGATCGCGGAGGCCGCGCGCGGGCAGGTGAGGTAGTACAGCGTGGGGAAGGGGGTGCCGTCCTCCAGGCGCGGGGCCGTCTCGACGACGTCCGGCTGCCCGCAGGGGCAGCGGTGCGCGATGGCGCGCAGACCGCGCGGCGGGCGGCCGAGCTGTTCCTTGAAGGCCGCGATGTCCGCATCGGTGGGCTCGGTGCGCTCGGTCTGCGGCGGGGGCATGAGGTGTTCAGACACGGACGTGGGTGCTTTCGGTCGTGGCGGTGATGGAGGGGCGGGGCGCCGTACGGCGGGCCGGACCGGGCGCGCGCCCCGGACAGGCTACTGGTCGGCGGCGTCCAGGCCGTCCCAGATGTTGTCGTACCAGGGGCGTTCCGCGGCGGCCCGGCCGCCGCGCCGCTTTCCGGTGCCGGAGCCGTCCTGGACGATGAAGCCGGTCTCGCCGGGCCGGACGTAGTGCAGGTGCTGCCGCGCCTGCTGCCGTACGTACTCGGGGTCCTGCCAGCGGGCCTTCTCGTCGCGCAGTTCGTCGGCGCGCCGCGCGGCCTGTTCCGCCTGGCGGCGCTGGTCGGCGATCTCGGCGCGCTGCGAGATGTACTGCCGGGTGGGGTAGGCGAGCGCGACGACCAGGGAGCACATCACCAGCGCGAGCAGCGCCGCCCGGCCGGTCAGGCGGCCCCGCCGGGGGCGGCGGGCACGCTGGACGCGGGCGGCGGCCTGTTCGCCGAGCGCCTTGAGCCGGGTCGCGGTGGAGAACCGTTCCGCGGACACGTCGCCTCCCCTTCGTCACCGGGCCGGGGCCGGCGCGGCCCGCAGCACGTACGTCCCCGGCAACGGTACGGGACCGCCGCCGGGGACGTACGTATTCACGGCTTCCGGGGCCGTTCGCGGCCCCCGGGGTCAGCCCTTGCGGGGCCGGTCAGCCCTCGAAGCGGAACCGCGGGAAGGCGGAGCGGCCCGCGTAGACCGCCGCGTCGTCGAGGATCTCCTCGATGCGCAGCAGCTGGTTGTACTTGGCGACGCGCTCGGAGCGGGCCGGGGCGCCGGTCTTGATCTGGCCGCAGTTGGTGGCGACGGCCAGGTCGGCGATGGTGACGTCCTCGGTCTCGCCGGAGCGGTGCGACATCATGCACTTGAAGCCGTTGCGCTGGGCCAGCTCGACGGCGTCCAGGGTCTCGGTCAGCGAGCCGATCTGGTTGACCTTGACCAGCAGGGCGTTGGCCGAGTTCTCCTCGATGCCGCGGGCCAGGCGCTCCGGGTTGGTGACGAACAGGTCGTCGCCCACCAGCTGCACCTTGGCGCCCAGGCGCTCGGTGATGACGTTCCAGCCGGCCCAGTCGTCCTCGAACAGCGGGTCCTCGATGGAGACCAGCGGGTACGCGGCGACGAGCTCCTCGTAGTACGAGGTCATCTGCTCGGCGGTGCGCTGCTGGCCCTCGAACTCGTAGACGCCGTCCTTGTAGAACTCGGAGGCGGCGACGTCGAGCGCGAGCGCGATGTCCTGGCCGGGGGTGTAACCGGCCTCCTTGATCGCTTCGAGGATCAGGTCCAGGGCCTCGCGGTTGGAGCCCAGGTTCGGGGCGAAGCCGCCCTCGTCGCCCAGGCCGGTGGCCAGGCCCTTGTTCTTCAGGACCTTCTTGAGGGTGTGGTAGACCTCGGCGCCCCAGCGCAGGGCCTCGGAGAAGGACTCCGCGCCGATCGGGGCGATCATGAATTCCTGGATGTCCACGTTGGAGTCGGCGTGCGAGCCGCCGTTCAGGATGTTCATCATCGGGACCGGCAGCACGTGGGCGTTGGGGCCGCCCAGGTAGCGGAACAGCGGCAGGTCGCTGGCCTCGGAGGCGGCGTGCGCGACGGCCAGGGAGACGCCGAGGATGGCGTTGGCGCCGAGCGAGCCCTTGTTGTCGGTGGCGTCCAGGTCGAACATGGCCTGGTCGATCAGGCGCTGCTCGGTGGCGTCGTAGCCGACGAGCTCCGGGCCGATCTGCTCGATGACCGCGAGGACGGCCTTCTCCACGCCCTTGCCCAGGTAGCGGGCCGGGTCACCGTCGCGCAGCTCGATGGCCTCGAAGGCGCCGGTCGAGGCGCCGGACGGGACGGCGGCACGGCCGGTGCTGCCGTCGTCGAGGCCGACCTCGACCTCGACCGTGGGATTGCCTCGCGAGTCGAGAATCTCGCGAGCTACGACGACGTCGATGGACGGCACGTTGTCTCCTTCATGGGTGTCTGGAGTTCTGCAGCACGAGCCTAACGGCCTCCGGGGGTTCCGCTCGCCGCCAGCCCGGCCCTTGGGACGAATACACCCGCAAAGCCCCAGTTCACGGGACGTATGGGGGCAATGTTCGCTGAACGGAGAAGTCGGCGGACGGGGTGGCCCCCGGCGGCCGGACGGGGAAACGGAGAAGCCCCGCCGCGGCGCGTGCGGGGGAACAGGCGCCGGGGCGGGGCGGTCTCACAGGAAGAGCGGGTTTCCGGGGAAGAGCGGATTCCCGGGGTGAGCGGCCCCCGGGGGTCCGGGCGGCCCGTACGTACCGCCGTACGTACGGAGCGCCACGGTCACCCGGGACTCTTCAGGGCCGGACCGGCTCAGACGGCCAGCTTCTGGCCCGGGAAGATCAGGTTGGGGTTGCCGCCGATGACGGACTTGTTGTTCTCGTAGACCGACTTCCAGTTGGTGCCGTGGGAAGCGGCGATCTTGGCGAGGGTGTCACCGGACTTGACGGTGTAGTTGCCCTGGGGGTTCGACTTCGGCGTCGACTGGTGCGACGGGGCCGGGGCCTTGCGGGCCTCGGACCGCGAGGTGTTCTGCGGCGCGGAGTAGGAACGGTAGGACTTGTGCGACTTGTGCGACTTGTGCGAGCTGCTGCCCTGCGACGAGCCGCCGTCGGCCTTGGCGTTCGCGTTGCCCTTGCCGAGGTGGCCGCCGGCGCAGGTCCAGGCGCCCGGGCCCTGGATGGCGAGCAGGCGCTCGGCCGCGGCGATCTGCTGGCTCTTGCTGGCCTGGTCGGCGCGCGGGGCGTACTTGGTACCGCCGGCGGCGGCCCAGCTGGAGTTCGAGAACTGCAGGCCACCGTAGTAGCCGTTGCCGGTGTTGATGGACCAGTTGCCACCGGACTCGCACTGGGCGACGGCGTCCCAGTTGTTGCCCGCGGCGGAGGCGGAGGTGGCGCCCATCAGCGGGACGGCCACCGCGGCACCGGCGACACCCGCCAGGGTGGCGACGCGGACGGCCTTGGAGGGACGGCGGTGCTTGCCCTTGGTGTTCAGCATGGTTGTTCCTCACCGACGCCTGCGAGGTGAGCTGTCGGGTTCGGGCCATGTGAGTTGCCCGGCCGTGTGTGCTTCACACATGGCTTCACCCCAAGCCGGTTGGACCCGCTTCCGCGGGCGGGGCCGGCGCTTACCTTGGTTCCCCCGCTCCTGCCTTCGGCGCTCTCGCGTCGAGTGACCTCCGACCACCGGCAGGATTCGGCGTGTGATCGAAGGGCCCGCTTTGGCGAGCGATGAAGACGGTAAACAGGAACACCCCGCGGGTTCAAACCCCTACATCTGAGGCCAGTTGGCCCCCAGACATCACAGGATCATCACATTTCCGCAGGTCGTCGCAGGTTTGGAAACAACGGACGGGACGGTCACCGCGGTCCCGAACGAGATCCATGTCTCACTTTCACCAAAGCGGGCAAATGCCTGCGAACTACCGCTGCTCGGCAGCCAGGTCGAGGCGCTGACCAGGGTGGATAAGGTCCGGATCGCCCCCGATGACACCTTTGTTGGCCTCGTAGAGCGCCGGCCAGCCGCCGGAGACCCCGCGGTCCTCCGCGATGGCTGACAGGTTGTCACCAGGCCGCACGGCGTAGTCACCTGGCGCGCCCGGGTCCGTACGGTGCGCGTCGCCGCCCCGCGAGGGGTGCCCCCCGCCGGACCGGCCCGCGTCACCGGAGCCCGCGCCCGTACCCGTCCCTGTGTCGCCCGTCCCGGCGCCCGTCCCCGCCCCCGCGCCGGTACCGGCCCCGTCCCCGGGCTGTCCGCGGTGCTTGCCCTTCGAGGGCGGCGTGGTGGGGCTCGTGGAGGCGCCGCCGTCCGGGTCGGCGGGGTGCGACGGGTCTTCCGTACGCCCCGTACCGGACGGGTCGGGCGTACGGGACGGATCCGGCGTCCCCGCCGGGCCGGTGGGCGACGGCTTCGGCTGCGGGGTGCCCTTGTCGCCGGACTCCGGTGTCCCGGACGGCTCGGACGGCTTCGAGGAGGGCGACGGGGTGGTGGGGGCCGGCGAGGAGGGCCGCGGGGTCGGCGTGGCCGTGCTGCCCGGGTCGACGTCCGGCCCGCTGCCGCCCTGCTTGAGTCCCGCGTTCACCGCGCAGCTCGGCCAGGTGTCGGGGCCGCGCGCGGCGAGTATCGACTCGGCGACGGCCATCTGCTGCGAGCGGCTGGCCAGATCGGGGCGCGAGGCGTACGCCGGGCCGCCGTACTGGTCCCACATCTCCTGGGTCAGCTGCAGCCCGCCGTAGAAGCCGTTGCCGCTGTTGGCGCTCCACATCCCGCTGCTCTCGCACTGCGCGACACGGTCCCAGGTGGCCGCGTCGGCGGCGTTGGCGCTGCTCGCGGCGAGCAGCGGCATGGCGAGGGCGCCGCCGGCGACTCCCGCCGTGACGAAGATGGCCGGAGCCTGACGGGGGCGTCGGTGACGGCCGTTCCCGGAGCGCATGCGGTTGCCTTTCGAGCGGCGGTTGAGTTGTCGTCGAAAGACCGGCACCGCCGGCTGTGTGGCCGTTACACCTGCCACGCCGCCCGTCCCGGCCTTTCAGACGGATGAAAGTAGCGGGGCCGCCCGCTCGTCACAAGCCGGTGTAGCGGAGATCACGCGCAGGTCACGGCCTGACGTCAGGTCACTTCCGTACGGGCGTGAACTCCACCGGCAGGGCCCGCAGCCCCCGCATGATCAGCCCACCGCGCCAGCGCAGCTCCTCCGGTTCCGCGCCGAGCCGGAGGTCCGGCAGCCGGGTCAGCAGGGTGGCTATCGCGGTCTGGCCTTCCAGGCGGGCCAGCGGCGCGCCCAGGCAGTAGTGGATGCCGTGGCCGTACCCGAGGTGCTGGTTGTCACGGCGGGTCAGGTCCAGGACGTCGGGGCCGGCGAAGCGCTCCGGATCCCGGTCGGCGGCGGCCAGGACGACCAGGACCGGGTCGCCCTCGGCGATCCGCTGCCCGCCGACGGTGAGGTCCTGGGTGGCGAAGCGCCAGGTGGCCAGCTCGACCGGGCCGTCGTAGCGCAGCAGCTCCTCCACGCCGGTGGCGAGCAGCCCGTCGTCGCCCGTGCGGGCGGCCTGCTGGAGGAGTGCGCGCTGCTCGGGGTGGCGCAGCAGCTGGTACACGCCGTTGCCGATGAGGTTGACGGTGGTCTCGAAGCCGGCGAACAGCAGGATGAAGGCCATCGCGGCGGCCTCGTTCTCGGTCAGGTGTTCGCCGTGGTCGGAGGCGCGGATCAGACCGGAGATCAGGTCGTCGTCGCCCTCGTCGCCGAGGGTCTCGCGCTTGCGGTGGATCAGCTCGGCGAGGTAGCCGCGCATCTTCTTGACCGACCGGGCGACGCCGCCGCGCGGCCCTTGGCCGTGCCGGATCATCATCCCGGCCCAGTCCCGGAAGTCGTCCTGGTCCTCGCGCGGGACGCCGAGCAGGTCGCAGATGGCGTAGATGGGCAGCGGGAAGGCGAACTCGTGGATCAGGTCGGCCTCGCCGCGCTCCGCGAAGGAGTCGATGAACGCGTCGGTCAGCTCCTGTACGCGCGGCGCGAACCGGGCGATGCGGCGCGGCGTGAACGCCTTGGAGACCAGCCGGCGCAGCCGGGTGTGGTCCGGCGGGTCGATGTTGAGCAGGTGCGTCATGAGGTTCGCGCCGCGCTCGCCGGGGATGCCGACCTTGCCCTTGCCGTGCGCGGCCTCGCTGTGGTGCACCGGGTTCTTCGACAGCCGGGTGTCGGCCAGCGCCTGCCGGGCGTCCCCGTACCGGGTCACCAGCCAGGCCTCGACGCCGCTGGGCAGCCGCGTACGGTGCACCGGCGCGTGCTCGCGCAGCCAGGCGTACGCCGGGTACGGGTCGGAGGCGAACTCCCACGTGAACAGCTCGGGGCAGGGCGGGACGGCCGCCGTGCCGGGGCCGGTCACGGGGCAGGCGGGCCCGGCCCCGGAAGGGGCGGCGGGCCGCTCGTCGGAGGGGAAGGGGGTCTGCGGTCGCACCCCTCGACGTTAACCGCTGCCGAAGGACCCGCTGTGCCCGTCCTGCCAGCGGCTGCGCTCCCGGTCCTGGTCCTCGCCGTGGCGGGTGGGGGCGTTGCCGTAGTCGGACAGTTCGTGCGGGGTCAGCCGGTGGTCGCCGCCGCGCGGCACCTCGTTGGGGTCGCGCAGCTCGCTCTCGTACCCGGTCGGGTCCTTGGGCGGCGTCGGCTGGGTCTCCGGCTCGGGCGGGTCGGGCTCCCGGTCCCGGCGGCGCCTGCCGTAGACCACGGCGAGGATCAGTCCCACGACGATGACGATCCCGGCGATCAGCGGACCGGTGCCGACGACCATGTCCCGCGTGAGGTCCACGGCCTGCTGGACGGCGGTGCCGTCCTGGGGCGGTGTGGTCGAAGCGATCGTTGCTGTCATTGGATCCGGGTACCCGGGTCGGCGGGGACGATGCGCGGGCGGGTACCGGCACCGGACCGCAGGCCGGGTACGGGGTCGAAAGCGCAGGTCAGCGGCTTGGCGTGGGGCTCATGTCCCCCGGGCGGCGGGCCCCGGGTCCGGCCCGGAAGGGTCCACGCCGAGCGCTTCCAGGAAGGCCGCGGCGGCCGGGGAAGGGCCCCGCGCGCTCCAGACGACGCGTTCGACCCGGGCGGGCGCGTCGGGGACGCGCACCACGCTCAGCCCGGTCAGTTCGGCGGCGAACGCCTGCGGCACCATGCCGATGCCGAGCCCGGCCCGCACCAGCTTGGCCAGGAACTCCACGGTGGTCACCTCGAAGGTCACCTCGGTCGTCAGGCCCGCCGCGCGGAACGCGTCGTCCCGCTGGCGGCGCGCCGCCGAGCCGGCCGTGAAGTCCACGAAGGTCTCCTCGGCCAGCCGTCGCAGGTCCTTCCACTCCTGGCCCGCCAGCGGGTGGTCCGGCGGTACGACGGCCACCAGCTCCCCGTGGGCCAGCGCCCGTTCCCGTACGCCCTGGCTGCGGGCGCCCGGCACCAGGCCGATGAAGGCGACGTCCAGCACGCCCTGCCGGACCTGCTCGGTGAGCTGCTCGCTCATCTCCGTGCGCAGGCTGATCCGCACCTGCGGGTAGCGGGCGCGGTAGGCGCCCAGCTCACGGGCCAGGTCGACGGCCGCGACGGTGGAGATCGCCCCTACCGCCAGCCGGCCGCGCACCTCGCCGGCCGCCGCCTCCACCTCGGCGCGGGCCCGCTCGGCCGCCTCCAGCGCCTGCCGGGCGACCGGCACGAACGCCTCGCCCGCGGCCGTCAGCCGCACGCTGCGGCTCGTACGGTGGAAGAGCCGGGCGCCGAGCTCCTTCTCCAGGCGGGCGATCTGGTGGCTGAGCGCGGACTGCACGACGTGGCAGCGTTCGGCGGCCCGGGTGAAGCCGCCGGTCTCGGCGACCGCGACCACGTACCGCATCTGTTGCAGCTCCATGCGGCGAGCGTAGCCAGCGGGTGGCGGCGGCCGTCGGCCGCGTCACGGCCACCGTCCGATCGTGCTCCGCGATGGATGGGATGACAGGTATGCATTGGACTCATCGACCGGAGCACCGGAAGCTGAGGGACGGAGCAACACCGACGGGGTGGCGCGGCGTACGGAAAGAGATCTGATGGCTTCCCAGGAAGAGGGGCAGCGCGGGCTGGGGCGCGGCACGCTGCTGCTGATGTCCGTGGCGACCGGACTGTCGGTCGCGGGCAACTACTTCGCCCAGCCGCTGCTGGACGTCATCGGCCACGACCTGCGCCTGGGGGCGGCCACCACGGCGCTGGTGGTGACCGTCGCGCAGGTCGGCTACGGGCTCGGGCTGCTGCTGCTCGTACCGCTCGGCGACCTGCTGGAGCGGCGGCGGCTGGCGGTGGGCCTGTGCGCGGCCACCGCGGTCTTCCTGACCGTGACGGCGAGCGCGCCCAACGGGACGCTGCTGCTGATCGGCACCGCGCTGACCGGCCTGTCCTCCGTCGCCGCCCAGGTCGTCGTCCCGTACGCGGCCTCCCTGGCGCCGCCCGCAGAGCGCGGCCGTACGGTCGGCACCGTCATGACCGGGCTGCTGCTGGGCATCCTGCTGGCCCGTACGGCGGCCGGGCTGCTGGCCGACCTCGGCGGCTGGCGCACCGTCTACTGGGTCAACGCCGCTCTGATGCTGCTGATGGCGGTCCTGCTGCGGCTGCGGCTGCCCGCGCTGCACACCGCCGCCGGACTGCGCTACCCCGCGCTGATCCGCTCCACGGTCGCCCTCTTCGTCCAGGAACCGGTACTGCGTTGGCGGGCCGCGCTCGGCGCGCTGTCCTTCGCCGCGTTCAGCGTGCTGTGGACGGCGGTCGCCTTCCTGCTCTCCGGCCCCTCCTACGGGTGGTCGGAATCGGCGATCGGGCTGCTGGGCCTGGTGGGCGCGGCCGGCTCGCTGTCCGCCTCGGTCGGCGGGCGGCTCGCCGACCGGGGCCTGGCCCACCGGGTCACCGGCGTGGGCGGGTTCCTGCTGCTCGGTTCGTGGGGGCTGCTGGCGGCCGGCGGTACGGGCGGCGCCTGGTCGCTGGCGGCCCTGCTGGCCGGCGTCATTGTGCTGGACGCGGCGGTGCAGGCCGTGCACATCAGCAACCAGAACCTGGTCTACGCGGTGCGCCCCGAGGCCCGTAACCGCCTCAACTCCGCCTACATGACCAGTTACTTCGTCGGCGGCGCGGCCGGCTCGGCGCTCACCTCGGCGGTGTGGGGCGCGGCCGGCTGGGGCGGGGTGTGCGCCGTGGGCGTGGCGGTGAGCGCGGCCGTGGCCGCCGTCTGGACGGCCGAACGGCTGCGGCACCGGGGCGCCCGGTCCGGGCCTCAGTCCGCGGCGCCGGAGGCGGCCTCCTCGGCGGACCGGATGGCGTCCCGGTAGGTACGGGCGGCGGCGCGCAGCGCGGTCTCCGGGTCCGTGCCGGCGGCTTCGGCCCGTACGGCGAGGGCGAGCAGGTCGTACCCGATGCCCTCGCCCGCCGGGAGGGCGTCGATGCCGGCCGTACGCGCCCGCGAGGCCAGCTTGCCGGCCAGCGCCAGGGCGGGCTGGCCGAGCGGGATGCCTTCGGTGACCGAGGCACGCCGCTTCTCGTCCGCCTTCACGCGCAGCCAGTGAGCCCGCACGTCCTCGGGGGTGCGGGCCTCGTCCTCCCCGAAGATGTGCGGATGGCGGTTGATCAGCTTCTCCACGAGCGTGCCCGCCACGTCGTCGACGGAGAACGGCTCGTCCGGGTCGTCCTGGGCGATCCGGGCGTGGAAGACGACCTGGAGGAGGACGTCACCCAGCTCCTCGCGCAGCGCCTCCCGGTCGCCCTCCTCGATCGCCTCGACCAGCTCGTACATCTCCTCGATGCCGTACTTCGCCAGGTCCTCGTGGGTGCGCACCCCGCTCCACGGGCACTCCCGGCGGATCCGGTCCATGATCTGTACGAGGTCGAGCAGGCGGGCGCCCGGCAGGTCGTAGGAGCCGGGCAGCAGCTCCAGGTCCGGCATGGTCTCCCGGCCCGAGCCGGCCATCCGGGCGAGCCCGTCGGTCAGCTCCGTGTCCCCGTCGGCCGAGGTGATCACGACGGCCGTACGGTCCCCGGTCCGGCAGAACTCCACCAGCTCCCGGGCCCCGGGCACGCCCGCCTCGACCGCGACGCCCGCCTCACGCAGATACGGCAGCTGCGGGTGGGCGTCGTCGGCGCACAGCACGCGGTCGGCGGCGCGCAGCGTCTGCCACGCGGGCCAGGACAGCAGGCCGGGCGCGACCCGATGGCTGGTCGTGAGCAGGACCAGGCGGCCGGGGGCGGGGGTCTGCGGTGTGCCGGGGGCGTCGGTGGCGTCAGCGTTCACCCGACGAACGTAACGCACGGCACTGACAGCGCGGCGGCCCGGCGGGGGGGCGTCGCGGGGACGGGGACCGGCACGGGCCCGGCCTCCGCGTATGGACTACGCGCCCCGTGCCTCCCCCGCTCAGGTCTGCTGCTGCCCCGCCCCCGACGCGTTCCTGACCCACGGCTCCTTCGCCCCGCCGAGGACGACCTGGCTGTCGTCCCACGTCCCGTAGCGCGGATTGACGTCGATGCGCATCTTCTTGGACGTCTTGGCGAGCGACTCGGCGAGCCGCTGCTGGCCCTGCGGCTGCCCGCGGTCGGCGCCGAGGCTCTTGGCCACCCCGTCCAGCAGCAGCTGGTTGCGGACCACGGCGTCGATCTCACCGGGCGCGATGGCCTGCTGGAGCCACATCTCCTTGAGCCGGTCCGCGCCGCCCGCGCTGCGTTCGGCCGCCGCGCGCCACTGCTGCACGTCGCGCCGGGAGACGGTGACCCCGGCGTCCCGCGCGCCGCGCTCCAGCACCCGGTCGAAGATCATGCCGTTGAGGGTGGCGGGGCCCAGCTTGCCGGTGTTCTCGACCAGTTGGGCGGCCTGCGGGGACTTCTCCTGGGCGGTACGGACGTCCCGTACGCGCGACTGGAGCTCGGAGACGGTGATCCGCTGCCCGTCCACGACGGCCGCGGCGCCCGGGTGCGCGTCCGTGCCGCAGGCCGTGAGCAGGGGGGCGGCCAGCAGCGCGGCGGCGGCGGAAACGGGAAGCGCGGACCTACGGCGGAACATCAGGCCTCCTGGCGGGTGCGACAACAGTGCGGCGACGTGCGGCTCTTCCAACCTGGCGGTGATCGATGCCGATGCTAAAGAGTCCGCGGGGTCCGGGCCACTGATTCGACCAACGAGTTGCCCGGAAGGCGGTTTCTCTCCGGCTTCCTACCCGTCGCGGCCCGGTCAGCCGCGTACCTGGCCCAGCCAGTACAGAGAGCGGCGGATCTCCGCCGGGAAGGTGCCGTGCGGGCCGTGCAGCCGTTCCGCGTCGTGCAGGAGGCGCCTCGAAGGGGAACTGGAGCGCCTGGCGGGCCGCGGACCTGGTGATGATCGAGGCGCGGGCCGGCAAGGACGGCACGACCGCCGAGCGGATCTACGACAGCAAGACCGGCTCAGGCTTCAGCGGCTCTGTGCCGGCCGGCCGGACCGCCACCGCGGACTTCGCCTTCGACGTGCCGGTCGGCGCGAAGGACCTGGACGTCGAGGTCCGCCCGGGCTTCGACCACAAGGCCTCCCACTGGCAGCTCACCCTCTGACCGCCCGGCGCCCCGAGTACGGGCCCCACGCACGACGAAGGCCGCCGGCCCGGAACCGCACCTGCGGAACCGGGCCGGCGGTCCGTCGTACATCCCCGTGCGGAACCGGGCCAGCCGTCGTACATCCCCGTGCAGAACCGGGCCGGCGGCCCGTCGCGCTTTCTCTCCCCCGTACCGCTGCTACTTCGCCGCGAACCGCTCCGGCGCCTCCGTCGGCCCGCCGCCCGACGGCAGCTTCAGCTTCGGGCAGCCCTTCAGCACCCCGGTCATCGCGTCCTTCTCCGCCTGCGACACCCACAGCCCGTACTTCTTCTTCACGGCGACCTGGTGCGCCACATAGTCACAGCGGTACGCCTTGTTGGCCGGCAGCCACGTCGCCGCGTCCCCGTCGCCCTTCTGCCGGTTGGCGGAGGAGTCGGCGGCGATCAGGTTCAGCGGGTCGTTGGCGAGCGCGACGCGCTTGCGCACCGGCCACTGCTGCGCGCCCTTCTGCCACGCGTCCGACAGCGCCACCAGGTGGTCTATGTCCACCTTGCTGCGCCCGCGCTCGTACTGGACCGCCCGGCCGGTGTACGGGTCCTTCGTCAGCGTCCCGGAGGCGACCTTGCAGTGCCCGTCGGTGAAGCGCACCGCCGTCAGGTCCCGCTTGAGGATGTCGTCGCGGGTGCCGCAGTGGTTGCCGTCCGTGTCGGCCCAGGCCGTGCCGAAGCGGGCGCGGGCGTAGCCGGTCTTGGGGGCGCGGCCCTTGACGGTGAGCGTGCCGACGGCGTGCAGCGCGGTGCCGCCGGCGGCGGGAACGGACGGCGCCGTGCCGCCGTCTTCTCCCTTACCGCCCCCTTTGCCCCCGCCGGGTGTGCAGCCGGTCAGGGCGAGCAGGGCGGCGAGCCCGGCCGCGGCGACGGCGCCGCGGCGGCGGGTGCTGGGCAGGGTCCTGACGCGGGGCGACGACGCGGTCCGTATCCGGAGCAAGAGGGACATCCCATCTCAAAGCAGGCGACAATACCGGCCGGTTCAGCGGCCTCGGATATCTTTTCGGAAGTTGAGAGTAAGGACGCCCATGGACACGGCCACAGCAACCGCGGCCAGCGGCAGCACGCCGTCCGTGCCCGTCGCCGGGACCGGACCCGCCCCCGCTCCCGCCCCCGGCCGGCTCCCCGCCCGGAGCGCCGCCCCGCTCGGCCCGCGCCTGCTCCCCTACTGGACCGCCGCGGTCTTCTTCGTTCTGTTCGCCACCGTCTCCGCGCTGCGCTTCCGCTCGATGGCGACGTCCTCCTGGGACCTCGGCATATTCGAACAGGCCATACGTGCCTACGCGCACCTGCGGGCCCCCGTCGCCGACCTCAAGGGCCCGGGCACCAACATCCTCGGTGACCACTTCAGCCCCGTACTGGTCCTGCTCGCCCCGCTCTACCGCGTCTTCCCCGGCGCCCTGACGCTCCTGTTCGCCCAGGCCTTCCTCTTCGCCCTCTCCACCGTGCCGGTGACCCGCGCCGCCACCCGGTTCCTCGGGCCGGGCCGGGGCCTGGCCGTCGGTGTCGCGTACGGACTCTCCTGGGGCCTCCAGAAGGCCGTCGACTTCGACTTCCACGAGATCGCCTTCGCCGTACCGCTCATCGCCTTCGCACTCGAAGCGGTGCTGCGCGGGCGCTGGACCGCGGCGGTGTGCTGGGCGGCGCCGCTCGTCCTGGTCAAGGAGGACCTGGGCGTCACCGCCGCCGCCATCGGCGCGCTGATCCTCGTCCGGGCGCGGCGCGCCGTACCGCTCGCCGTCGGGCTGGTCGTCTTCGGTCTCGCCGCCACCGCCGTCACCCTCGGCGTGATCATCCCCGGCTTCAACGGCTCCGGCTCGTACGACTACTGGAACAAGCTCAGCGGCGACGGCGGCCCGGCCCCCCGCATCCCGCTGGACACCGCCGTACGCACCCTGCTCTGGCTCCTGCTGCCGACCACCGGCCTGCTCGCGCTGCGCTCCCCCCTGCTGCTGGCCGCGCTGCCCACCCTCGGGTGGCGGTTCGTCTCCCACGAGCCGCACTACTGGGGCGTCGACTGGCACTACAACGCCGTCCTGATGCCGGTGGTCTTCCTGGCCCTGGCCGACGCGCTGCCGCGCGCCCTGGTCTCCGCGCGGCCCTGGCTCCGCTCGTACGCCCACCACCTGCCCGCCGCCGCCCTGGCCGCCGCGCTGGCGCTGACCACCACGCTCCCGCTGGCCCGCCTGACCGAGGCCGGCACCTACCGCAAACCGCCGTCCGCGACGGCCGCGGAACACCTGCTGGAACGTATCCCCGACGGCGCCACCGTCGAGGCCGACATACGGCCCATCTCCCGGCTCACCGACCGCACCCGGGTCTTCTGGATAGGGGACACCCGCGGGATCGCCCCCGACTACGTCGCGGTGGAACTGCACGACGGCCGCAAGCCCGAACAGGCCCTGGACGACGCCCGCAAGCGCCACCCCAAGGCCGTGTACGGCCTCCTCGGCGCCGCCGGCGACGTGGCGGTGTTCCAGCGGATCGGACGGCTCTGACCCCGTCCTCCCGCAGTGCCGGGCAGCCCGGCCCGCACCGTGAAATTACGGAGCGCCGGCCGCCGCCCCCTGCATACGGTGTCCCGATGACCACCGCCCCTTCGCACCCCGGCGCCCACCCCCGCACCGACGTCGTCGTCCTGAACGGCGGCTCCAGCTCCGGCACGTCCACCGTGATCCGGCAGCTCCAGGACCTCCTGCCCCGGCCCTGGCTGACGTTCGGCGTCGACTCCTTCATCGAGGCGCTGCCGCCGTCCCTCGTCACCCCCGAGGCGTCCGCGAACGCACCGGGCCTCGGCCTCGCGCCCGACGGCAGCATCACCGTAGGGCCGGTCTTCCAAGCCCTCCAGACCGACTGGCAGGAAGGCGTCGCCGCCGTCGCCCGCACCGGCACCGGCGTCCTCCTCGACGAGGTCTTCCTCGCCGGCGGCGCCGGCCAGGAACGCTGGCGCCGCACGCTCAAGGGCCTGACGGTCCTGTGGGTCGGCGTCCGCTGCGCCCCGGAGACGGCCGCCGCCCGCGAGGCCGCCCGCGGCGACCGCATCACCGGCATGGCGGCGACCCAGGCCGAACTGGTCCACCAGGGCGTCACCTACGACATCGAGGTCGACACCACCGACACCGACCCGCTCACCTGCGCACAGCGGATCGCCGCGCACATCGTCTGAGCCGCCCCGGCCACCCGCCCCCGCTCACTGCCAGTGCGGACGCCCGCTCTGCATCTCGCAGGACAGCGTCGCGCCGTGCGCGTCCTTCGTCGTCAGCCCGAGGTGCGCCTTCTTGCAGAACTGCCCACGGCGGTAGTGATTGCCGGACGGCGCGAGGATCACGCCACCGGACGCGTCACTCCCGGAACCACCGGAACTCGAACCACCGGAACCCGAACCACCGGATCCGGAACCGGATCCAGACCCTCCGGAAGTCCCGCCGGCGCCCCCGGACCCACCACTCGCACCCCCACCGCTCCCGTACGCCTTACGCGTCGGCACCGGAGCCGCAGACTTCGTCGGCGCGGGCGGCGGCTCGGTGGCCTCAGGCGTGGCACGGGGACTGGGGCTGTCCGACGGAGAAGCGGACGGCGAGGGCGACGCGCTCGCGGAGGCCGTCGCCGACGGACTGGCCGCACCACCCTTGTCCGCGCCCCCGTCCGGCGTACATCCGGAAAGGGCGACCAGAGCCGCAGTGATCAGAGCGGCGGCGGACAGGGCGGCGCGGCGGGGTCTTATCACGGGGAAACATCCAGTTCTCTGAGGCCGGGCAGCACCCGTGGGACTCACGGAGCCACCCGACCATAGAGCGATATCTCCCCCCGGTCACCAGCAAGGTGCCTGAATGGGGCGGAAGACGGCACAAACGCCGCTGTGGAACCAGGTCGGCACCTCAGCCGAAGGCGGCACGCATGTCGTCGGCGACACTGTGCTGTGAGGTGACGGCTTCGGCACCGGGGGCGGACGGGGACTCGGCGTCCATGACCGTCACGGATTCGGCGATGAGGCGCAGCACATTGACGTACACCGGCAGTTCGGTCAGCGACGGGGTGCTGAGAGAGAGCGTCAGCAGCTGGGAGCGGCTCGGCACGGGAATCTGCGCGTCCACGCGGGCGATGGCGAGCGGCTCGGCGCCCTCGGCCGGCGCCCACTGCGAACCGTGGAAGGACACCACACACGGCCCGGCAGGCACCCGCACCGTGCTGACCTCCGTCGTCGTGTGGGACAGCGCCTCCGCGAGGCCGGCGGCGACGACATCGGCATCGGTCGCATCCGCGTCGTCGAGTCTGGCGACCACCGACGCCGTACTGACGCGGTCGTCGTCCATACCCACGAAGCAGACGCCGGCGTAGAACGCCCCGTCGTCGGCGAAGGTCTCGGCCATCTCGTCGTACACGGCCGCCATGGTGTCGCGCTGGAGATCGGTCCCTTCGGACCAGACGAGGTCCGCCATCTCCCGGACGCAGTCCGCACGGTAGGCGTCGTCGCCTTCGAGGCCGAGGGTGTGGAATCCGTCCGGTATCTCGATCTGGAGCTGGGTGGACTTTGTCATGGCCTTCCGGAGGGGGTGCTGGGGGGTGGTGCCGGGTTCTTGCGCGGGTTCGGGATGGCCAGCATGAGGCCATGACGGTCGTCAGGGGCCAGGCCGTTCCCGGTGGAACTTCCTGGCGCGATGATCCGCCAGCCGTCGGCCCGGGCGATGCGCCGGGCGGCCTCCGGTCCGCATCCGCGGTGGTGCTGCACGGGCACGGTGAACGCGATGTCGGGGTGTGCTCCGTGGTCCGCTCTGGTGTGCGTGATCAGGTACTTGATGCGCGCCCGGAGCGGGTACTCGACTTGGCGGCCCGGCGGGTACGACACCTTCGCCGCTTCCGCACGCAGCTTGGGCAGGAGTGCCCGGAAGTGGTCTTCCCAACGGTCCGGGTTCCGGCTCCATTCGCGGGCGAGCCGCCGGGGACCGACGTAGTGCCGCACCGCGTAGTGGAAGTGGGGCTTGTGGTCGCCTGCCGCGTCCGCGAGGAACGCGAGGACGTAATAGGCCACCATGAGCACCAGATCGACGGGCACCACCAGCCACTGCAACACGAACCACACAAGGAGCCACGTCCGGGGAAGGTGCGCGGGCCCGCCCCCCTTCTCCTGCCGTCGGTTCACGCTCACCCCTCGGTCGCGGTCTGGTAGATGCCCACCCCGGCGCCGACGGCGCCCTGCCCGACGAGCGGGCCTTTGGACCACTCGCCGTAGACAACCGCCATGGTGTCGCGCTGGAGGTCGGTCCCTTCGGACCAGACGAGGTCCGCCATCTCCCGGACGCAGTCCGCACGGTAGGCGTCGTCGCCTTCGAGGCCGAGGGTGTGGAATCCGTCCGGTATCTCGATCTGGAGCTGGGTGGGCTTTGTCATGACCTTTCGGAGGGGGTGCTGGGGGGTGATGACGGGTTGTTGCGCGGGTTCGGGAGGGCCAGGGTGAGGCCCTGGTCGTCGTCGGGCGCCACGTCTCTCGCCATGTGCTCCCCGGGTGCGATGATCCGCCAGCCGTCGGCCCGGGCGATGCGCCGGGCGGCCTCCGGTCCGCATCCGCGGTAGTGCTGCACAGGAACGATGAACGCGACGTCGGCGAAGAGGTCGGAGCGCTCCTCGTGCTCCGCGCGCGCGTGCGTGGCCAAGTACTTGAGCCGCGCCCGGAGCGGGTACCCCACTTGACCAGGCGACGAAATCTTCGCCGCTTCCGCACGCAACTTGGGCAGCAGTGCCCGGAAGTGGTCTTCCCAACGGGCCGGATCCCGGCTCCATTCGCGGGCGAGCCGCTGGGGGCCGACGTAGATCTGGACCAGGTAATCGAAGCGGGGCGTGCTCTCGACGACCGCGTTCGCGAGGAACGCGCAGACGTACCAGATCACTATGAGTGCCACAGCAAGCGGCAGCACCAGCCACTGCAGCACGAACCACACCAGGAGCCAGATCCGGGAGAGGTGTGCGGGCCCGCCGCCCGTCTCCTGCCGGTGGGCCATGCTCATCCCTCGGTCGTGGTCTGGTAAATGCCCACCCCGGCACTGACAGTGCCCTGACCGACGAGCGGCCCTTTGGACCACCAGGACATGGGGTCGAGTGTGCCGTCCGCCCGGAGGGCCGCCTTGAAGGAATCGGCGTCCGCGACTCCGGGGATCTTCTTCAGCGTCTGCGCCCAGCCCTGTTCCTTGATGCCCGACGCCATGGTGCCGCTGACGTGATTCTCCCAGGCCAGACTCATACGGTTGGAGAACCCGCCGTTTGCCTTGAAAACCCGCCCCTCGGCACGCTCGAAGGGACCGATACTTCTTCCCCTCGCGAGGTCGTCGCTGGTGGCGACGCCCCGCTGCACCAGTCCCTCAAGATGGTTCACCCGGGCCACCTTGTCCACGTCTCTCACCACGTTGCGCGCACCCGTCGCCGTGTCGACCAGTTCCCTGGTCCCCACCCGCACCTTGACCTTCCCCACCGCACCAACCTTGGCGAACTTACCGAACGGAATCACACCGACAGCGTCCATGCCCAGGTCCGTCCAGCTCACCTTGGCCCCGCCCAGTTTGGCCCCGGCGTGTGCCGCCAGCGATCCCAGGGACAGCGCGCCGCCCGCCAGCGCGAGGGCGCCGGACAGGGGCGGGCACCACATGGTGAGGAGGGAGAGGACGCCCAGCACACCGGCGATGTTGCCGAGCCAGTCACCGATCGTCTTCAGCAGGTCGGCGTGTTTGACGCACCATTCCTTGATGGCGTGGCCGAGACGCTTGAAGGCATCCCCGAGGCGCTCGAAGAGGCTGATGTCCGGTGCGTTCTTGTTCGCCTTGCGCAGTTTGTCGGCGACGTCCCGCGCGTCGGACTGGTGGTGTTCGAGGAGCTCCTTGGCCTTCTTGACGATGTCGTCGAGCTCGTCCTTGGCCGCGTCGAGACGCTTGCCGACGGTGTCGAGCTGCCGGCCGGCGGACTTCAGCCGGGACTGGGCCGCGTCGAGCTTGCTCTGCGCCTCGTTCAGCGCCGCCTGGTCGGTGAAGTACTGGCCGGCGAGCCGGAAGGCCGGGGCCGAAGCGGCCTGGTTGTAGTCGTTCGTCGCCCGGTCGTGGGCCGCCTCTTGCGTCTTGATGTGTTCCTTGGCGGCCTTGGCCTCCGCCTCGTACTGGCGGGCCTTGGTCTGGTATTCGGACAGCTTGCCGCGCCAGCCACCGAGCTGGGTGGACGCCTGCTTCAGCGCGTCGACGCTGTCGGAGAGGGATTTCGGCAGGTCACCGACGTGCTGGGTGAAGGCGTTCGCCGCCAGGCCCTCCCATGTCTTGCCGCCTTTGGCGATGCCCATGAGCGTCTTGTGAGCGCTTTCCAGACCGCTGGACGCACGGTTGATCTTGTTGCTGAGGTCTTCGACGCTTTCGACCCTTCCCGGCGCCGGGTCGAAACCGAGGCTGGGGAATTCCTTGTCGCCGCTCACTGGGCAGCCGCTCCGGGGCCGGCCGACGGGGTCGGGGCCGGCGTCGACGGCCGCGGGCCGCTCGGGTACGTCCCCACGTTGGGCGGGGCCGTCGGGGCCGGCAGCGTCGGGGCCGCACCCTTGGACATGGCGTCCCGGATGGCCCGTTCCGTCTCCTCGTAGTTGTTCTTGGTGGCCTTCAGCTTCTCCTCGATCTGCTGGGTGCCCTTCGCGATCTTCTTGATCGCATCGTCCCAGCTGTCGTGGAATTCGTCGCAGGCGTGGTCGAGGGCCACACTGCCCGTGCTTTTCGGCCCCACGTGTTCCAGGGCGTTGAGCGCCTTCTCCATGTCGTCACGTCCGGCGCTCAACTGCCGTAAAAGCTGGTCGAGTTCATGCGTCTCGACCTGGAACTTACCGCCCATCACGCTCTCCCCCCATGCCTCGTTATGCCTCGTTCGGTCTGCCGCGGCATGGTAACCAATCGCTCTGGGAGGAAAGTCGGCTCGGGGCGCCCCCGTCGCGGGACGGCGAGACGCCCGCCGCCCCGCCCCTCTCAGCCCAGAATCGACGTCAGGAACTCCCCCACCCACGCCAGCAGTTCCCGCCCGACCAGCGGCTTGCCGCCGATCTTGCCGGTGGTCGGGCGGGGGACGAGGGCCTGGCGGGTGGCGGGCTTGAGGACCGTGCGCGGGTACAGGCGCTTGAGGCGGAGTTCCTGGGACTCGCGGAGTTCGACCGGGCCGAAGCGGATGTTGGAGCCCTGGAGGGTGATGTCCGTGACGCCGCAGGAGCGGGCGAGCATGCGCAGGCCGGCGACGAGGAGGAGATTCTCGACCG
The DNA here is from genome assembly GCF_040679095.1 of Streptomyces sp. NPDC052496. NCBI lineage: Bacteria > Bacillati > Actinomycetota > Actinomycetes > Kitasatosporales > Streptomycetaceae > Streptomyces > Streptomyces sp. NPDC052496. The sequence goes on from NZ_JBFAUH010000021.1 coordinate 130,943, forward strand.
GTTCGGGGAGCTTGCCGTAGCGGTCGGTCAGTTCCTCGCGGACGGCTGCGATGTCCTCCTCCGAGGACGCGGCGGCGATCGCGCGGTACGCCTGGAGGCGCAGCCGCTCGCCGGGCGCGTAGTCGTGCGGGACGTGCGCGTCCACCGGAAGCTCGATCTTCACCTCCAGCGGTGGCTCCTCCTCCACGCCGCCCTCCAGGGACGCGCGGTAATCGGCGACGGCCTCGCCGACCATGCGGACGTAGAGGTCGAAGCCGACGCCGGCGATGTGGCCGGACTGTTCGCCGCCCAGGAGGTTTCCGGCGCCGCGGATCTCCAGGTCCTTCATCGCGACGTACATGCCGGCGCCCATCTCCGTGTGCTGGGCGATGGTGGCCAGGCGCTCGTGCGCGGTCTCCGTCAGGGGCTTCTCGGGCGGGTAGAGGAAGTACGCGTAACCGCGCTCGCGGCCCCGGCCGACGCGGCCGCGCAGCTGGTGCAGCTGGGACAGGCCGAAGTTGTCGCCGCGCTCGACGATGAGGGTGTTGGCGTTGGAGATGTCGATGCCCGACTCCACGATGGTCGTGGAGACCAGTACGTCGAACTTCTTCTCCCAGAAGTCGACCACGACCTGTTCGAGCTGTGCCTCGCCCATCTGGCCGTGCGCGGTCTGGATCCGGGCCTCCGGCACGATCTCGCGCAGCCGGGCCGCCGCCCGGTCGATGGACTCGACCCGGTTGTGGATGTAGAAGACCTGGCCCTCGCGCAGCAGTTCACGCCGGATGGCGGCGCCGATCTGCTTCTGCTCGTACGGTCCGACGAACGTCAGGACCGGGTGCCGCTCCTCCGGCGGGGTGGTGATCGTGGACATCTCGCGGATGCCCGTGACCGCCATTTCGAGCGTACGGGGAATGGGCGTGGCCGACATCGTCAGCACGTCCACGTTGGCGCGCAGCTTCTTCAGCTGCTCCTTGTGCTCGACGCCGAACCGCTGCTCCTCGTCGACGATGACCAGGCCCAGGTCCTTGAACTTGGTCTCGGAGGAGAACAGCCGGTGGGTGCCGATGACCAGGTCGACCGAACCGTCCTTGAGCCCTTCGAGGGTGGCCTTGGCCTCGGTGTCCGTCTGGAAGCGGCTGAGCGCCCTGACGACGACCGGGAACTGGCCGTACCGCTCGGTGAACGTGCCGAAGTGCTGCTGCACCAGCAGCGTCGTCGGCACCAGCACCGCGACCTGCTTGCCGTCCTGGATGGCCTTGAACGCCGCGCGCACCGCGATCTCGGTCTTGCCGTAACCGACGTCGCCGCAGATCAGCCGGTCCATCGGGACGGACTTCTGCATGTCCTCCTTGACCTCGGCGATCGTCGTGAGCTGGTCGGGCGTCTCCGCGTACGGGAACGCGTCCTCCAGCTCGCGCTGCCAGGGGGTGTCCGGGCCGAAGGTGTGACCGGGCGCCGCCATCCGCGCCGAGTACAGCTTGATCAGGTCGGCGGCGATCTCCTTGACCGCCTTCTTGGCGCGCGCCTTGGTCTTCGTCCAGTCGGCGCCGCCCAGGCGGTGCAGCGTCGGCGCCTCGCCGCCCACGTACTTGGTGACCTGCTCCAGCTGGTCGGTGGGGATGTACAGGCGGTCGCCGGGCTGGCCGCGCTTGGCCGGCGCGTACTCCACCAGCAGGTACTCGCGGGTGGCGCCCTGGACCGTACGCTGCACCATCTCGATGTAGCGGCCGACGCCGTGCTGCTCGTGGACGATGAAGTCGCCCGCCTGGAGGGTCAGCGGGTCGATGGTCTTACGGCGGCGGGCCGGCATCCGGCCCAGTTCCTTGCTGGCCGACTTCTGGCCCGTCAGGTCCGTCTCGGTCAGCACCGCCAGCTTCAGGCCCGGGTCGACGAAGCCGTTGTCGAGGCACCCGCACGAGACGTGCACGACCGACGGGGACAGCTCGCCCAGCTCCGGGTCCAGGCGGGCCGCGATGTTCTCGTCGCCCAGCACCTCGACCGTACGGGCCGCCGGGCCGTGCCCCTCGGTGATGAACACCGACCGCCAGCCGTCCGCGATCCAGCGCTTGGTGTCGGCCAGCGCGCGCTGGGTGTCGCCGCGGTACGTCTCCGGGGCGTGCATGCCCAGCTTGAGGGTGTCCTCGTCCAGCTCCTCGTCGGCGGCGAACGGGCTCACCGTCCACCACATCATGCCCAGCTCGCGCGCCCGGTCCCGGACGTCCGCGATGCCCCAGAGGGAGGCCGCGCCGACATCGATGGGGGCTTCTCCCCCGCCCGCACTGGCCGCCCACGACGCCTGGAGGAACTCCTGCGAGGTGGCCACCAGGTCGGCCGCGCGCGTCCGTACCCGCTCCGGGTCGCACACCACCGTCATGCTGCCCTCCGGCAGCACGTCCAGCAGCAGTTCCATGTCGTCCACCAGCACCGGCGCCAGCGACTCCATGCCCTCGACGGCGATCCCCTCGGCGATCTTGCCCAGCAGCTCGCCCAGCTCCGGGTGCTGCTCCGCCAGGTCCGCGGCACGCGCCCGCACCTGGGCCGTCAGCAGCAGCTCACGGCACGGCGGCGCCCACAGGCCGTGCTCGGCCACCTCCAGGGACCGCTGGTCGGCGACCTTGAAGTAACGGATCTCCTCGACGTCGTCGCCCCAGAACTCGATCCGCAGCGGATGTTCCTCGGTCGGCGGGAACACGTCCAGGATCCCGCCGCGCACCGCGAACTCGCCGCGCTTCTCGACCAGTTCGACACGCGCGTACGCGGCGGCCGCCAGCCCGTCCACGACCTCTTCCAAGTCCGCCGTCTGTCCCGTGCGCAGCGCTACGGGCTCCAGGTCACCCAGGCCCTTGACCTGCGGCTGGAGCACGGACCGTACGGGCGCGACGACCACCGAGACGGGTCCGGCGGCGGAGTCGTCCTGGCTGGGGTGGGCCAGGCGGCGCAGCACGGCGAGGCGCCGGCCGACCGTGTCCGAGCGCGGCGAGAGCCGTTCGTGCGGCAGCGTCTCCCAGGAGGGGTACTCCACCACCGCGTTCTCCTCGCCGGCCGGCATCAGCGAGCGCAGCGCGGCGGCCAGGTCCTCGGCCTCCCGGCCGGTGGCGGTGACCGCCAGGACCGTACGGGAGCTGCGGCGCGCGAGGGCGGCGACGGCGAACGGACGGGCGGCGGGCGGGCCCACCAGGTCCACATGGGGACGGTTGCCGTCAGCCGCGGCCCGCACGGCTTCGGCGAGCGCCGGGTCCTGGACGACGGCGTCGAGCAGACCAGTCAGGCTCATGAGATCTAAGGCTTCCCGTCCTGGTGAGGCGAACAACGCGAGCAGCCCGGCACGTGCGACGGGCCGGGTTTCCCCAAGAGTACGACTCCCTACTGACACCCGCGTTCCACTCGCCCCGGCCGCCGGTCCCGAAAGCACCGTTCCGGTGACGCCGCCCGCATGGAAGGGTGTTACGTACACGCAGTAGCCGAGGGGGGCACAGCACGTGAGCCAGGAGACCAGGGGTCAGGGAGCGGGGCCGGAGCCGGAGACGGGGCCGGGGGTGGGGCCGGGGACGGGGGGAGGGAGGCGGACAGGAGCGGGGACGGGTACAGGTACGGGTACGGAGGCGGGCGGCGGCCCGGCAGCGGAGACGTCCGCACCCGCGACGGCCGCCCCCACGGCCACCGCCCCCGCCCGGCGCGGCCGCGTCGTCGCCGCCCTGATGCTCTGCATGGCGCTCGCCGCGCTCGACTCCACGATCATCGCGACCGCCGTCCCGCAGATCGTCGGTGACCTCGGCGGCTTCGCCGTCTTCTCCTGGCTCTTCTCGGGCTACCTGCTCGCCGTCACCGTCACCCTGCCCGTGTACGGCAAGCTCTCCGACACCTTCGGCCGCAAGCCCGTCCTCGTCACCGGCGTGATCGTCTTCCTCGCCGGGTCGCTGCTGTGCGCGGCCGCCTGGAACATGGCCTCCCTCATCGCCTTCCGTGTCCTGCAAGGCCTCGGCGGCGGCGCCCTCCAGGGCACCGTGCAGACCGTCGCCGCCGACCTGTACCCGATGAAGGAACGCCCCAGGATCCAGGCCAAGCTGTCCACCGTCTGGGCGACCTCCTCCGTCGCCGGTCCCGCGCTCGGCGGCCTGCTCGTCGCGTACGCCGACTGGCGCTGGATCTTCCTGGTCAACCTGCCGGTGGGCGCCCTCGCCCTCTGGCTCGTCGTACGGCACCTGCGCGAATCGCTGCCCGCACGGGAGCGCACCCGGCGCCCCCGCGTCGACTGGCCCGGCGCACTCGCGATCTTCGCCTGCGGCGGTCTGCTGCTGACCGCCCTCGTCCAGGGCGGCGTCGCCTGGCCCTGGCTCTCCGCGCCCTCGCTGCTGCTCCTCGCGGGCAGCGCCGGGTGCGCCGCCGCCACCGTCGTCGTCGAACGCCGCGTCGCCGAACCGATCATCCCGGGCTGGGTCTGGCGCCGCCGGACGATCTCGGCCGTCAACCTGGCGCTCGGGGCCGTCGGCCTGCTCATGGTCGCGCCGACCGTCTTCCTGCCCACCTACGCCCAGGCCGTCCTGGGCCTCGGCCCGACCGCGGCCGGTTTCGTGCTCTCCGCCATGACCCTGAGCTGGCCGGTGTCCGCCGCCCTGAGCAGCCACGTCTACCACCGCATCGGCATCCGCGCCTGCGCCATGACCGGCATCGGCGCCGCCACGCTGGTGCTGCTCGCCTTCCCGCTGCTCCCCTACCCCGGCGCCGCCTGGCAGCCCGCGCTGGTCATGTTCGCGCTCGGCGCCGCCCTCGGGATCTTCCAGCTGCCGCTGATCATCGGCGTGCAGTCCTCGGTCGGCTTCGAGGAGCGCGGCACCGCCACCGCCTCGATCCTCTTCTGCCGCCAGGTCGGCCAGAGCGTCGGCGCCGCCCTCTTCGGCGCCGTCGCCAACGCCACCCTCAACGGCCGGCTCAACTCGGCGCCCGCGGACATCCGGCCGGGCCTGCCCGGCGACCTGGACTCCGTCTCGCACGCGCTGGCCCACGCCGGCACCCTCACCGACCGCGCCGCCGACTACCTGCGGCGCGCCGTGGACGCCACCGTCGAGCACGTCTACCTCGGCGCCGCGGCCGCCGCCGCACTCGCCTTCCTGGTCCTGCTGCTGCTCGCGCCGCGCCGCTTCCCGGTCCACGGGGAGAGCGGTGACGGGCCCGGTGAGCCGGGCGACGGCTGACGGCCCGGTGAGCCGGGCGACGGCTGACGGCCGGCGTGCGGGGCGTCTCCTGGTGGCCGGGGGCTTCCCGGCGTCCGGAGACCTCCCGGTACCCGGGGCTCACCCGAAGCCCGGGGCACCTCCCGGCATCCGGGCACCTCCCTGCGTACGGAGGCGGCTCGGTGGACGCGGACGGGCAGGACCCGCACACGGTGGCATCTCCCCGCATTCAGAGGCGGTGCGAAAGCCGCTGCCCGCCCGGGCGCACGGCGCAGGCGTTCAGGGGGCCCACCGGGGAAGACGCGGTCGCCGTCCAGCGCCCGGCGCCTTCCCCGCGGGGTGCGCGGCCCGTGTCACCGCTGTTCCCCGGGCAGCTGCGGCAGCTTCGTCTCCAGCGTGTCCTCGTTGTCGGGGTCCACCGGCGCCCGCGTGTCGGCGGCCGGCGCGTCGGGCCCGGATGCCGCAGCCCCCTCGGCCACACCGTTCTCACTCACCTCGAAGACCCCACCGGTCCCGGCCTCCACCAGGTCCTGGCCCTCGCCGCCCGGCGCACCCTCGGCCTTCTCCAGCAGCACCGTGCCGCCGTCCACACTCGTCGTGGCCCCCGCGCCCCCGACGCCGTCGGCGCCCTCGGCCGCGCCGTCCACCGGCTCGCCCTCGCCCCCGTCCTCGCCGTCCTCGTCGGGAGCCTTGCCGGTCAGCGCCGCCAGCGTGTTGCGCACGTGCGTCATGTGCTCGCGCACCTTCTCGCGCCGCTCCGTGTGCTCCCGCAGTATCCGGTCCGTGGCCCGCTCGATCCGTTCGACCTCGACCCTGGCCTGCGCCAGCAGATCGGCGGCGCGCGCCTCGGCGTCCTCGTCGCGGTGCCGCGCCGCCTCCTCGGCCTCCGCGAGGATGCGCTCCGCCTCGGCGACCTTGGCGCGGCCCAGCTCCTCCAGCTCCGCCACCCGCAGTTCGAGGTCGGCCTCCTGCGCGGCGAGGTCGCGGCCGGCCGCCTCCCACTCCTCGGTGTGCTCCTGCTCCTGCTCCCGCAGCATCTCGGCGGTGCGCCGCTCCATCTCGTGCAGCGCTTCCTGGGCCGCGGTCCGCCACTGCTTGGCGTCCTTGACGGCCGCCGCCTCGATGCCGTCCGCCTCGGCCCACGCCGCCTCGACCGTACGGCGCGCCTGGTCCTCGGTCTCGTCCCGCAGCTGCTGCGCCGCCCGGTCCGCGGCCTCCTGGATCTGCCGCGCGTACGCCTCGGCCTCCTCGCGCGCCCGCTCGGCCGCCTCCTCGGCGTCCTTGCGCAGCCGCGCCGCCTCGGACTCCGCCGTGGTCAGGATCAGCCGCGCCTGGTCGCCCAGCGACTCGTACGTCTGCGGCGGCAGCTGCCGGACGTACTCCCGCAGCTCCGCCAGCTCGGCCGTCATCTCGTTGGCGAGCACCGTCAGCCGCGCCGCGCGCTCCCAGCAGGAGTCACGGTCGATCGAGAGCCCTTCCACCCGGCGGTCGACATCCTCGGGACGGTAGCCACGTCCTCGTACGATCTCGAACCCGTGAGGCGAAACCGATGCACTCATCCCTCAAGCCCCTCTCCGATGTGCGGCGCGATTCCGCGCACATCTTTCTGGATCGATTCGAAGCGACCGTTACGCGACACTCCGCCCCTTTCCATCGTCCAAGGATGCGTCAATTGTTGCCAGAAGTCGGAATCGGGACATCTTCGCGGAGAGCCTGGAAGAGCCGCCGCGCTCCCTGCTCGTCCCACTCCACCACATCACCGAGACCGCCCAGGTTCACCCCGGGGTTCGCCACCGGAACGGTGGTCGCCGCACCCGCCCCGTCCGCGATCTTCTTCATCGACCAGCCCAGGCGCGCCAGGTCCGGCACGCCCGCCGCCCGGTCCACCGTCAGCGCCGACAGTGCCGCGTCCAGCGCCGGGACCAGTGCGAACGGGTTGAGCAGCACACCCGTCCCGAGCATCTTGTCGCCGAGCGCGCCGATCAGCTGCCGCTGCCGCCTGACCCGGCCCAGGTCGCCTTCCGGATCCGTATAACGCGCCCGTACGTACGCAAGTGCCCGCACTCCGTCCATCTCCTGGCACCCCGCCCGGAAGTCGGCACCCGACTTCTCATCCTTGAGCGGTTTGTCCAGGCACATCCGTACCCCGCCCAGAGCGTCCACCACCTTCACGAAGCCGAGGAAATCGACCTCGGCGTAGCGTTCGATCCGCAGCCCCGTCGCCTGCTCCACGGTGCGCGTCAGCAGCTTCGGTCCGCCCTCGGCGAATGCCACGTTCACCTTGTTCCGGCCGTGGCCCGGCACCGCCACGTAGCTGTCCCGCGGCAGGCTCACCAGGTAGGGGCCGCTGTCCCCGTGGTGCAGCACCATGATCGTGTCGGTGTTCAGGCCCTCGTCGTTGCCGACGTGCAGCCGCTCGCGCTGCTCCGGCGTCAGGCTCTCCCGGCTGTCCGAACCGACCAGCAGCCAGTTCGTGCCCTGGCCCGGCGACGGCCGGCCCTCGTAGTCCGCGACGGCGTCGGTACGGCGCACCTGACCGCCCGCCCACACGTACAGCGTGACCCCGCCCGCCACCGCCAGCACCACCAGGACCAGCAGCACCAGCGCGATCCGCTTCGGCCAGGACAGCCGCCGGCGCCCGCCCGTACGGCGGCCCCAGCGGCCGCCGCGCCCGGCCCGGTACAGCGTCGAGGTGCCCTCCGGTGACGGCGACGGCTGATCCATATACGAAGGATCATGGCGCCGCGCCCGTCCCGCAGGTCGAGCGCCGCCGGAGGCGGCACACCGTCACCGGCGCGCGCCCGCCCCGCCCTACAGCAGCCCGTCCCACATCTGTTCGAGCAGCACCGACCACCACGTCTCCGGCGATCCCAGCGCCGGCGCGTCCAACGCCACCAGCTGCGCCTGGAAGTCCACCGTCCAGCGCCCCGCCTGCTCCGGCGTCAGCCCGTACCGCAGCCGCCACATCCGGCCCAGCATCGCCAGACAGCGCACGAACTCCGGCAGCCCGCTGTTGACGAACTGCGGCACCGCGGGCTGACCGTTCGGGGCGGCCTCCAACGGCACCGCCACGATGTGCGCCGTCCCGTACTGCACACACAGCTGACGGCCGAAGTCGTTGCCCATGACCAGGTACGACCCCGCGTCCGCGGCCGGCCGCACGCCACGCTCCGCCGCCAGCTCCGCCAGCGTCGGCACCGGACGGCCCGGCTGCGCCTGCGCCCAGAAGAACGGCCCGAAGTCCACCGGCAGCCCGGCCCACACCAGCGTCTGCGCCACCACGTCCGGCACCCCGTGCCGCGAGACCGCCCGCTGATCGAAACGGAAGATCCCCTGCGGCCCGAACGCCTGCTCCAGCTCCGGCCCGAACACCTGCGGCGGCACCGGCGGCACCGGCTGCACCTGCGACGGGTGCGGCAACGGCACCCGCACCGGAGCGGGCCGCGCCGGCCCGTCCGCCACCTGGTGCAGCTCACCCTGGTGCGCCAGCAGGTGGCGCATGCCCTGCCGGCGCGAGGCGTGCTCCGTCCCGTACGGCGCGGTGTGGCTGACGCGCACCTGCGGCCACGTCTCACGGACCATCCGTGCGCAGTACCCGCCCGGCAGGTCGCACGACTCCAGCTCCGTGTGCAGCTCCACCACCTGCTGCGGCGGCACGTTCATCCCGCGCAGCTCGTGCAGCAGCTGCCACTCCGGATGCGGGGTGCCCGGCGCGGAACGCCGCACGATCTTCTGCTCCGAGCCGTCCGGCGCGCGGTAGCTCAGTACGGCCATGTAACCGGGGCCGACCGTCGGCTGCCCGGACGGCGGCGCCTGCGGATAGCCGTACGAGCCGGAGGCCTGCGGCGCGGCGGCGGGCGGCTGCACGGCCTGACCGGAAGCGGCGGGACCGGTTCCGGGCGGGCCGGATGCGGCCGGACCGGTCCCGGGCGGGCCCGGGACGGCGGGCGGCGGCACACCGGGACCGGACACGCCCTGACCCGGCACGGCCGGGCCGCCCGCGCCGTCGGCCAGCATCGTCGCCGCCGCGTGCACCCCACCGCCGGGACCGCCCGAGGGCGGCGCGGACGGCGGAGGCGACGGCGGCGGAGGCGGACCGCCCGCGTCACCGGACACGGCCGGCTCGCCCGGCACACCGGCCGCCTTCGGCCCACCCGGCGGACCGGGCGGCGCGGCCGGCGGCGCCGTGGGCGGCGGCACGCCGGGGCCACCGCCCGGGCCACCGGAAGCGGACCCGTCGGACGGCAGTGCGGCGCCACCGGCCAGCATCGTCGCGGCCGCGTGCACCCCGCCGGTACCGGCACCGGCGGCGGGCGGCGCGGGCGGGCCCTGCTCCTCGCCCGACGCGGCCGCTTCCGGGCCGTCCACCGCGCTCAGGTCCAGCTGATCGGCGTCGAGCTGCGAGACGAGCTGCGTCGGGATGTACCCGCCCGCCGGAGCGGCAGCGGGCGGCGCCGGCGCGGCTCCGGACGCGGACGGCCGCGCGGCCTCGTCCGCACCCCCGTCCGGCGCGTCCGCACCCGTACGGCCATCGCCGCGCGCACCCGGCACACCGGGAGGCGGCGGCGGACCGCCCGCGTTCCCCGGCAGTGCCGAACCGTCCGCCAGCATCGTCGCCGCCGCGTGCACCCCGCCACCGGGACCGGCGGCAGGCGGCGCGGGCGGCGGAAGCGGCGCACCGGGCCCCTCGGAACCCGGCGTGCCGGACCCGCCGCCCGGCCCCGCGTACGCGGGAGGCGGCGGCACATCGGCGATCGGCGGCCCGGACGGCGGCGGCAGCGCGGACAGGCCGTCGGCGTCCGGACCGGACGCCGACGGGCCCGGCGGGGGCGACGACGGCATCGGCGGTGCCACCGGCCCGGCCGGCCCCGGCTCCTCGACCGCCGGCGCCAGCATCGTCCGCGGCAACTGGCTGCCGCCCGCGAGCAGTTCCGTCTTGGCCTCCGCCCGGGTGCTCGGTGGCAGCGTGTCCTCGTCGTCGAACCCGGCGAGCGGCGGCGCGAAGACCGTCGCGGGCAGCCCCACCGAACGGTCGTCGGCGTCCTCGTCCGCCCGGATGTCCGTACCCGCCCAGGGGGTGGCGTCGCCCGGCTCGTCCCGTACGGGAGCAGTCCGATCCGGTACGGAGGGGGCTTGCACGGGTACGGACGGTGGCTCCGCCGGAGGCACCGCGTCCCGCACCGGCTCCGGCGTATCCGGCATATCCGGCACATACGACGCAACCGGGCCATCCGGCGCATCAACTGTGCCCGACGGCGCAGCCACCGCGCCCGACGACGGCACAGCCACCCCCGCACCCGACGTCCGCCGGTCCCCCATGCCGATCTGGTCCGCCGCCTCCTGCAGCCACTCCGGCGGCGTCAGCAGGAACGACGTCGCCTCCAGGTCGATCCGCTGCGGCGGGGCCTCCGCCACGGCGGCCTCCGCCACCGCGCCGTACTCCTCCTCGTACCGCCGGATCACCTCACCCACCGGCAGCCCCGGCCACAGCGTCGTCTCCCCGCTGTCCCGCGCGATCACCAAGCGGGCCCGGCCACCGTCAGTCGTCGGCCCGCCCTCCCGGTCCTCCGCCCACGCCACGAACCCCAGGTCGAACTCCCGCACCCGCACCTCACGCTGGAACGGACCCGGCACGTCCCCGTTGACCCAGCGCTCCGCACGCTCCTGCGCCTGCGCGAACGTCACCACCGCGCCTCACCCCTCCACCGGGACGACACGCGCGAAGCCGCCGTCCACCATCAGACCCGCCACCGTCTCCAGCTCCGGCGGACTCCCCGCCAACTGCTGCAGGAAATCGTCGAAATCCGCACCACACGGCAACAACAACTGCTCCACCCGCTCCTGCACCGGCCAACCGTCCCGGTCCCGCGCATCGTCGTACGCACAGAACCACACCGACCCCGGCGCCTCACCCCGCACCCGCACCGCTATGACCCCACCCTGCACGAACCCCACGCCCAGATAGTCCTTGGTGAAGTGATCGCGCAGACACTTGTTGACGTACACCAGATCATTCATCGCGGCCTCGTCCCGCACCGTGAAGAACGGCTGGTCCACCAGCAGCCCCAGATCCGCGTGCAGCCCCACCCCCACCGGCGCACACCCGCCCGCCGCCTTCAGGAACGAACGGTACGCACCCGGCAGCCGGTACCCCAGCGACTCCTCCGCCTGCCGCACCTGCTCTTCCGACACCGACAGCTCCCGGTGCGGCAGCCCGAAATGCACCGGACGGGTGTCCTGCAACGGCCGCGTCCCCCGCTTGCCGTGATCCACCGCCGCCGTCGCCAGCCCACCGTGATGCCGCAGCAGCGCCTTCACCTCGACCGGCACCAGCTCCATCCGCCGCGTACCCGCCACGTGATGCCACGTCCAGCCGTGCGGCGTCGCCACCGACGGCACGTCCTCCCACAGCTCATGACCCTGCGCATGCAACGCCACATTCGCCGACACATAATCCGTCAGCCGCAGCTCGTCCACGCCGAAACCCTCCGGCGGCTCCGCGATCTCCGCCGCCGCCCGCGCGTACGACGAGAAATCCGGGAACCCCGAACCGTCCACCGGCACCCCCCGCGGATACCGCGCGGCCCGCACCGGATCCGGGAAATGCACGACCTGCCCGGCATAGGCCGTGTTCGGTGGCGCGGCGTGGCCCGCGGCCTGAGGGCCGGGAGGTGCCCCCAGCCCGTGCCGACCTGACGTCATGGCGGTGCTCCCTGGCTGAATCCGGCTACTGGACACAGCCTATGCCGTGCCGCAACCCACCCACCCGCGCACATCCGCCCACCTCCCGCCACCCCGCACCCAACCACCCCCACCACACAGCCACTTCACCGCACGCCCCCACCGCACACCCACTCACCACCACCCACCGGACCGGTACCGGACACGGACACAACCGTGACATCACCGACAGCCCACCCGACTTCCCCAACACCCGGGGCATTTGGCAGGCTGACCCTCCCCCTACCCTTGCGGGGGACCTTCGGCGTCCCGGGGATTCGGGGAGGGAAAAGCACTGACCATGCGCACCACGGCACACCACAACACCGCCACCGCGGGAGACCCCCGCGTCGGCTGGAGCGGCACCGCCGACGACGGCCGCCCGCCCGCCCTCCGCCACCGCCGCGACGGCATCCTCCCCACCGTCGGCGCCGCCCTGTCCGTACGCGGACGCACTCTCACCTGCACCGCGAGCAAGGCCGAACAGCCCCCCGTGCTCCACCACCTCGTCCAGGACTTCCTCGACACCCTCGCCACCGCCCAGCGCGAACGCTTCACCGGCCGCTGCCCCGAAGCCGTCCTGCTCAGCCGACACCTCACCGCCGTCGAGGCCAACCGCGGCAAACGCGCCTCCCGCAAACCCCTCACCAACGGCGAAGCCCGCCGCTCACTGAAACACTCCAAAATCACCGCCCGCCACATCCGCGAGGACGGCGACCCCCTGCACGGCAGCTACGCTCCCCCCTGTCGCTCCTGCGACGCCCTCCTCGCCTTCTTCGGCGTCATGCCCATCGGTACGCACGCAGGGAGCTGACCAGCACCATGCCCCCCACCGCACCGTCCGCGGACTCCACCGCCCCGGCCACCGCCGCGCCCGTCGCCCCGGTCTACGACTCCTACGACCGGACCTCGGCCACCCGCTTCCCGGTCGCCGTCGACGCCGCCCTCCAGGACGCCGGCTGGCGCACCGGCCGCTGGGACATACAGCAGGCCGAACGCTGGGCCGACGCCCTGCGCGCCCACACCTCACCCGCCGGGCACCGCCACACCGTCTTCCCCGCCGCCGTCGAGGCCTGGGCCGAATTCGGCGGCCTGGACATCGTCCCCACCGGCCCCGGACGCCACATCGCCCCCACCCCCTTCACCCTCGACCCCCTCCACGGCCTCCACCTCGCCCGCACCCTCGGCGACCTCGGCCGCGCCCTGGAGACCCACGTCGCACCGCTCGGCCAGGAAGCCGGCGGCCAGGCCGTCCTCGCCATCGACGCCGAAGGCCGCGTCTACAGCCTCGACCACACCGGCGACTGGTACCTCGGCCCCGACATCGACCAGGCCCTGAACACCCTCGTCCTCGGCATCCGCCCCACCCGCCTCACCCCGGCAGCCACCCCGGCAGCCACACCGGAGGACTGAACCGCCTCCGCCCTTACCCTCGCCCCCGCTGCCCCGCTGCGCCTGCCGCCTCTACTGCCCCCGACGCCCCGGCAGCACCGCCGACACCCGGAAACCACCCGCCTCCGTAGGCCCCGACACGAACACCCCACCCAGCCCGGTCACCCGCTCCCGCATACCGACCAGACCATTGCCCCCGCTCGGCAACCCCACACCCGCCGCACCCCGCTCCGACGGACCGTTCTCCACCTGCACCGCCACCTCACCCTCACGATGCGCCAGCCGCACCCGCGCCTCCGCACCCGGCGCGTGCTTGTGCACGTTCGTCAGCGCCTCCTGCACCACCCGGTACACCGTCTGCTCCACCCCCGACGGATAGCCGCCCTCCCCCGCCACACCGTCCACCGACAGCTCCACCGCCATCCCCGCCGCCCGCGACTGCCCCACCAGATCCCCCAGCTCCACCAGCGAAGGCCCCTCACCCTCCGCCTCCGCCGTCACCACCGCGGCACCGGCCCGCACCTCACCGCCGGCCCCCACCCCGGCCTCCGCCACCTGCACCGACACCTCGGACCGCACCCCGGAACCCCTCGCCCCGGCCCCCGCGGCCTCCGCCGCCGACTTCACCTTCGACGCCACCGCCACCAGCCGCTCCGGCTCGTCCGACACCGGCGCCGACGACCGCCCCGACGCCCCCTCCGCCGTCCGCAGCACCCCCAGCATCTCCCGCAGCTCCGTCAACGCCTGCCGGCCCATGTCCCCCACCAACGCGGCATTCCGCGACGCCTTCTCCGGATCCTTCAACGCCACCGCCTGCAACGCCGCCGCATGCACCACCATCAGACTCACCCGGTGCGCCACCACGTCGTGCATCTCCCGCGCGATCCGCGTCCGCTCCTCGTTACGCGCCCACTCCGCACGCTCCTCCGCACGGTCCGCCAGCAGCGACAGCTCCCGCTCCAGCCCGTCCGCCCGCTCCCGCAGACTCTCCACCAGCCGACGCCGGGCCCCCACGTACAGCCCCCACAACACCGGCGGCGCCGTCACCACCAGCGCCACCGCCACCGCCATCACCAGCACGAACCACGTCGGCGGCTGGAAATCCGGCTCGCCGCCCACGTCCTGCCGGATGGTGAAGAAACTGGACACCAGCGTCCCGATCAGCGACATCCCGGCCAGCAGGCCGATCACTCGCCGCGGCGCGTCCGAGACCGCCAGCGAATACAGTCCGACCACGCTCAGCAGCGCACCCATCTGCGTCGGCGTCACCGCCACCGACACCAGCACCACAGCCACCGGCCAGCGGCGCCGCAACACCAGCACCGGGCCCACGACCAGCCCGAGCAGCAGCCCGGCCCACGACGGCAGCCCCGCGTCGTGCGCGAAGTCCAGCCCCTCGAACAGGGTCTCCAGCGTCGAGACGACGGCCAGCGACACGTCCAGCACGGCGCTGCGCCGCCGCGGCCACCACCACGGCCCGGCGGGCGCGTCCCTCGCACCCGTTGCTTCGATTGCCCCCGTTGCGGTCATACCAACCAGCCTACGGGCGCCCGCACACGATGTTCCGTCGAGCGCTCTGCACGCGAGTGCACCGTTACGGGCCAGTACCGGAATACTTCCCCTCGAACTGTTGAATCGCCCGAATTTTCGACCCTCGCGCACCCCTGCCGGTCCGAAGCTGACCGTATGCACCACCACACCCGAGCGGACTTCGAGTCCCTGCGCGACCAGGCCGCCACCCTCCGCCGCGCCGGCCTCAGCCGCCGCCAGATCCGCGACCGCCTGCACGTCCACAACAACGACATCCTCAACCGCCTCCTGGAAGGCGAACCACCCCCGGACTGGACCCGCCGCCCGAACGCGAAGGACGGGGCGCGGGCGAGGGCGCGGGAGCTGCGGGGGCAGGGCATGACGTACGACGCGATCCAGATGGAGCTGGGGGTGTCGAAGAGCTCCATCTCCCTCTGGGTGCGAGACATGCCCAGGCCGCCCAGGCGCACCCGCGAGCAGGCGTCCGCCATCGCGAAACGCGGCTGGGAGGAAACGCTGCGCCGCCGCGACGAGGAACGGCAGCGCACGAAGCGCGAAGCCGCCGGCCAGATCGGCGGCATGAGCGACCGCGATCTGTTCGTCACCGGGGTGGGGCTCTACTGGTCGGAAGGCACCAAGAGCAAGCCTCACAGCCCTCAGGAACGCGTCACTTTCACCAACAGCGACCCCGGCATGATCCAGCTCTTCCTCGCCTGGCTCGCCTTGCTGGATGTCGCGCCGGAGCGCCTGCAGTTCCGCGTTCACATCCACGAGTCGGCCGACGTGACCGCAGCCGAGCAGTACTGGGCGCGTCTCGTCGGTGTCGACGTCGCCGACTTCGCCAGGACGACGTTGAAAAAGCACAACCCCAGGACCGTCCGCAAGAACGTGGGAGAGGGTTACCACGGCTGCCTCGTGGTGCGTGTGCGGCAAAGTGCGGACCTCTACCGTCGCATTGAAGGCTGGTGGTACGGCATAGTAGGGGGCGTCCGCAGCAGCCAGGAGGCGAACCGGACATAAGGGTAATCCCGGGTCGTCTAAGGGCAAGACCGCTGATTTTGGTTCAGCAGATGGGGGTTCGAGTCCTCCCCCGGGAGCCATGCCAAGTTCGGATCCCGACCTCCGGTCGGGGCCCGCCCGCGTTTCGGCCGCAAAGCGCACCGGTATCCTTCGGGTGTCCACCACCCGAAGAAGCCGAAGGGCATCCCCGTGAGCGCCAACCGCCCGGCCGCCGTCGTCGTTCTCGCAGCGGGTGAGGGCACCCGCATGAAGTCGACGACCCCGAAGGTTCTGCACGCGATCTGCGGCCGCTCCCTCGTGGGGCACGTCGTCGCCGCCTCCCGTGAGCTGGATCCCGAGCACCTGGTGGTGGTCGTGGGTCACGCCCGTGAGCAGGTCGGCGGGCATCTCGCCGAGATCGACCCGGAGGTGCGCACCGCGATCCAGCACGAGCAGAACGGCACCGGTCACGCTGTCCGGATGGGCCTGGAGGAGCTGGGCAACAGCGGTGTCACCCTCGACGGCACGGTGATCGTCGTGTGCGGTGACACCCCGCTGCTGACCGGCGACACCCTCAAGAAGCTCGGTGACACGCACGCCGCGGACGGCAACGCCGTCACCGTGCTGTCGGCGGAGGTCCCGGACTCGACCGGGTACGGCCGGATCGTGCGGGACGAGAACACCGGCGCGGTGACCGAGATCGTCGAGCACAAGGACGCCACGGACGCGCAGCGCGCGATCCGGGAGATCAACTCCGGGGTGTTCGCGTTCGACGCGCAGCTGCTGACCGACGCGCTGGGCAAGGTGCGTACGGACAACAGCCAGGGTGAGGAGTACCTCACGGACGTGCTGGGGATCCTGCGGGAGGCCGGGCACCGGGTCGGTGCCGCGGTGGCGGACGACCACCGGGAGATCCTGGGGATCAACAACCGGGTGCAGCTCGCGGAGGCGCGCCGGCTGCTGAACGAGCGGCTGCTGCACCGCGCGATGCTGGACGGTGTGACGGTCGTGGATCCGGCGACGACGTGGGTGGACGTGTCGGTGACGTTCGAGGCGGACGCGACGGTGCATCCGGGTACGCAGCTGCTGGGTGGCACGCACGTCGCCGCGCACGCCGAGGTGGGCCCGAATTCGCGGCTGAAGGACACGTCGGTCGGCGCGGGCGCGTCGGTGTCGTTCACGGTCGCGGACGGTGCGAAGGTCGGTCCGGGTGCGAGTGTGGGGCCGTACGCGTATCTGCGTCCGGGTACGGATCTGGGGCCGAAGTCGAAGGCCGGTACGTACGTGGAGATGAAGAACGCGAAGATCGGTGAGGGCACGAAGGTGCCGCACCTGTCGTACGTGGGTGACGCGACGATCGGTGAGTTCAGCAACATCGGTGCGGCGAGCGTGTTCGTGAACTACGACGGCGAGGCGAAGCACCACACGACGATCGGGTCGCACTGCAAGACCGGCTCGGACAACATGTTTGTGGCTCCTGTCACGGTCGGGGACGGCGCGTACACCGCTGCCGGCTCGGTCATCACCAAGGATGTGCCCCCGGGTTCGCTGGCGGTCGCGCGCGGCCAGCAGCGGAATATCGAGGGTTGGGTCGCTCGTAAGCGTCCCGGAAGCGCCGCCGCGCAGGCTGCGTCTGCTGCTGGCCAGGAGTCCGTCGGCGAGCAGTGATCGTGCTCGGGTGCGCCGTGCGGGGCGTACCGTGATAAGTGCACGCAAACAGGATTCGAGGAGATTTGCTGTGACCGGGATCAAGACGACCGGCGAGAAGAAGCTGATGCTCTTCTCCGGCCGCGCCCACCCCGAGCTGGCTGAGGAGGTCGCCCACCAGCTGGGTGTCGGGCTGGTCCCGACCAAGGCGTTCGACTTCGCCAACGGAGAGATCTATGTCCGTTACCAGGAGTCGGCGCGTGGTGCGGACTGCTTCTTGATGCAGAGCCACACGGCTCCCATCAATAAGTGGATCATGGAACAGTTGATCATGATCGATGCGCTCAAGCGGGCCTCGGCCCGGAGCATCACCGTGGTCATCCCGTCGTACGGGTACGCCCGCCAGGACAAGAAGCACCGCGGCCGCGAGCCGATCTCGGCCCGCCTGATCGCGGATCTGCTGAAGTGCGCGGGCGCCGACCGGATCGTCACGGTCGACCTGCACACCGACCAGATCCAGGGCTTCTTCGACGGCCCGGTGGACCACCTGTTCGCGCTGCCGGTCCTCGCGGACTACGTGGGCGCCAAGGTGGACCGCGAGAAGCTGACGGTGGTCTCGCCGGACGCGGGCCGGGTGCGGGTCGCGGACCGCTGGTGCGACCGGCTGGACGCGCCGCTGGCGATCGTGCACAAGCGCCGGGACAAGGACGTGGCGAACCAGGTCACCGTCCACGAGGTCGTCGGTGACGTGAAGGACCGGGTCTGTGTCCTGGTCGACGACATGATCGACACCGGTGGCACGATCTGCGCCGCGGCGGAGGCGCTGTTCGCCAACGGCGCGGCGGACGTCATCGTGACGGCCACGCACGGCATCCTGTCCGGCCCGGCCGCGGACCGCCTGAAGAACTCCAAGGTCAGCGAGTTCGTCTTCACCAACACCCTGCCCACCCCGTCCGAGCTGGAGCTGGACAAGATCACGGTGCTGTCGATGGCGCCGACGATCGCCCGGGCGATCCGTGAGGTGTTCGAGGACGGTTCGGTGACCAGCCTCTTCGAGGAGCAGTGAGCCGGATTCCGTAGCCCGCAGGGCGCACGGAGATCGACTTTGGGGGCGGCCTCCCCGCCGGGTAGACTCGTGGAGTTGCTCGGCGAGGGAGGCCGCACTTTTCTGTGGTGCGGCGGTCCGTTATCGACGCGCTCTTCGTAGCAGGTCTGTCGTGGGCCGGGTGACGCCCCACAGATCCGTCCGGTCGTCCGTCGACCGCACCGACTACGAGGAGTGCCGCCATGGCCGAGGTCAAGCTCGAAGCCAAGATCCGTACCGATTTCGGTAAGGGTGCCGCCCGCCGTTCGCGCCGCGAGGACATGGTTCCCGCCGTGATCTACGGCCACGGTGACGCCCCGAAGCACGTCGCCATCCACAACCACGCGCTGATGATGGCCCTGAAGACCCCGAACGCGCTGATCCGTCTGGAGATGGACGGCGAGAGCATGCTGGTCATCCCGAAGGCCGTGCAGCGTGAGGCCATCCGTGGCTTCCTGGTGCACGTGGACTTCCTGGCCGTGCGCAAGGGTGAGAAGGTCACCGTCGAGGTGCCGATCCACGTCGAGGGCGACCTGGCGCCGGGTGCCAACCTGCTGGAGCACCTGCTGAACACCCTGCCGCTGGAGGCCGAGGCCACCCACATCCCGGAGTCGGTGACCGTCTCCGTGGCGGGCCTGGACGCCGGTGACTCGGTGCACGCCAAGGACATCACCCTGCCGACCGGTTCGACGCTGGCGATCGACGAGGAGACCGTGGTGCTCCAGGTCGTCGCGGCGCAGGCCGAGGCGCCGGCGGCGGCCGAGGGCGACGAGTCCGCCGAGGCCTGATCGCTTTCGTGACCCGCGCCGGCACGGCTCGGGTCGCTGCCAACCGCCGCCCCGCACCCTGTGTGCGGGGCGGCGGTTGAGCCGTTTCACGGGGTCGGCCGGTCGGGCTGCTGCAAGGAGACATGAGGATGACGACGGAGGCCGAGGGGCCCTGGCTGGTGGCGGGGCTGGGCAATCCTGGCGCTGAGTACGCGGCCAACCGCCACAACGTGGGGTTCATGGTGGCGGATCTGCTCGCGGAGCGGATGCGCGGGCGTTTCAAGGCGCACAAGGCGCGGGCGCAGGTCGTGGAGGGCCGGATCGGTCCGCCGGGGCCGGGGAGCCGGCGTGTGGTGGTCGCGAAGCCGATGACGTTCATGAATCTGTCGGGCGGTCCGGTGACGGCGCTGCGGGACTTCTACAAGGTTCCGGTGGCGAACATCATCGCGGTGCACGACGAGCTGGACATCGATTACGGGGCGCTGCGGCTGAAGCTGGGCGGCGGTGACAACGGGCACAACGGGCTGAAGTCGATCACGAAGTCGCTGGGTGCGGAGTACCACCGGGTGCGTTTCGGTATCGGCCGTCCTCCGGGCCGTATGCAGGTGGCGGACTTCGTCCTGAAGGATTTCTCGGGTGCGGAGCGCAAGGAGCTGGACTACTTCGTGGACCGGGCGGCGGACGCGGTGGAGGGTCTGATCGTGGACGGTCTGGAGCGGGCGCAGAGTACGTACAACTCGTGACGGCGGGTGGCGGTGCGTGCGGGGCGGGTGTGACCGGGCCGGACTCAGGTTGACCGCGGACAGTCACATGCCCAAGGATCGCCGCCATGCCCAAGAGCAGCCCGCGCACCACGTCGCGCACCCGTACGGTCAAGAAGCGCAGCCGCACCCGTCGGCTCGGGGAGAGCGCCTACGGGCTGCTGCTGGTCGCCCGGATGGGCCTGATGGCAGCGCTGGCGCTGTTGCTGCTGGTGGCGGGCGTGTGGACGTCGTGGCACACGGCGCAGTACGCGATGCTCGTGAAGGGGCGCGAGCGCGGCACGATGACGGTGGCGGACTGCCGTGACGACCGGTGCACGGGGCCGTACACGTCCTCGGGGGGCGACGGCCGGCGCCGGGCGGGGGTGTCGCTGGCGGCCGCGGCCGCGCCCGGCGAGGGCGAGCAGGTCGAGGTGGTGCTCAAGCCCGGCACCGACCGCGCCGTCCGGACCGGTCCGGGCGGCATTCTGCACGCGTGGGTGCCGTTCGCGGGTTCGCTGCTGCTGGCGGCGCTGGTGGTGGCGGGCGGGATGAAGCTGCGGCGTACGGCGTGGGTGATGGGGTTGCTGGGGGCCGTGCTGCTGGGCGCCACGTTCGCGGCGTTGTAGGCGTACGGGCCCTTGCGCGGGGCTCAGCGCCGCTGCCACATCTCCCACATGCCGAGCTCGTCGTCGTGGGCGCGCAGCCGGGTGACGGCTTCGGTGAGGGTGCGCTCCTCGGTGAGCTCGTAGAACAGGAACAGCGGGGCGAAGACGCTGGCGTAGCCGAACGGCGCGCCGCGCGGTGCGATGTACGCGCTCGCGCCGGCGTCGAGGAAGGCGTCGGCCAGGGCCGGGTCGCCGGTGTCGCAGCCGTTGACGATGACGACGCTGCCCGGCAGGCGGACGTGGACGCGTACGTCGTCGGGTCCGGCGGAGTCGTTGAACGGCTGGTAGGCGGCGATTTCGGGGGCGAGTCCCTCCATCAGGATGCGCCCTTCGTCGCCGTGGCAGGCCAGGATGACGTACGGCGCGACGGTCCGGCTCCCGTCGAGGGCGGCGACGAAGTGCCGGGGCTGCCCGATGGGCAGGTAGTTCACCCGCACCCCGAAGCTCTCCAGGGCGTCCCGCAGGGGCCGCCCGTGCCCGTCCTCGACGTCCAGCAGGTCCACGGCAGTCCACCCCAGCCGCCCCGCCTGCACCTCACGCACCCGAGACGGCCGCAGCGAGGCCAGCCAGCTCTCCTCATCCATGCCCGCCCACCCCCGAACGACCACCGGCCGGGACAAAAGCCCCGGCCGACAATCCAAACGGACCCGCCGGACGGAAACAACCGATTACCCGCCGGCCCAGCCACACCAAGCCCAGCAGAATCAAGCCCGTCCGGCGCTTGAGGACACTCACTGACCCGCGCGCCGACAGCCCGAGCAAGCCGAACCAAGCCCAGCCAAACCAAGCCCGTCCGGCGCTTGAGGACAATCGGTAACCGCCGCCCGACGCCGAGCCGAGCCGAACCAAGCCCAGCCAAATCAAGCCCGTCCGGCGCTTGAGGACACTCACTGACCCGCGCGCCGACAGCCCGAGCAAGCCGAACCAAGCCCAGCCAAACCAAGCCCGTCCGGC
>NZ_JBFAUH010000021.1:152689-186544 GCF_040679095.1 Streptomyces sp. NPDC052496
CGGCGCTTGAGGACAAAGCCGACCCGGCGCGCAGCAGCCGGCCCCCCACCCGGCCGACCGCCAGGTCACCCCGTGTTGCGCAGCCCCGCCGCCACCCCATTGACCGTGAGCAGCAGCGCCCGTGCCAGTACCGGATCGGCCTCTTCCCCGCGTTCCGCCGCGGCCCGCTGCCGGTGGAGCAGGGTGACCTGGAGGTACGAGATCGGGTCCAGGTACGCGTCCCGGATGTGGAACGTCTGCTTCAGCACGGGGTTGGAGTCGAGCAGTTCCGTCTCGCCCGTGATCCGCAGGACTTCCTGCACGGTCAGTTCGTGCTCGGCCTTGATCGTGTCGAAGACGTGCTTGAGCTCGTCGGGCACGAGGGTGTCGACGTAGTGCCGGGCGATCCGCAGGTCGGTCTTGGCCAGCGTCATCTCGACGTTGGACAGGAAGTTGCGGAAGAAGTGCCAGTGCTCGTGCATCTCGTCGAGGACGACGTCGAGTCCGGCCTCGCGGGCGGCCTTCAGGCCCGTACCGACGCCGTACCAGCCGGGGACGATCTGCCGGGACTGGGTCCAGCCGAAGACCCACGGGATGGCGCGCAGCCCGTCGAGGCCGGCGCCGGAGTCGGGCCGGCGGGAGGGCCGGGAGCCGAGGTGGAGTTCGGCGAGCTGGTCGACCGGCGTGGACGCGAAGAAGTACGCGGGCAGGTCGGGGTCCTCGACGAGCCGCCGGTACGCGCCGTGGGCGGCGTCGGAGACGGTCTCCATGGCGGCGTCCCAGCGGGCGAGCGCCTCGTCGGACTGGCGGGGCGCGGTGTGCAGCGCGGAGGCCTGGAGGGTGGCGGCGACGGTGAGTTCCAGGTTCTCCCGGGCGAGGGAGGGGACCAGGTACTTGTCGGAGATGACCTCGCCCTGTTCGGTGACCTTGATCTCGCCTTCGAGGGTGCCGTAGGGCTGGGCGAGGATCGCGTCGTGGGAGGGGCCGCCGCCGCGGCCGACGGTGCCGCCGCGGCCGTGGAAGAGGCGCAGGCGTACGCCGTGCCGGTGGGCGACGTCGCGCAGCAGGCGCTGGGCGCGGTGGATCTCCCACTGGCTGGTGGTGATGCCGCCGAACTTGGAGGAGTCGGAGTAGCCGAGCATGACCTCCTGGACGTCGCCGCGCAGGGCGACCAGGCGCCGGTAGGAGGGGTCGGCGAGCATCTCGTCCAGCAGCTGGTCGGCGATCTTCAGCTCGTCGGTGGTCTCCAGGAGCGGCACGATGCCGATCTTGGCCCAGCCGGCGTGCAGGTCGATGAGGCCGGCCTCGCGGGCCAGGACGGTGGCGGCGAAGACGTCGTCGGAGCCCTGGCACATGGAGATGATGTAGGACTCGACGACCTCGGGGCCGAAGGTCTCCTTGGCCTTGAGGATGGTGCGGAAGACGCCGAGGGTCTTGGCGCCGGCCTCGTCGAGGGGGGCGGGGCTGGGGGCGAGGGGGCGGCGCGAGCGCAGTTCCTTGGCGAGGAGCTTGCGGCGGTAGTCGCGCGGCATGTCGGTGTAGCGCCAGGATTCCTCGCCGAGGCGGTCGAAGAGCTGGCCGAGGGCGTGGTGGTGGGCGTCGGCGTGTTCGCGGACGTCCATGGTGGCGAGCTGGAGGCCGAAGGCGGAGATCGTACGGATCGTGCGTTCCAGGCGGCCGTCGGCGACGAGGCCGCCGCGGTGCTCGCGCAGGGAGGTCTGGATGAGGGTGAGGTCCTCGATGAGTCCCTCGGTGCCGAGGTAGTCGCGGCCGGGGACGTGGGGGGTGTCGTTGGCCAGGCGTTCGCGGGTGTTGACGAGCTTCTGGCGGATACAGGTGGCCTTGAGGCGGTACGGCTCCTCGGCGTTCAGCCGCTTGTAGCGGGGGCTGATCTCGGGGAGCGCGTCGAGGTCCTGCTGGAGGGAGGCGAGGAGTTCGTCGGTGGCGCCGCAGTTGCGGATGGAGTTGGACAGGGCGCCGCGCAGCTCGTCGATGTGTTCGAGGGCGTCGGTGATGCCGTGTTCGTGCTGGAGGATCAGGACGTCCCAGGTGACCTGCGGGGTGACGTTGGGGTTGCCGTCGCGGTCGCCGCCGATCCAGGTGCCGAAGGTCAGGGGGCGGGTGCCGGGCGGGAGCTGGGCGCCGGCACGTTCCAGTTCGGCGGCGAGGTCTTCGAGGACGTCGCCGACGGCGCCGCGGCCGAGTTCGTCGAGGTAGTAGATGGCGTTGCGGGCCTCGTCGGTGGGCTCCGGGCGGGCGACGCGCAGCTCGTCGGTCTGCCAGATGAGGTCGATGTTCTCGGCGAGGCGCAGGTCGGCGCGGCGGCGTTCGGTGGTGTCCGTGCGGTCGAGGAGTTCGGCGACCTTGCGGAGCTTGGTGAGGACGGAGCGGCGGGCGGCTTCGGTGGGGTGGGCGGTGAAGACGGGCCGTACGCCGAGGTTGGCGGCGGTGGCGCGCAGGTGCTCGGGGTCGGCGTCCTTGAGCATGTCGGCGGTGCGGGCGAGGATGCCGCCTTCGGCGGCGCGCCGGGCGCGCAGTTCGCGGCCGCGGTGGACCTGCTCGGTGACGTTGGCGAGGTGGAAGTAGGTGGAGAAGGCGCGGACCAGCTTGGCGGCGGTGGCCAGGTCGGTCTCGCCGAGGAGCCGGGCGGCGGCCTCGCCGTCGGAGCGGGTCAGGGCGCGGACCTGTTCGACGAGGTCCAGCAGCTCCTGGCCTTCCTGGCGGACGAGGGTCTCGCCGAGGAGGTCGCCGAGGCGGCGGATGTCGGCGCGCAGGGCCCCGTTGTCGCGTACGGCGTCGGCGGCGGCCGGGGCGGGGGTGGCGCCGGTGGGCTCGTCGTTCGCGGCGGGGGTGATGTCGGCACTGCTCACAGGTGCGGCTCCTTGCAGTGATCTTCGTGATCTGAGCACGTCCGGGCGCTGGCAGGGGTGCTCCCCGGCGGGTGCCGGGGGTGCCCCCGGCGGCTGCTGGGGGCGGTTCGCGGACCGCGCTGTCCGACGTTCCCCAGGATAGGTCTCCGCGGCGTCGGCGGATCTCCCTGTCCGTTCTGTGGGCACCTACCTGATCCGGGTGACGCTCACACCTGGTCGTCGTCCAGGTGTGACGGAACTTGCACGGCTTCTTTACCGCTTCCCTGCCGTGTTCTGCCGCAATTCGGTCACCCGTTACCGACCTGTCGGACCCTTGTCCGTGCGGGTGCCGCTGCCATACTTACGAGACCGTAGGTTACGGTCCCGTAGCCGTAACCGTGCCCCCGAGCCCCCGACGAGGGACACCACATGACCGCTAGCCCCGAAGTGATCGAAGAGACTGCCAAACCCGCCGGAACCCCGCTGCCGTCCGCGACGCTCGGCAGCGACAGCAAACGCTCGGTCGAACAGATCACCCTGCTGCTGTTCATCACCCTGCCCTTCGTGGCGCTGGTGGCCGCGGTGCCGCTGGCCTGGGGCTGGGGGGTCAGCTGGCTCGACCTGGCGCTGATGGCGGCGATGTACTTCATCGGCTGCCACGGCATCACCATCGGCTTCCACCGTTACTTCACCCACGGCGCCTTCAAGGCGAAGCGCCCGCTGCGGATCGCGCTGGCGATCATGGGTTCGATGGCGGTCGAGGGGCCGCTGGTGCGCTGGGTGGCCGACCACCGCAAGCACCACAAGTACTCCGACGCCGAGGGCGACCCGCACTCCCCCTGGCGGTACGGCGAGACGGTGCCGGCGCTCATGAAGGGCCTGTGGTGGGCACACATCGGCTGGATGTTCGACGAGGAGCAGACTCCGCAGCACAAGTACGCGCCCGACCTGATCAAGGACGACGCGATCCGCCGCGTCTCCCGCCAGTTCGTCCTGTGGACGGTCGTCTCCCTGCTCACCCCGCCCCTGATCGGCGGTCTGGTCACGTGGTCCTGGCAGGGCGCGGCCACCGCGTTCTTCTGGGGCTCCCTGGTCCGTGTCGGCCTGCTGCACCACGTCACGTGGTCCATCAACTCCATCTGCCACGCGGTCGGCAAGCGCCCGTTCAGGTCCCGCGACCGCTCCGGCAACGTCTGGTGGCTGGCGGTGCTCTCCTGCGGTGAGTCCTGGCACAACCTGCACCACGCCGACCCGACGTGCGCGCGGCACGGCGTCATGAAGGGGCAGCTCGACTCCAGCGCGCGCCTGATCCGCTGGTTCGAGAAGGCCGGCTGGGCGTACGACGTGCGCTGGCCGAACGCCTCGCGTCTGGACGCCAAGCGCCTGGACGAGGCCGCGAGCGGGGCGGCCGGGCGGTGACGGCCGGGGAAGGCATGATGGACGGGTGGCGATCGACGGCAGCAGCGTGAACGACAATCAGGGCAAGGCCCCCTCCGGCGCGGGCACCCGACGCACCCGCAGGGTGCGGATGACGGGCGCCCAGCGCCGTGAGCAGCTGCTCGACATCGGTCGCGCCCTGTTCGCGGAGCGCGGCTTCGAGGGCACCTCGGTCGAGGAGATCGCCGCCAAGGCCGGTGTCTCCAAACCGGTCGTCTACGAGCACTTCGGCGGCAAGGAAGGGCTGTACGCGGTCGTGGTGGACCGCGAGATGCGCCAGCTGCTGGACATGGTCACCGGTGCCCTGACCGCCGGCCACCCCCGCGAACTCCTCGAACAGGCCGCGTTCGCCCTCCTGGACTACATCGAGACCTACACCGACGGCTTCCGCATCCTGGTCCGCGACTCCCCCGTGGCCCAGTCCACCGGCACCTTCGCGTCCCTGATCAGCGACATCGCCACCCAGGTCGAAGACATCCTCGGCCTGGAGTTCAAGGCCCGCGGCTTCGACCCGAAACTGGCGCCCCTGTACGCCCAGGCCCTGGTCGGCATGGTCGCCCTCACCGGGCAGTGGTGGCTCGACGTCCGCAAACCCAAGAAGCCCGAGGTGGCCGCCCACCTGGTCAACCTCGCCTGGCACGGCCTCGACGGCCTCGAACCCAAGCCCCGCCTGATAGGCCACCGCCGCTCCTGAGCACACGGCACGGCGCCCTCTCCGCCGGCCCCGCTCGCGCCGGCCCCGCTCCTCCCCGCAACCCGTGGACAGCCCTGCGCGCATCTCCGCATGCCTCCGCAGGCACTCGCGGCCCCGGTCCGCCGCATGGCGCGGCAACCCGATCACTCTCCTCCAAATACCCCATTCCCCCCTTCGCGCGACACTCGCCAACACTCTCCATAAAGTCAGCTGATTTCCTCACGCCATGCGCGTCACTATTTCCATTTCCTTTGCTTTCCTATAACCAGATCACATACCACCACGCGCTACCATCACCTCGCTTTCCTGTACAGCATCTCCCCCGCCCCGCCTCGATATCCGCCACGCGGACGCCGTAACCTCTCCCTACGGCATTCAGGAAAAGACCCGGCTGAAACAGCTGCACTCCACGGGGGAGAGACCGCGACATGGCGAATGACTTCCGGATCGACGTCGCGCGCGTAGAGAAGATGCTCACCAAGCTCTCGGACGCCGACGACCGCATGCGGGACGCCCAGAAGCGCCTGAACAAGGTGGGCCCGAAGGCGCTGGGGACCGACGGCCTGGACGACGCCTGCGACGAGTTCCAGGGCCAGTGGGGCGACGGCATCAAGCGCATCGCGGACGCCGCCAAGGACATCCACGAACGCCTCAAGGCGACGCTGGACGCCTACAAAGCCGGTGAAGAGGAAAACCGCAAGATGCTCAGCGGCAAGTAGCCGCCCGACCGGCCTGTACCGAATCTTTCACCCAGGGGGAATCGCATGTCCTGGCGAAGCATGTTCATCGAGGACGACTCGGCGTGGCCCGGCGTCGGCTTCAATCCGGCCAAGGGAGACCTGCACGCGATCCAGGCGCTGGCGTCCGACGTCAAATCCGTCGGTGACGAACTCGACGAGCTCGACCAGCTGCTCAAGTCCGTCGGCAAGAGCGACGGCGCGTGGGAGGGCGAGGCGGCGCAGAACTTCGCCAAGAAGCTCGGCGAACTGCCCAAGTACCTCAAGCAGGGCAGCGAGTCCATGCACGACTGCGCGAAGGCGCTGCGCGGCTGGCACACCCACCTCCAGTCCTTCCAGGACAAGGCCGGAAAGATCGAGGCGGAGGCCGCCCCGGCCCGCAAGCAGGCGGACGCCGACCGCGAGCACTTCAACGAGCTGTACCGCAAGTACCAGCCGTACTTCGGCCGGCCGATGGAAGCGGCCGAGGCCAAGAAGATCGACGACACGATGGACGCGGCCCGCGACAAGGCCAACACCTCCCAGGACAAGCTCGACGAGCTGGTCCGCGAGGCGGAACGCATCCACGCCCAGTGGAAGGACCGCGCCGGCGAGGCCGAACGCGCCATCCTCAAGGCCTCGGAGAACCACCCGCCGGACATCCACTGGTGGAACCGCGCCATCGACGGCCTCAAGAGCGCGTGGCGGGGGTTCAAGGACTGGTTGGTGGAGCATGCGGATCTGCTGTCCAACATCTCCGCGGGCCTGGCGGCCGCCGCGCTGGCGGTCAACGTGATCCCCGTGGTCGGTCAGGCGGCGTCCGCCCTTCTGGGTGGCGCGTCGGTTGTGTGTGCGGCCGGTGCGATGGCAGGCCACTGGATGGGCAACGCCCGCGGCAACGGCACGCCGGGCTGGAAGATCGGCCTGGACGCTCTCGGCGTGCTCCCCGGGTTCGGTGGCGCGATCAAGGTCGCGACCGCCGGCTTCAAGGAAGCGGGGGCCGCGGCCAAGTTGGGCACGAAGGTGGGGGGCGCGGTGAAGGGCCTGGGCAACGTCAAGAACATTCTCAGGGAGACTCCCGCCGGCATCAACGACGGCCTGGCCAAGCCTTCCAGCATGAAGATGATCAACGCCGGGCTGGGCAAGGCGTTCGGGGGAGTACAGCTCTCCGACGGCGCTATTCACGGCATTCAGCTCGGCATCAAGGGCGGTTCGTTCCTCCACGGGCAGGACCACCGCCCGTCCGGACAGGAACAGGCGGCCTCCGGAGCGAAGTTCCACCAGACTCTCGCGGCCTGACAACGAGGGAACGCACGCATGTCACAGGCACCGGCACCGCCGGAAAGCACGAGCGACCAGATGGCACCGAGTCCGGTCCGGCCTCGCTCACGGTTGCACATCGGCTGGATCATGCCGCCGTTCGTCCACGAGCTGCCGGTCGACGCCCCGGACGCCGACGCCGCGGCCGAACGCCTGCACGCACTGGCCACCGAACTGATGCCGGAGCACTCGGCGGAGGACCAGTACCGGTTCGCGCTGGGGATCGGCGCCCAGCTGGAAGCGATGATCGAGGCCGACGTCATCTACGCCGGGCTGTGCTTCCTGGACGTGGACGAGCGTCCCTCGGCCTCCACCATCATGGTCAGCCAGGTCGAGCACGACAGCACGGACGACGAGGAACTGCTGCGTGTCACCCGGGAGCTGTTGGAACGCAAGCACCCGGACGACGAGTACCGGACCGTCGAGCTGCCGTGCGGGCCCGCCCTGACCCGTATCGGCTCCATGGCTTTCCTCATCAACGGTGAGTGGTCGCCCACCGGCCAGGAGCTGCCGGTCCAGCAGTCACAGATCCAGGTGTACATCCCCCTTCCCGGAACCCGGGACATGCTCGTCTTCAGCCTCGACTGCCCGTCCCCGGAAGCCTGGGAGCTGCATTCCGAACTCTTCGCCGAAATCCTCAAGACCGTCGACTGGGGAACCGACCAGGAGATCGAGGACTACCGGGCCATGCGGCAGAGCGCACCGGTGGCGGCGGCCGAGCCGGACGCGGCAGTGCAGCAGGAGCTGTTCTGGCATTCCAGCCGTCTGCTGGACGCCGTCGCGCTGCGTGCTCGTATGGTCGGTGGCGAGCAGACCACCTCGGTCACCTGTGAGGCGTGCTGGAGCAAGGGACTGCGCTCGGCGTGTTCGGCTCGGCACGGTTGGCGCCTGGAGGACGTGCCTCCTGCGGACCTGGCTTCCGCGCTCTCCCGCATCGACTCCGCCTTTTCCTCGCAGGGCTGGCAGGTCGAGCCGGCCGACCACGGCGCGGGCTTGCGGGCCCGGGCCGGGGAGGCCGCGGCCGAGCGGTCCTCAGGGTATTCCTTCACTCTCACTGCCGATGCCGCGAGCGGCACTTTTTCCGTCGAAGTTTCTTCGGCGTGCGAACGCATCTCGGTAGCGTCGGATTCCCTTTTCGGCTGAGGTGTCCGTCCGGGAAAGGTGCGATGCGCCGCAGGCGAAACGGCCCGTCGTACGGTCGGATGCGGCGCCCGTCCAAGGAGACGGATGGGCCGGACGCAGGGCATTTCCGTCGTTTCTTCCCCGGCTCGCTCACCGAAAAGGTCCCTTTTCCGTAGACAGCCCCCTGTCGCCCACCGAGAACGGCCGCGAGCGGCCCCGTGAGGAGAACTGAGTCATGTGGCCCGATCTGGAAGAGAAGATTGTTGCGGCCCTGCCCCGGGGTGAGCGGTTCGTGGGCGGGTTCAGCGTCATGCGGGCGGCCACCGGCCGGGACGCGGTGAGTTGCGACGTGCCGGCTCAGCGTCGGCCGCGGGTGCTGGCCGGGGAGGGTGGTCTGTGGGGTGCCCTTCTCTCGGGCTTCTTCAAGGGGGCGGTCAACGATGTGGGGTCGCCGTCGACCCGGGAGAGCGTCGAGGATCCCGCCGGGCGTCCGGAGCGGCAGGAGCGGAACGCCTCGTTCTTCGGCGGGTGGGACAGTCTGGCCGGGCAGTGGCTGGCGGCGGCACAGCCTCGCTCCCGTGCGGGGCTGGTGACTGCCGTGGTGCTCACCGACCGGCAAGTGCGCTTCGTGTATGTGCCCAGTCGGCGTCTGACCGGACGCCTCGGCGACACGGTCGAGTGGGGGGCGTGCTTCTCCCGTGACGTCCTGGCCTGGACGCGCCGCAGGGACACGAGCCTGGACGTGCAGTTCGGGTTCACGGACGGGTCCTGGGGAACGGTCACGGTCGCGCCGGAGGAAGATTTCCTCAAGGCATTTCCCGGGACTCTCAGCCATCTGGTGCCCATTCCCTGAGCTCGCGTCTGCCGCCGGAGATTGTTGAACGGATTGTGTGAGGAGTTGGCCGTCATGACACCTGAGCTTGAGCAGAAGGTTCTTTCCGTTCTGCCGCCGGGCGAGAAGCTGACAGCGGGATTCGAGGTCTCGCGCTCGTTGGCGTTCAGCCGGAGCAGGGACGGGAGCAGCAGTGCGCCGGACTCGCGGCGGCCCAGGGTGCTGGTGGGGCAGGAGGAGGCGGGGGACGGCTGGTCGCGGTTCGTTTCCCGGTTTTTTCGTGTGTTCACCACCGATGTGCCTGCTCAGCAGCGCGGCGTCGCCGTCGAGGGGCCTTCGCTGCGGGGGAAGCGGCAGAAGAACAGGGATTCGTTCTTCGGCGGGTGGGACAGTCTGGCCGGGCAGTTCCTGATCGCGGGCCAGCCGCAGTCCAAGACCGGGGCGGCTGCCGTCGTGGCCGTCACCGATGTGTGTATGCGTTTCGTCTATGTGCAGTACCGGCGCGTCCGGGGCGGGCTGGGTGAGGCCGTTGAGCTGGGTGCGTCTTTCCCGCATGACGTTTTGGTGTGGACCCGGCGGCACGAGCCGAAGAACGAGATGCAGTTCGGGTTTCGTGACGGGTCGTGGGGGACTCTGTTCGTTCCCGGGGATGCCGATTTCATGAGGTGTTTTCCGGGGACGCTCGGTCATGAGGAACCGATTCCGTAAAGACAGGGGTTTTCCGGCTCATTCCAGGAATTCCAGTCGGTTTCCTACGGGGTCGCGCGCGTAGCAGCGGTGGTGGCCTGGGAGGTTGTCGTCCCAGGTCACGGGGGTGCCGTGGGCGGTGAGGCGGGCGGCATGGGTGTGGATGTCGGTGACGCGGAAGGCGGGGTGGGATGTGGGGGACGGGTGGAATACGGGGTCGATGCCGAGGTGGAGCTGGGTGGTGGGACCGGCCTCGAACCAACATCCCCCGCGACCGGCGAGCGCGGAAGGCTTCGGAATCTCCCGCAGCCCGAGGACGCCCCCGTAAAAGTCTCGCAGGACGGATTCGCTGCCGGGCGGTGCGGCGAGCTGGACGTGGTCGAGGCCGGTGATCATGGCTTCCCCTCGGGGTCAGCGTTCCTTGTGGGCCACCACGAAGATGCGGCGGAACGGGAAGACGGTGCCGTGCGGGCCGGGTCGGTAGGACTTGCGGAGCAGGTCGCGGTATTGGGAGAGGAACTCGTCACGGGCCGCCGGGTCGTCCTCCAGGGCGGTCAGTACGGGGCGCAGGGCGGTGCCCTTGACCCAGTCGAGGACCGGGTCCTCGCCCTGGAGGAGCTGGACGTAGGTGGTCTCCCAGGCGTCCACCGCGCAGCCGAGCGCGGTGAGGCGTTCCAGGTAGCCGGCGGGGTCGAGGATGTGGACGAAGCGGCGGCCGTGGTCGGCGAGGCGGGCGCGCCATTGGGGCTCGTCGCAGAGTTCGCCGAGCAGTGCGTGACTGGGCGCGGTGAAGTTCCCGGGGACCTGGAAGGCGAGGGTGCCGCCGGGGGTCAGGCCGTCGATCCAGGCGGGGAGGGATTCGGGGTGGTTGGGTACCCACTGGAGCGCCGCGTTGGAGACGATCAGATCGAACGGTTCTTCCGGCCGCCAGTGCGTGGCGTCGGCGGGGCCGAAGTCGAGGTGGCCGCCGCCGGGGGTGGGCCCGGCGTACAGTTCGGCCTCCTTGAGCATGTCCGCGGAGCTGTCCAGGCCGGTGATGTGCGCGTCGGGCCAGCGGTCGGCGAGCTGGACGGTGACGTTGCCGGGTCCGCAGCCGAGGTCGGCGATGCGGGCGGGCCGGTTGCGGTTGGGCAGCTCGGGTATGCGGGCGAGCAGATCGTGGAACGGGCGCGTGCGGTGTCCGGCGTGGCGCAGGTACTGCTGCGGATCCCAGGTTGGTGCGACGTGCATGTTCGAACCCCTTCGGCTGATACAGGGTTGGTACAGGCCACGCGAGCGCGGCGTGAGCCCACCGCCGACGATGCCCAATAGTCCACGCAAATATATCTTGACGTCAAGAGACTTCACATCGACAGACCAACTACACTGATCGACATGGAGGACGAGGTCGACCGACTGGTCGCAGCATGGCGCCGGGAGCGCCCGGACCTCGACGTGGAACCGCTTGAGGTCCTCAGCCGCATCAGCAGGCTGGCCAGACACCTCGACCGCGCGCGCCGCCTCGCCTTCTCCGAGGTCGGTCTGGAGCCCTGGGAGTTCGACGTGCTCACCGCGCTGCGCCGCGCGGGGGCCCCGTACCAGCTCTCCCCCGGCGCCCTGCTCACCCAGACCCTGGTCACCTCCGGCACGATGACCAACCGCATCGACCGGCTCGCCAAGAAGGGCCTGGTCGAGCGGCTGCCCGACCCCAGCGACCGGCGCGGGGTGCTGGTGCGGCTGACGCCGGAGGGGCGCGAGGCGGCCGACGAGTCGCTGGCCGGGCTGCTCACGCAGGAGCGCGCGATCCTGGCCGAGCTGTCCCCTCAGCAGCGCGGCGAACTGGCCGGGTTGCTGCGGCAGTTGACGGCGCCGTTCGACAACACGCCGGGCTGACGGGCGCGTACGGAGCGGTCGCCGGCGGCCTGCACGGACGCCCAGCGCGGCATCTCCCCCGCCCCACGCGGCACCCCTTCGCCCCGCCCACCAGGTCCCCTTGCCGCGCCCCCGCCCGTTGGGCTTGGATCGCGACCATGAGCCAGCACGGCCCGCGGGGTCAGCAGGGGCAGCACGCACAGCACGGACAGCACGGACAGCAAGAGGCGTACGGGCGGGCCGGGCGCCGGCGGCCTTCGGGCGCGCCGGACGGTTCGCGGTTCACCGGCCGTACGGTCCTGGTGACCGGCGCCGCCACCGGGATCGGCGCGGCGACCGCGGACCGGCTGGCGGCCGAGGGCGCCCAGGTGCTGCTCCTGGACATCGACGACGAGCGCGGCGAGCGCACCGCCCGCCGTATCCGCGCCCTCGGCGGCCGGGCCTCGTACGAGCACTGCGACGTGGCGCGCGAGGACCACTGGCAGCGGGCCGCGCACGCCGCGCGGCAGCGGTACGGGCCGGTGGACGCGCTGGTCGGCAACGCCGCCCTGCAAGGGCCGCACGCGCCCGCCGACGTGGCCGCGCCGGCGGACTGGGACCGGCAGCTGGCGGTGAACCTGACCGGGGCCTTCCTGGGCGTGCGGGCCGTACTGGCGGACCTGCGGGAGCGGCGCGGCGCGGTGGTGCTCACCTCGTCGGTGCAGGCGCACTTCGGGCTGCCGGGACGTCCCGCGTACGCCGCGTCCAAGGCCGGGCTGACCGGGCTGGCGCGCCAGCTGGCGGTCGAGTACGGGCCCGCGGTGCGGGTGAACTGCGTCCTGCCGGGGCCGGTGCTGACGGCCGCCTGGGAGGCCGTCGGCGAGGCGGACCGGCGGGCCAGCGCCGAGGCGACCGCGGCGGGGCGGCTGGGGCGCCCGGAGGAAGTGGCCGCGGCCGTCGCGTTCCTGCTGTCCGACGACGCGTCGTACGTGACGGGGACGGACCTGGTGGTGGACGGCGGCTGGAGCGTACGGAAGGCGTCGTCCTGAGCACCCGCGCAATCGCGGGGCGACACGGCTGACGGGCGCGCCCCCCGACGCGGCCGGATGTGCGCGGTGCGGCACCCGTCGGCGGGAATCATGGTGCTACGGGCGGCCGCCCGTACCGTCGGCCGCGCCGCCCGCAGCTCGTGCCGGTACACGTCGCGACCAAGGGAACCCCGATGGGCATCCATTTCGGTGCGGACTACAACCCCGAGCAGTGGCCCGAGGAGGTGTGGGAAGAGGACCTGAGCCTCATGAAGCAGGCCCACGTCACCATGGTCACCGCCGGCATCTTCTCGTGGGCGAAGGCCGAGCCCCGGCCCGGTGCGTACGACTTCGACTGGTTCGACCGCGTCATGGACGGCCTCGGCGGCGCGGGGATCCGCGTGTGCCTGGCCACCATGACCGCCTCACCGCCGCCGTGGCTCACCCGCGCGCACCCGGAGGTGCTGCCGCAGGGCCCGGACGGGCAGCGCCGCTGGCCCGGCGGGCGGCAGCACTACTGTCCGTCCAGCCCGGTCTACCGCGACCACGCGGTCCGCCTCGTCGAGCGGCTCGCCGCCCGCTACGCCGCCCACCCGGCGCTGGCCCTGTGGCACGTCGGCAACGAGTACGGCTGCCACACCCGCCAGTGCTTCTGCGACGTGTCCGCCGCGGACTTCCGGCGCTGGCTGCGCGCGCGGTACGGGAGTGTGGCGCACCTCAACGACGCCTGGTCGACGGCTTTCTGGTCGCAGGCGTACACGGACTTCGAGGAGGTGCTGCCGCCGCGTACCGCGCCCACCTTCCCCAACCCGGCCCACCAGCTGGACTACCTGCGCTTCAGCGACGACGCGCTGCGCGACTGCTATCTGGCGGAGCGGAAGGTGCTGGCGCGGCTGGCGCCCGGCCTGCCGGTGACCACGAACCTGATGCCGTTCCACAAGCCGGTGGACGCCTTCGCGTGGTCGAGGGACATGGACGCGATGGCGCTGGACTTCTACCAGGACCCGTTCGACGCGGAGACGCACCTGAAGGCGGCGTACACCTTCGACCTGATGCGCTCCGCGCGCGGCGGGCAGCCCTGGCTGCTGCTGGAGCAGGCGCCCGGCGCGGTCAACTGGCGGGCCCGTAACGGCCCCAAACCGCCGGGTGCGATGCGTCTGTGGAGCTGGCAGGCGGTCGCGCAGGGCGCGGACGCCGTCCTGTACTTCCAGTGGCGGCAGTCGCGCGGCGGCGCGGAGAAGTTCCACTCGGCGATGGTGCCGCACGCCGGTACGGACACCCGGACCTTCCGCGAGGTGTGCGACCTGGGGCGGGAGCTGGCGTCCGTACCGGAGCTCGCGGGGACGCGGGTGGTACGGCCGACGGTGGCGCTGGTGACGGACTGGGACAGCTGGCGGGCCCTGGAGCTGGACTCGCATCCGTCGACGGCGCTGCGGCTGCCGGAGCTGGCGATCGGGCACTACCGGCCGCTGTTCGAGGCGGGAGTGGCGTGCGACGTGGTGCCGCCGGAAGGCGCCCTGTCCGGATACCGGCTGGTCGTGGTGCCCAACCTGTACCTGCTGACGGAGCCGGTCGCCCAGCGCCTGGCGACGTACGTGCGGGGCGGCGGTCACCTGGTGGTGTCGTTCTTCTCGGGGGTCGTGGACGACTGCGACCGGGTGCATCCGGGTGGCTGTCCGGGGCCGCTGCGGTCGCTGCTGGGACTGCGGGTGGAGGAGTTCTGGCCGCTGGACGAGGGCGCGACGGTGGGGGTGCGGGGCGTCACAGGGGTACGGGGCCCGGCGGGCGTACGGGCCCCGGCGGGCGTACGGGGCGGCCCGGCCGGCGCACGGCCGAAGGGCGCGGCGGCAGGCGCCTGGGAGCTGCCCGCCGGTACGGCGGACCTGTGGACGGAGGCGGTCCGCCTCGAAGGCGCCGAGCCCGTCGCGGAGTTCACGGACGGCGACCTGGCGGGCGGTCCGGCCGTCACCCGGCACGGCTACGGCGCGGGCACGGTGACCTACGTCGGCACCCGCCTCGAACCGGCGCTGATGCGCGCCCTGATGGACGGCGTACGGGCGGCGGCGGGCGTGCGGCCGGTGCTGGCCGGGCTGCCCGAAGGGGTGCAGGCCACCGTCCGGGAGGGCGCCGGCGGGCGCTTCCTGTTCCTGCTCAACCACGGCGCGCGGGCAGCCGACATCGCGCTGCCCTGCCCGATGGCCGACGCGCTCGCCGGGACGCGTGGGGAGCGGGCGCGGCACACCTACCGGATAGGGCTGCCGGCCCGTGGTGTGGCCGTGCTGCAGGACCTGCACGGGGCGGTGCCCGAGGGCGGCTGACCGGGGAGCGGCCGGTGCCGGGCGCGGCGCGGGGTGGTCCCGCGCCGCGTCTCAGGTCAGCGCGGGCGCCGCGGCCGTGGCCGGTTCCAGCTCCACCGGCCCCACGCCGGCCCGCCGGGCCAGCGCGACGGCGGCGAGCGTGGAGTGGACGCCCAGCTTGCCGAGCACGTTCTGCATGTGCGTACGGACGGTGTGCGGGGACAGGAACAGCCGCTCGGCGACCGCCTTGCGGCCCAGCCCCGCCACCATGCAGCGCAGCACCTCGCGCTCGCGCGGCGTCAGCGACTCCACCAGCCGCTCGCTCTCCGTACGGTGCTTGCGCGCCGCCGTCAGCTCCCGCAGCACGCCGGTGAGCAGCGCGGGCGGCAGGTGCGTCTCGTCGCGCAGCACGCCGCGGATGACGGCGAGCAGGCGGGAGAGCGAGCAGTCCTTGGCGACCCAGCCGCCGGCGCCCGCTTGAAGGGCGAAGGCGGCCCGGCGCGGGTCGTCCTTCTCGGCGAGCACGACGGTACGGACGTACGGATACGCCGTACGGACGCCCGCGACCAGCGAGATGCCGTCCAGCGGGCCGCCGTCCGAGGTGCCGTCGCGGCCCGGCGCGGGCCGGTCCGGTACGGACGCCAGCGGCGCCGTCACGGTGCCGAGGTCGGCGTCGATGAGCATCACGTCGAAGCGCCGGCCGTCCGTGGCCGCCCGTTCCAGGCTGCGCAGGGCCGCCGGTCCGCTGCCGGCCGCGGCCACGTCCACGTCCTGTTCGGCCGCGAGCGCGGCCGCCAGGGACTCGGCGAAGATGCGGTGGTCGTCGACCACCAGAACCCGGATGCGTTGCACTGAGACCCCCTGTCTCGGGGAACGGACCAAGTGGGCACGGCGCCCGGGACATAGGCCGACGCAGCCGCACGGCCGCCGCCGTGCCGCGTGATCACCCCACCCCGGGCGTCGTACCCGACTGTCTCGCCCCCTGATCAGCACCGGCCCCCACCGGTGCTGGGACTCAGAGTACGGACGGGGTGCGGCAACGGAAGGCTATTGGCAAAACTGCCCGGCCCAAGTGTTCAGGGTGAGGCTCAGCAGCCGTCGAGGGGCGCAAGTCGACAAGGTTCGTCCGAATCCGATCGGCGGGGGCGGGCCCGTACGCCGGTCCCGCCCCCGCCCCGCGCCTCACACCAGCCGCCGGGCCCCCGCGCTCGGAACGGCCGGAAAGATCCGTGGCGCCGTGTGGCCGGCCGCCGCGAACGCCTCGGTGACGCGGGCGGCGACAGTGTCCGCGCCGGCCTCCTCGGCCAGGACGACGGCCGAGCCGCCGAACCCGCCGCCCGTCATCCGGGCCCCGAGCGCGCCCGCCGCGCACGCCGTCTCGACGGCGAGGTCCAGTTCGGCGCAGGAGACCTGGAAGTCGTCGCGCAGCGAGGCGTGTCCGGCGGTCAGCAGCGGGCCGATGGCGCGGGTCTCGCCGGCGTCCAGGCGGGCGATGACGTCCTCGACGCGCCGGTTCTCGGTGACGACGTGCCGTACGACGGCCCGTACGCCGGGTCCGCCGGCACCGGGCGTGTCCCCCGGTCCGTCGCCCCGCGCGTCCCCCTGCGCCGCCAGTCTGTCCAGTGCCTCCGGCAGGTGCGCGTACCGCACCTCGCGCAGCGCGCGTACGCCGAGCGCCCGCGCACCGCGCTCGCACATGGCGCGGCGCTGTGCGTACGCGCCGTCCCCCAGCTCGTGTTTCACCCGGGTGTCCACGACCAGGAGCCGCAGCCCCTCCCCCGCCAAATCGAACGGGACCTGCCGCTGCGAGAGGTCGCGGGTGTCCAGGAACAGCGCGTGGCCTTCGGTGCAGCAGGCGGCGGCGGTCTGGTCCATGATGCCGCAGGGCACGCCGACGAAGGCGTTCTCGGCGCGCTGCGCGAGCCGGGCGAGGCGCTGCCGGGTCAGGCCGAGGCCGTACAGGTCGTCGAGGGCGAGCGCGGTGACGACCTCCAGGGCGGCCGAGGAGGACAGTCCGGCGCCGACCGGGACGGTGCTGTCGTAGTGCAGGTCGGCGCCGCCGACGGGCAGTCCGGCCTCGCGCAGCGCCCAGGCGATGCCGGCCGGGTAGCCCGCCCAGCCGCCGTCGGAGGCCGGGCGCAGGGCGTCCAGGCGCAGTTCGGCGATCTGGCCGTCGCCGCCGCTGTCGCCGGAGTGCACCCGCAGGACGCCGTCGGTGCGGGGCGCGGCGGCGGCGAGGGTGGTGTGCGGCAGGGCCAGCGGCATCACGAAGCCGTCGTTGTAGTCGGTGTGTTCGCCGATCAGGTTGACGCGGCCGGGCGCCGCCCACACTCCGGTGGGCTCGGTGCCGTACACCTCGCGGAAGCGGGCGGCGGTGTGCCGGGCGCGCTGTTCCTGGTCCGCGGCCGGGCTGCTGGTGTCCGTCACGGGGTGCCGGCCTCCCTGCGCCGGGCGAACTCCCAGGCGTCGGCGACGATGTCGGCCAGGCCTGTACGGCTGGGGCGCCAGCCGAGCCGGTCGGTCGCGGTCTGCGCGGAGGCGACCAGGACGGCGGGGTCGCCGCCGCGGCGGCCCGCGGTGATCTCGGGTACGGGGTGGCCGGTGACCTTGCGGACGGTCTCGATGACCTCGCGGACGGAGAAGCCGTTGCCGTTGCCGAGGTTGCAGATGAGGTGTTCGCCGGGCGCCGCGGCCTTGAGGGCGAGCAGATGCGCCTCCGCCAGGTCGGCGACGTGGATGTAGTCGCGTACGCAGGTGCCGTCGGGCGTCGGGTAGTCGTCTCCGTAGACGGAGATGGCCTCCCGCTTGCCCTGGGCGACCTGGAGGACGAGCGGGATCAGGTGCGACTCGGGGTCGTGGCGCTCGCCGCAGTCCCCGTAGGCGCCCGCGACGTTGAAGTAGCGCAGCGAGACGGCGGCCAGGCCGTGCGCGGCGCACTCGCCCGCGATCATGTGGTCGACAGCGAGCTTGGAGGCGCCGTACGGGCTGGTGGGCGCGGTGGGCGCGGACTCGGTGATCGGGGTGCGCTCGGGCTCGCCGTAGGTGGCGGCGGTGGAGGAGAAGACCAGGGTGCGTACGCCGGCGCCGCGCATCGCGGCGAGCAGGTCCATGGTGCCGCCGACGTTGTTGCGCCAGTACTTCTCGGGGTCGGTGACGGACTCGCCGACCTGGGAGAAGGCGGCGAAGTGCAGCACCGCGTCGTAGGAGGGGTCCAGGTGGCGGGCGGCGTCCTGGACGCGGCCCTCGATGAAGCGGGTGCCGGCCGGGACGCCTTCGCGGTGGCCGGTGGACAGGTCGTCGAGGACCGTGACGGTGTGCCCGGCCTCGACCAGGTGGGCCGCCACGACGCTGCCCACGTATCCCGCACCGCCGGTGACCAGGTACTTGTTGCTCACTCGCTCGCTACCTCTCGCAGTCGCTCGGCCGCAGCCTCCGGCGGCACGTCGTTGATGAACACGTTCATGCCGGATTCGGAACCCGCGAGGAACTTCAGCTTGCCGGAAGTGCGGCGGACGGTGAAAAGCTCCAGATGGAGCGCGAACTCACCGCGGTCGGCGGCGTCCAGCGGCGCCTGGTGCCAGGCGGCGATGTACGGGGTCGGCGGCTCTCCGGGGCCGAAGATCCGGTCGAAGCGCCGCAAGACTTCCAGATAGACCTGTGGGAACTCTGTGCGCGCGGCGTCGCCGAGGGCGAGCAGGTCGGGGACGCGGTGCTTGGGGTACAGGTGCACCTCGTACGGCCAGTGGGCGGCGTACGGGACGAAAGCGGTCCAGTGCTCGGTGTCCAGCACGATCCGGCGGCCGTCGGCGCGCTCGTCGGCGAGGACGTCGTCGAAGAGGTTGCGGCCGCCGGTCGTCTCGCGGTGAGCGGCCAGCGAGGCCAGCATCCGCTCGGTGCGCGGGGTGGTGAAGGGGTACGCGTAGATCTGGCCGTGCGGGTGGCCGAGGGTGACGCCGATCTCCGCGCCGCGGTTCTCGAAGCAGAACACCTGTCGGACACCGGGCAGTTGGGAGAGTTCGGCGGTGCGGTCGGTCCAGGCTTCCAGGACGAGCGCGGCCTGTTCCTCGGTGAGGTCGGCGAAGGAGGCGTCGTGGTCGGAGGTGAAGCAGACGACCTCGCAGCGCCCGTTGTCGCCGGCCAGGGAGGGGAAACGGTTCTCGAAGACGGCGACGTCGTAATCCGCGGCGGGGATCTCGGTGGCGTGGCCGTCGCGGGAGGGGCAGAGCGGGCAGGCGTCGGCCGGCGGGTGGTACGTACGGCCCTGGCGGTGCGAGGCGACGGCGACCGCGTCGCCGAGGAGGCGGTCGTGGCGGATCTCGGAGGCGGTGGAGACCGGGTCGAGCGGGCGGCGGTCGGTGTCGTCACGCACCACGTCGTCGCGCAGGTCGTAGTAGATGAGCTCCCGGCCGTCGGCGAGCCGGGTCATCGTCTTCTTCACTGGGGCACTCCTCGGGCACACCGTCACACCCATCAAACACAAACACACACAATGAAGCACAACTAAACAACCCCGTCAACGCCGGGCCCCAGCCGGATCCTCGCCGGACCGGCGCCCGGAGATTTCCCCACAAAGTACCCACCCCGGTCACGATCGCACCACGAGAACGAACAAAAGTCTTCAGTTTCTGAAGGACCGCGCGTAGGTTCCTGTGCGTTCATCACGCACAGAGAAGTGAGTGCTCCCATGATCACCTCGGCCGCAGGGCTACGGCTGCCCACCAACGGACTCGACTACGCGATTCTGGCCATCTACTTCGCCGTCGTCCTCGGCATCGGCTTCGCCGCCCGGCGCAGCGTGAAGACCAGCCTGGACTTCTTCCTGTCCGGGCGGTCGCTGCCCGCCTGGGTCACCGGCCTGGCCTTCGTCGCGGCCAACCTCGGCGCCACCGAGATCCTCGGCATGGCCGCCACCGGCGCGCAGTACGGCGTCGCCGTCGTGCACTGGTACTGGATCGGCGCCATCCCCGCCATGGTGTTCCTCGGCCTGGTGATGATGCCGTTCTACTACGGCTCGCGGGTCCGCTCCGTACCGGAGTTCCTGCTCCAGCGCTTCGACAAGTCGGCGCACCTGCTCAGCTCGGTGCTGTTCGCCTTCGCCGCCATCCTCATCGCGGGCGTCAACCTCTACGCCCTGTCGATCGTGGTGGAAGCGCTGCTGGGCTGGCCGCAGTGGGTCGCCATCGTCGTCGCCGGGCTGTTCGTCCTCGCGTACATCACCGTCGGCGGCCTGTCCTCGGCGATCTACAACGAGGTGCTCCAGTTCTTCGTGATCCTGGCCGCGCTCATCCCGATCTGCGTCATCGGCCTCAAGCGGGTCGGCGGCTGGGACGGGCTGACCTCGTCGCTGGAGAAGAGCCACGGGCACAGCTTCCTGACGGCCTGGGACGGCACCGGCATCGGTGAGCCCAACGCGCTCGGCGCCAACTGGCTGACCATCATCCTCGGCCTGGGCTTCGTGCTCTCCTTCGGCTACTGGACCACCAACTTCGCCGAGGTGCAGCGGGCCCTGTCCGCCAAGAACCTCTCGGCCGCGCAGCGCACCCCGCTGATCGCCGCGTACCCGAAGATGTTCATCGCCTTCCTGGTGATGATCCCCGGCCTGGTCGCCGCGGTGGTCGTCCCGCGCATCGGCCAGGAGGGCTCGGACCTGACCTACAACGACGCCATTCCGCTGCTGATGCGGGACCTGCTGCCCAACGGCGTGCTCGGCATCGCGGTCACCGGTCTGCTGGCCGCCTTCATGGCGGGCATGGCCGCCAACGTCTCGTCGTTCAACACCGTCTTCACCTCCGACATCTGGGCGAAGTACGTGCGGCCCGGCCGAGAGGACCGTTACTACCTGCGGTTCGGCCGGCTGGTCACCGCCGTCGGCGTGCTGTGCAGCATCGGTACGGCCTTCCTGGCCGCCAGCTTCAACAACATCATGGGCTACCTCCAGACGCTGTTCTCGTTCTTCAACGTGCCGATGTTCGTGGTGTTCATCATCGGCATGTTCTGGAAGCGGGCGTCCATGAAGTCCGGTGTGTGGGGCCTGGTCGCGGGCACCACCGCCGCGATGGTCAACTACTTCTGGATCTACAAACAAGGCATCATCGCCATCCCCACCGACCAGGGCGCCAACTTCGTCTCCGCGATCGTCGCCTTCGTCGTCGGCGCCGTGGTGATGGTCGCCGTCACCCTGTTCACGAAGCCCAAGCCCGAGGCGGAACTGGCCGGCCTGGTCTACGGCACCCGGTCCCCCGGCCTGGACGAGCCGCCCGCCGAGGGCGACGACGCCTGGTACCGCAAGCCGGCCCTGCTCGGCTGGGGCGCGATCATCCTCGCCGCGCTCTGCTACGTCCCGTACTCCTTCTGACGCACCGCTCCAGCCGGAGGAACCAGCACCATGAGTGACTACCAGCACGAGATCGACCTCGAACGCAGGTCGGCGACGGCCGCCCGGCTCTTCGACATCCGCCTCATCATCGGCGGCCTGTTCACGCTCTACGGCGTCATCGTCATGATCGCCGGGTTCACCGTCAGCGACGCTGACCTGAAGAAGGCCGAGGACATCAACATCAATCTCTGGACGGGTCTGGGCATGCTGCTGCTCGGCCTGTTCTTCCTGGCCTGGCTCAAGCTCCGCCCGGCCGTGCCGCCGACCGCCGAGGAACTGGCGGCCCTCCAGGAAGAGACCGGCTGACCGGCGCCCGTCACGGCGGCGGAACCACCTCGGCCCCCGCCGCCTCCCGCGCGCCCGCGCCCCGGGTCGCCGCCCGGTCCAGCAGCCCGGTCCGCGCCGCCAGCGCCGCCGCCTCCAGCCGCGAGCCCACGCCCAGCTTCATCAGGACCCGCTGCACATGCGTACGGGCGGTGCTCGGCGCGATGCCCATGCCCGCCGCGATCAGCCGGGTGTCCTCGCCCTCCGCGACCCGCACCAGCACCTCCACCTCGCGCGGAGTGAGCATCTGCAGCAGCCGGGCGCCCTCGTCGTCGGGCTGCGCGGCCGGATGCAGCAGCTCCTCGAAGGCTTGCTGGAGCAACTGCGGCGCGATCGCCGCCTCGCCCGCCCGCGCCTTCATCATGGCGCGTTCCACGCCCTCGATCCGCTCGTCGTGCCGTACGTAGCCCGAAGCGCCCGCGGCGAACGCGGCGGCGATGCCGCGCGGGTTGGGCACCGGACCGAGCACCACCACCGCGACCTGCGGCCGCTCCTTCTTGATGCGCACGACCGGGTCGAAGGCGCCCGGCTCGGCCGGTGCCGCCGTGCCCAGCAGGCACACTTCGGGCGCACGGCTCACCACCAGGTCCGCCGCCCCGGCGCTCGGGGCGGCCGCCGCGAG
Source organism: Streptomyces sp. NPDC052496 (assembly GCF_040679095.1). Classification (NCBI taxonomy): domain Bacteria; kingdom Bacillati; phylum Actinomycetota; class Actinomycetes; order Kitasatosporales; family Streptomycetaceae; genus Streptomyces; species Streptomyces sp. NPDC052496. Next base: position 174,803 of record NZ_JBFAUH010000021.1, read on the forward strand.
CACGCGGTGCCCGCGCAGTTTCAAGGCCGAGGCGAGTGCCTCGGCGAGCAGTCGGTGATCGTCGACCACCATCAGCCGCACGCCCATTGCAGCAACCCCCCAAATTCCCCGGCGAGCCCAGCCCCCCGGCCCTCGCCAGGCCCCTTGCCCCCGGAAGCTACACGCTTGTTCGACATTGCGCGCCCCCTCAGGGGAAGAAGCCTGCCGCAACGCTGAAATCCCGGCCAATCAGGTTGAGTCAGGCCCGCTTTCCCGGCCGAATGTGACAGGAGAGGCACCGGAGCCGATCGTTCGTGTCCGGCCCCGGCGGTGGCGGTCCGTCCGCTACGCGTCCTCCGCCAGCTCCAGCCACCGCATCTCCAGCTCCTCCCGCTCGCCCACCAGCTCCCGAAGCTGCGCGTCCAGCCCCGCCACCTTCTCGAAGTCCGTGGCGTGCTCGGCGATCTGCGCGTGCAGCTTCGACTCCTTCTCGCCGATCCGGTCCAGCTGCCGCTCGATCTTCTGCAGCTCCTTCTGCGCCGCCCGCGTCACCGCCGCCGGCTTCTGCTTCGGCGCGGCCTCCGCCGGAGCCGGTGCGGGCGCCGCCGCGTCGATCACCTTCTGCCGCCGCTCCAGGTACTCGTCCAGCCCCCGCGGCAGCATCCGCAGCGTCGCGTCACCCAGCAGCGCGAACACCCGGTCCGTGGTCCGCTCGACGAAGTACCGGTCGTGGCTGATGACCACCAGCGACCCGGCCCAGCCGTCCAGCAGGTCCTCCAGCTGCGTCAGCGTCTCGATGTCGAGGTCGTTGGTCGGCTCGTCCAGGAACAGCACGTTCGGCTCGTCCATCAGCAGCCGCAGGATCTGCAGCCGGCGCCGCTCACCGCCCGACAGGTCGCCGACCGGCGTCCACTGCTTCTCCTTGGTGAACCCGAACTTCTCGCACAGCTGCCCCGCGGTCATCTCCCGGCCCTTGCCGAGATCCACCCGCTCCCGCACCCGCTGCACGGCCTCCAGCACCCGCAGCGCCGGATCCAGCTCCGCGACCTCCTGCGACAGGTACGCCAGCTTCACGGTCCTGCCGACCACGATCTTGCCCGCGGCCGGCTGCGCCTCGCCCTCCGTACGCGCCGCCTCGGCCAGCGCCCGCAGCAGCGAGGTCTTGCCCGCGCCGTTCACGCCCACCAGGCCGATCCGGTCGCCGGGCCCGAGCTGCCAGGTCAGGTGCTTCAGCAGCACCTTCGGCCCGGCCTGCACGGTCACGTCGGCCAGCTCGAAGACCGTCTTGCCCAGCCGCGAGTTGGCGAACTTCATCAGCTCGGCGGTGTCGCGCGGCGGCGGCACGTCCGCGATCAGCTCGTTGGCGGCCTCGATACGGAACCGCGGCTTGCTCGTGCGCGCCGGAGCACCCCGCCGCAGCCAGGCCAGCTCCTTGCGCATCAGGTTCTGCCGCTTGGCTTCCTCGCTGGCGGCGATCCGCTCGCGCTCGGCGCGGGCGAAGACGTAATCGCTGTACCCGCCCTCGTACTCGTGGACGTCACCGCGCTGCACGTCCCACATGCGGGTGCACACCTGGTCCAGGAACCACCGGTCGTGCGTGACGCACACCAGCGCGGACCTGCGGGCCTGGAGGTGGCGGGCGAGCCAGGAGATGCCCTCGACGTCCAGGTGGTTGGTGGGCTCGTCGAGCACGATCAGGTCCTGCTCGGCGATCAGCAGCTTGGCCAGCGCGATCCGGCGGCGCTCACCACCGGACAGCGGCCCGATCACGGTGTCCAGGCCCTGCCCCAGCCCCGGCAGGTCCAGCCCGCCGAACAGGCCGGTCAGCACGTCGCGGATCTTGGCGTTGCCCCGCCACTCGTGGTCCGCGAGGTCACCGATCACCTCGTGGCGCACGGTGGCGGCCGGGTCCAGCGAGTCGTGCTGGGTCAGCACGCCGAGCCGCAGCCCGCTGTTGTGCGTGACCCGCCCGTCGTCGGCGTCCTCCAGCTTCGCGAGGATCCGGATCAGCGTGGTCTTGCCGTCGCCGTTCCGCCCCACGACGCCGATCCGGTCCCCCTCGTTGACGCCGAGGGAAACACCGTCGAGCAGCGCACGGGTTCCGTACACCTTGCCCACGGCTTCCAGATTGACGAGGTTGACGGCCACACTTCACTCCATCGGTCGGGGTCCTCCTGACAGCCTAGTCCGGGCCCCGGAGGCTTTTCCCCGCGCGCACCGGGCGCGGGGAGCGAGAGCGGTGGCTTCACGCTCCGTGCGCGCCGGTGTGCCGCCCCTACAGGACCGTCGCCCCCGGGACCGGGCCCGCCGCCACCCGTGCGGTCCGGCAGGTCCCGGACGTCAGCAGGGCGTCGGCCACGGCCGCCGCCGTGTCCGCGTCCTTGGTGAGGAAGGCCGTGGTGGGCCCCGAGCCGGAGACCAGGGCCGCCAGGGCCCCGGCGGTGGTGCCCGCCGTGAGGGTGGCGGCCAGCGAGGGCCGCAGGGACAGCGCGGCGGGCTGGAGGTCGTTGGCGAGGGCCGGGGCCAGCGCGGTGGCGTCACCGGCGCGCAGCGCGTCCAGGAGTTCCGGCGACGCCTGCGGCTCCGGGACGGCCACCCCTTCGTTCAGCCGGTCGAACTCGGCGTAGACGGCCGGCGTGGACAGCCCGCCGTCGGCCACCGCGAAGACCCAGTGGAACGTGCCGCCCACCTCCAGCGGCGTCAGCAGCTCGCCCCGTCCGCGCCCCAGCGCGGCCCCGCCCACCAGGGAGAACGGCACATCGCTGCCCAGCTCGGCGCAGATCTCCAGCAGCTCGTCGCGGCCGGCGCCGGTGCCCCACAGCGCGTCGCAGGCGACCAGCGCGCCCGCCGCGTCCGCGCTGCCGCCCGCCATGCCGCCCGCGACGGGGATGTCCTTGGCGATGTGCAGGTGCACGTCGGGCTCGATGCCGTACCGCGCCGCGAGGAGCTCCGCGGCACGCGCCGCCAGATTCGTCCGGTCGAGCGGTACCCGGTCGGTGTCCGGGCCGGTGGCGGTCACCCGCAGCGACGCGGCGGGCGCCGCCGTGACCTCGTCGTACAGCCCGACGGCGAGGAAGACGTTGGCCAGGCCGTGGAACCCGTCCGGACGCGCGCCGCCGACGGCGAGCTGGACGTTGACCTTGGCGGGTACGCGGACGGTGACGGACGCGGGCCGGGCGGTCACGCGGCGCTCCCTTCCGGTGCGGGCCGGTGCTCGGCGATCCGGGCGAACTCCTCCACCGTCAGCGCCTCCCCGCGCGCCTGCGGCGAGACCCCCGCGGCGACCAGCGCGCTCTCGGCAGCGGCCGCGGACCCGGCCCAGCCGGCCAGCGCCGCCCGCAGCGTCTTGCGCCGCTGCGCGAACGCCGCGTCCACGACGGCGAAGACCTCCGCGCGGCTCGCGGTGGTCTCGACCGGCTTCTCCCGGCGGACCAGCGAGACCAGCCCGGAGTCGACGTTCGGCGCGGGCCAGAACACGTTGCGCCCGATCGCCCCGGCGCGCTTGACCTCCGCGTACCAGTTGGCCTTGACCGACGGCACGCCGTACACCTTGTTGCCGGGCCGGGCCGCGAGCCGGTCGGCGACCTCGGACTGCACCATGACCAGGGTGCGGTCGATGGTCGGGAACGTGGCGAGCATGTGGAGCAGCACCGGCACCGCGACGTTGTACGGAAGGTTGGCGACCAGCGCGGTGGGCGCCGGGCCGGGCAGCTCGCGCACCAGCATCGCGTCGCTGTGCACCAGCGCGAAGCGGTCGGCGCGGCCGGGCAGCCGGGCCTCGACGGTGGTGGGCAGCGCGGCGGCCAGGACGTCGTCGATCTCGACGGCGGTGACCCGGTCGGCGGCCTCCAGCAGGGCCAGGGTCAGCGAGCCGAGCCCGGGGCCGACCTCGACGACCACGTCGTCCGCCCGTACCTCGGCGGTGCGCACGATGCGCCGGACGGTGTTGGCGTCGATGACGAAGTTCTGGCCGCGCTGCTTGGTGGGGCGTACGCCCAGCGCGGTGGCCAGTTCGCGGATGTCGGCGGCGCCCAGGAGGGGGCCGGGCTCGTCGGTGGGGCTGCTGTTGCTCACCCGTGCAGCTTACGGCGCGCCGCCCGGGGAGCGACGCCACCGGCCGCCGGGTGCCGGGCGGCCCGCCTCCCGCTGCCGTCCCTCACTCGTGCAGCCGGCGCCCGCACACCGGCCAGGGGCTGGCCCCCCGGCTGATGTAGAGCTTCTTCGCGCGGTAGGTCTGCTCGCGGGCCGGCGCGTCCTGCGGCCGGCCGCTGCCGCCCAGGCCGCGCCAGGTGCCGGCGTCGAACTGGTACAGCCCGCCGTACGTGCCGGACGCGTCCACCGCGTTCGCCCGGCCGCCGGCCTCGCACTCGGCGAGCGCGCCCCAGTTCAGGTGGTCGGCGCCGTCCACGCTCATCGGCATCGGCTTGGTGCCGACGTGCACGATCCGGTCGCGCGGCTCGCGCACCACCTCCGAGCCGACCTTCTTGGGCTTCTGCTGGACGCCGTTGACCGTGCGGACCTCGTAGGTGAGGCGGCGTACGCCGGGCTGGCCCTGGCGGACCACGGTCTCGGTGCCCTTGAAGAGCGTCGGGTCGGCCTGTTTGACCGTCTCGAACGGGATGGTCACCTCGCGGACCTTCTCGGCGCCGGTGATGCGCAGCACGGAGACGGTCTGCCCGTCGCGCGGGAAGGACTCGGGCGCCACGGAGGTGGTGTCCTCGCCGCGCAGCACGATGCCCGCCTGGTCGAGGGCCTCGCTGACGGTGGCGGCGTTGGTGCGCACGGTGTGTTCGCGGCCGTCGGCGACGAAGGTGACGCTGCGTTCGGTGCGGACGTCGAGGTCGAGGCCGTTGCGGCCGATGCGCTGCGCGGGGTCGGCGGACAGGTGGGCGCCCTCGGCCCGCACGCCGAGCTGGCGCAGCGCGCCGCCGACGGTCTCGGCGGTCGTCCAGACCTGGCGGTGTTCGCCGTCGAGGGTGAGGCGGATCGGCCGTCCGTAGCGGACGGTGATCTCGTCGCCGCTGGTCAGCGCGGCGTCGGCGGCGGGTTCGACGAGGTCGTGCTCGCCGACCCGTACGTCCTCGTCGGCGAGCAGGTCGCCGACGTCGGCGGCGAAGGTGTGCAGGGTGCGGGGTTCGCCGTCCACGTCGATGCGGACGGCCTTGTCGTGGGCGATGAACGCGGAGGTGCCGCCGGCGAGGAACGCGACGACGAGGGCCTGCGGGAGCAGGCGCCGGCGGGTTTCGGCGGCGTCGGTGCCGCGGCGGTCGAGGCCGTTGGACCGGCCGGTCATGCCGCGGCGGTGGGCGGTGCCGCGGGCGGCCCGGCGGGCGGCGGCCCGGCCGCCGGCGCGGGGGGGTGGGACGTCGGCGAGGTCGTCGCGCAGCGGCACCAGCGGTCCCTGGTGGGGGACGCGTCCGGATTCCGTGTCCGTGGCGGGTCCGGCGGGCGCGCCCGAAGCGTCCTGTGGTTGCTGCTGTGCGGGCAGCTGCATCGGCGGCTGCGACGGTGGCTGGGGCTGCGGCTGCCGGGCGTCTTCGGTGTCGCGTGCCGCCGGGTACGGGTACGCCGGAGCCGGCCCGTAGCCGTACGCCCCGTACGTCTCGTACACGTCGTACGGCCCGTACTCCCCGTACGCGCTGTACGCCCCACGCTCCGCGTACCCCCCGTACGGGCTGTACGTCCCGTACTCACCGTGCGTCCCGTACGCGTCGTACGACGCGTACCTCCCGTACGGGTCGGGATTCTCCACGGCTGCGTCGCGCGGCGGCTCGGCGCTCGGTCCGTGTCCGCCGTGCGCGACGCGGTGGCTGCCCTGCGAATGAGTCACGACGCTCCACGTGCCACAGGTCCGGGTTGTCGGCCGGAATGTAGCGGAGCGCCGGTGACTCTCCAAAGCGGACCCGCTACACAGTGTCGTCGCGCTATTGTGCGGCGCCCGTGCCCGGGGTCCGCTCAGTAGCCGAAGGCGCGCGCCGTATTGACGGCCACGGCGGTGGCCAGCGCGTCCTCCGTCATCCCCTTGACCTCGGCCATGGCCCGCAGCGTGACCGGAATGAGATACGGGGCGTTAGGCCGTCCGCGGTACGGGGCGGGGGTGAGGAAGGGGGCGTCGGTCTCGACGAGCACCAGCTCGGGCGGGGCGACGGCGAGCGCGTCGCGCAGCGGCTGGGCGTTCTTGAAGGTGACGTTGCCCGCGAAGGACATGAAGTAACCGGCTTCGGCGCAGACCTTGGCCATGTCCGCGTCGCCCGAGTAGCAGTGGAAGACGACGGTGTCCGGCGCGCCCTCTTCGCGCAGGATGCGCAACACGTCGTCGTGGGCCTCGCGGTCGTGGATGACCAGGGCCTTGCCGTGCCGCTTGGCGATCTCGATGTGGGCGCGGAAGGAGCGCTGCTGGGCGGCCATGCCCTCGGGGCCGGTGCGGAAGTGGTCCAGGCCGGTCTCGCCGACGCCGCGGACGTGCGGCAGGGCCGCCAGCGCGTCGATCTCGGCGAGCGCCGCGTCGAGGGCGGCGTCGCCGCCGGGCTCGCGGGCCCCCTGGCGTGACCACCCGTCAGGGTCGCCCAGCACGATGCGCGGCGCCTCGTTCGGATGCAGTGCGACCGTCGCGTGCACCGCCTCGTACGCGGCGGCGGTCTCCGCGGCCCAGCGCGAGCCGTTCACGTCGCAGCCCACCTGGACGACGGTGGTGACGCCCACGGAAGCGGCCTTGGCCAGCGCTTCCCCGACCGTGTCCCTGGCGGCGCCTCCCAGCGGTGGCTGGGGGAGCATGTCCAGGTGGGTGTGCGCGTCCGCCACCGGTACCCGAAGCGGTTCGGGCAGCGGCGGCGGCGCGTCCTTGGTCGTGTCCTTGGTCGTGCTGCTCATGGCCGCGATCCTACGAGGGGCCGGTGGACGTCACCGCGCCAGGACCGCGGCCCGCCTCCTCACCTGCGGTGCTGGAAGGGGTGCAGCAGGTCGGCGAGGTGCCAGTGGTGCCGTTCGCGGTGGCCGTCCGCGCCGGCCCGGTCGCCGGCGCCGTCCTGCGCGCCGTCGCTCTGCTGCGGCACGGTTCCCGCGCCCGCGCCCGCGTTGCCCTCTGCGGCGCCCGCCGAGGGCTGCTCGTACAGACCGGCCAGCGCCTTGGAGATCATCGAGACCTGTCCGGCCCGCATGATGCGTACGACGTGCCCGCCGCAGTTCAGGCAGGTGGGCCGGGTCAGGGGGGAAGGCACCCGCTCGCCGTCCGCGTAGTACACACAGTGCGCGCGCCCGTCCGCGTCGACGTGGTGCCGTATTTCGTACGACTGCTCCCAGCCGTGGCCACAGCTCATGCACGCGAAGGCGTACGCCTCGTGTGCCGGGGGGTCGGTCCTGGGGGTGGGGTGGGCGCCGGTGGTGATACCCGGCGTACGCGCGATGTCACTCATAGCCGCTCCTCTTGCCCGCTGGACAAGGTCTCCGGGGACGAACGTCCCACCTCCAGTGGACGCCTTTCCCGGCGGTGGCGCAGCAGGCCCTCCTAGCTGTTGGCGCAGATTTGGCAGGACACAGAGACTCGGCCCTGCTGCGCGGCCCACGTTTTACCTTCCAGGCTAGTCATTTACCTTCCGGAGGTCCCGTTCGCGCCGCATTCTTTGCCGCCACGACGGCATCGAACACCTCTCTTTTGGGCAGGCCGGTCTCGGCGGCGACGGCGGCGATGGCCTCCTTGCGGCGCTCCCCCGCCTCCTCCCTGACGTGTACGCGGCGCACGAGCTCGTCGGGGCCGAGGTCCTGCGGACCGGTCTCGGGGGCCCCCTCGACGACGATGGTGATCTCCCCGCGTACGCCGTCCGCCGCCCACGCGGCGAGCTCCGCCAGCGGCCCGCGGCGTACTTCCTCGTACGTCTTGGTCAGCTCGCGGCAGACCGCGGCGCGGCGGTCGGCGCCCAGGATCTCGCTCATGGCGGCGAGGGTGTCGTCGAGGCGGTGCGGCGCCTCGAAGTAGACGAGGGTGCGGCGCTCGTCGGCGACCTCGCGCAGCCGGGAGCGGCGCTCGCCGGGCTTGCGGGGCAGGAAGCCCTCGAAGCAGAACCGGTCGACGGGCAGGCCGGAGACGGCGAGCGCGGTGAGCACCGCGCTGGGGCCCGGCACGGCGGTGACCTTGATGCCGCGTTCGACGGCGGCGGCGACCAGCCGGTAGCCGGGGTCGGAGACGGAGGGCATGCCGGCGTCGGTGACGAGCAGGACGCGGGCGCCCGCTTCGAGGGCGTCGGCCAGTTCGGGGGTGCGGGCCGCCTCGTTGCCCTCGAAGTACGACACGACGCGGCCGGTCGTGTGCACGCCGAGCGCCTGGGTCAGGCGGCGCAGCCGCCGGGTGTCCTCGGCGGCGATCACCTCGGCCGCCGCCAGTTCGGCGGCGAGCCGCGGCGGCGCGTCCGCGACATCGCCGATGGGCGTCCCTGCAAGTACCAGCGTTCCAGTCACGCCCCCATCCTCCCAGCCGTACGGCGGGCCGCGTTCCGGCGGCGGTGCCGTACGCGCCGCACGGACCCGGCCGCGCGGCCCCCGCGTCCCGCACAGGCCGCTTCCCTACGATGGCCCGGTGACGAGTGACACCGCGACAGACGCCGACCGCGCCGAGGAGACCGCCGGGCAGCCCCGCCGGTGGCAGCGCAGACTGCGCCGGTTCGGATACGCCGGCCGGCCGCAGGCCGACGCCCGTGAGCGGCTGGTGCCGGCCTTCCCCCAGCCGGGGACGCGGGTGTGGACGGTGCTGGGCCTGCGCCCGGCCGCCGCCGCCCGGCTGGCGCGCTGGTCGGGCTGGGGCGGTCCGCTGCTGGTCGCGCTCTTCGCCGGCCTGCTGCGGTTCTGGAACCTGGGCAGCCCGGCGAAGGTGATATTCGACGAGACGTACTACCCCAAGGACGCCTGGTCGCTGCTCCAGTACGGGTACGAGGGGACCTGGGCGAAGAACGCCAACGACGCGCTGGTGGCGCACCCGCCCGAGATCCTGCTCTCGCCCGAGCACTCGTACGTCGTCCACCCGCCGCTGGGCAAGTGGATGATCGCGCTGGGCGAGTGGGCGTTCGGGATGAACCCCTTCGGCTGGCGGTTCATGGTCGCGCTGCTCGGCACCCTGTCGGTGCTGCTGATCTGCCGGATCGGGCGGCGGCTGCTGCGCTCCACGGCGCTGGGCTGCCTGGCGGGCGTCCTGCTGGCGGTGGACGGCCTGCACTTCGTGATGAGCCGCACCGCGCTGCTGGACCTCATCGTCATGTTCTGGGTGGTGGCGGCCTTCGGCTGCCTGCTGGTGGACCGGGACCGCACCAGGGCCCGGCTGGCGGCGGCGCTGCCGGTCGGTACGGACGGGCTGGCGCGGCCGGACGAGACGGTGGGCGACCGGCTGCGGCTGGGGTGGCGGCCGTGGCGGCTGGCGGCCGGGCTGTGCCTGGGCCTGTCCGCCGCGAGCAAGTGGAACGGCCTGTACTACCTGGCGGCGTTCGCCGTGCTGTCGGTGCTGTGGGACGTGGCCTCGCGGCGCACCGCCGGTGCCCGGCACCCCGTACGCGCGGTGCTCCGCCGCGACCTGGTGCCCGCCTTCGTGGCGACCGTCGTGGTCGCCATGGCCGCGTACCTGGCGACCTGGACCGGCTGGCTGGTCACCAAGGGCGGTTACTACCGCGACTGGGCCACCGCCACGCCGGAAGGCCGCGCGGGCGGCGGGCAGTGGCTCCCGGACTGGCTGCGCAGCCTGTGGCACTACGAGACGGAGGTCTACGACTTCCACAAGGGCCTGTCGACGCCGCACACCTACCAGTCCAACCCGTGGAGCTGGCTGGTGCAGGGCCGCCCCGTCTCGTACTTCTACGAGGACCCCAAGATGGGCCACGACGGCTGCACGGCGGCCGAGGGCTGCGCACGGGAAGTCCTCGCGCTGGGCACGCCCCTGCTGTGGTGGGCGGGCTGCTTCGCGCTCCTGTACGTGCTCTACCGGTGGCTGTTCAGGCGGGACTGGCGGGCGGGCGCCATCGCGTGCGGCATCGCCGCGGGCTACCTGCCCTGGTTCCTGTACCAGGACCGGACGATCTTCCTGTTCTACGCGGTGGTGTTCGTCCCGTTCCTGTGCCTGGCCCTGGCCATGATGACCGGCGCGATCCTCGGCCCGCCGGGCTCCGGCGAACGCCGGCGCGCGGTCGGCGCCGTCGGCGCCGGGGTGCTCATCCTGCTCATCATCTGGAACTTCATCTACTTCTACCCGCTCTACACCGGCCAGCCGATCCCCAAGAGCGCCTGGCACAACCGGATGTGGTTCGACACCTGGGTCTAGCTGCCGAAACGGCCTGCCCGCTCAGCTCACGTACCGGGTGTCACCGGTGGTTGCCGGTGGTCGCCGGTGGCCCCGGGACGGCCCACAGACGGCCCAGGGGCCCGTTCACGGGGCCCGGCGGAGTCGTCGGGCGTAGCGCCGCACGGTGAGTTCGCGGGCCAGGCTGGGGGCCGCGTATCCGGCCAGGATCAGGCCGCACGCCACCGCGAACGCTGTCCAGACTCCGGCCAGTTCGCGGAGCAGGAGTGTGCAGCCGACCAGTAACAGCAACCCGAGCGTCACGGCCAGCGCTTGCCGTTCGTTCCTCACCGTGCTCACCTCCTGGTGCACCGGCATCCGGAACCCCAGAGGTTAGGCGCATCGAGCGGAACGGGCACCCCTCGGCGGCCTCTAGCGGTAGAGGCTCGAACCTCTACCGCTAGAGGTACCGCTAGCACCCCAAAGGCGCTCTGAACTGGCCGTTAGCCGTTAGAGGCCACGTCCGCCGAACCCCGGAAACGCCCCGAAACAAGGAGTTCGGCCCCTCCGGCACAGCCGCTATCGGCCTGCCGGCGCGCGGTCGGGTCACCGGCCGCCCGCAGCCTGGCCGTTGTCTTCGTTGTCGGCGGGTTCGGGGACGGTACCGGTCCCGTCGCACCGCTCGCACTGGATGGTGTGCTCTGTGCCGCTGGCGTCCTTCACGGTCACCTGGCCGCCTTGGCAGCTTCCGCAGATGGGCACCGCGTGCTCCCGCTCTCGTTCGCGTTGCTCCGCGAGGCGCTGCACCAGGTTCAGCAGCCGCCCGTACCGGCCATCCTCCCGCAGCGCCGGAATCCACTGTGGATCTACCACGCCCATGCCGTTCGCCTTCCGCACGCCGGTCTTCGTGCCTTCATGGTCCTGCCCGGCGGGCGGTCGTTCAACGCGCAGGGGGTCACGCTCCGTTGCTTGTTGCTTGTTGTCGCTACAAGCGACAACAAGCTGAAGGGGGGGGGCCGAACGCCTCTCAGGGGCCGTTCCGGGGGGTGTTGCTTGTTGTCGCTACAAGCGACAACAAGCCGCAACAAGCGACACAGAGTGACGACGAAACCGGGGGGAGGCGGCAGGGGAGGTGCCGGGGAGCGGGGGAGTTCTCCCCCGACGCCTCCCCTGGCCAGACTCCCCCGCCCGACCTGCCGAAACCCTGTACGGGGGAGGCGGGGGAGACGCCTTCCCGACCGCCTTCAAGGGCGCCGGAAGTGAGGTTTTGCCTCTCCTGCCTGCCTCCCTCCCCCGGCGTCAGAACGCCGTTCGGTGACAGGGAGGCACCAGGGAGGCAGGGAGGCGACGGGCAACGGCAACAGATCGGGCCCCAGGAACGCGCCTCCCGGCCTCACTCGCTTCCCTCCCTGCGGCCGGGTGCGGGTCGGGGCGGGAAGGGCATGAACGAGCGGCTACGCCGCACGATCCTTGGCAGGCTCGCTTCGCTCGCGCGCGGTGGCCGCCGTACG
>NZ_JBFAUH010000022.1:0-180054 GCF_040679095.1 Streptomyces sp. NPDC052496
CGTGGGCGCGGCGCGCGGCCGTACCGTCAGGCCCTACCGCCTCACCGGCCCCCGCTCCCCGCCTTCCCGAACCAGTCGAGGCACAGCACCAGCGCGTCGTCCATCGACTCCGCGTCGCGGTATTCGGTCAGGTCGCGCAGGACGGCCCGGGGGACGCTCGCGGCGGGGAGCAGGCTGGTGGCGTGGATGGCGCGGGCGAGGGCGTGCTCGCCGTATTCCTCGCCGGGCGGTGAGACCGCCGCGTACACGCCGTCGCTGACGAACAGCAGCCGGTCGCCGGGGAGCACCTCGAACTCCTGGGCCACGTACTGCGTCTCCTCGAACATGCCGAGCGGCAGCTGCGGTTCCAGGGGGACGCGGTCGATGCTGCGGCCGCGGCGCCGCCACAGCTGCGGGGAGCCGGCGTCCACGACCTCGACCCGGCCGGTCGCGAGGTGGAAGCGGAGCAGCAGCGTGGAGACGTAGGAGGAGCCGCGGTACTGCCCGTAGAGGGCCTGGTCGGCGAGGGCCGCCTGGTCCGCGATGCCGATGCCGGCGCGGCGGGCGTTGCGCAGCGCGTTGACCGCGAGGTGGGAGAGGACCGACGCCTCGACGCCGGTGCCCATGCCGTTGGTGACGGCGAGGGTCAGCTCGTCCGCGTCGGCGGCCCAGTCGTAATTGTCGCCGTGGATCGCGTAGGCCGGCTCCAGCTGGGCGCCGATGGCGTACTCCTCGGCCACGCAGGCCCGCGCGGGCAGCAGCTGCCACTGCATCTCGGCGGCCAGGGTGAGCCGGGTCGTACGGCGGGCCCGCTGGTAGACGTCGGTGTCACGCTCGGCGACGAAGATCTCGTGGCCGAGCAGGTCCGCCGCGTGGGCCAGGTTATCGGCGACCCCGGGCAGATTGCGTGCGGCGGGCAGCCGGACGGTCAGGATGCCCAGGCGTTCGCCGCGGACCGTCACCGGCAGGTGGTGGTCGACGGCATTGCCCTGGTCGGCCTGTCGCTCGTGCCGTTCCTGGCTGCCGAAGGCGCGTCCCTCCGGGGTGTTGGAGATGGACAGTGCGCCCGCGGGGTCCTCGCCGAGCGAGGAGAACGGCCTGAGCACCGTACCGCCGTAGTCCGCGAGGAACAGATCCACGGAGGTGGCTCCGTAGGCCGCGGTGAGCGCTGCGCGCAGCGCGTCCACCAAGGCGTGCGGCGCCGCCGCGCGGACCGCTCTTTCCACATCACAGCTCAGGGTCACGGTCTCTCAAACATTCTTATTCCGGTGGATTTCGACATGGCCGGGCTGACGCGGGCGGCCGGAGGGTGACAGAGTGGTCGTGTGTCCCGTTTCCCCGGCCAGTCGTACCCACGCGAGCAGGTGACCGAGGCGACCCTTGCCGCTTCCGAGCTGCTGGAGGTGCTGTGGGGCCGTGGCCAGGAGACGGCACGCTCGGCGCAGGTCTCGCCGTCCCAGTTGCGGGCTCTTCTGGTGATCGAGGAACACGAGGGTACTAACCTGCGCACACTCGCCGCTGAGCTCGGCTCGCGGCCGCCCGCGGTGAGCCGGCTGTGCGACCGCCTGGAGGCCATGGGCCTGGCCGAGCGATGTCCGAGCGCGACGAGCCGGCGGGAGGTCGAGCTGCGGCTGAGCCTGCGCGGCCGGGCGTTCCTGGAGGAGTACCGGGCGGCCCGTACGGGCGAGGTGGCGGCCATCGTGGCGCGGATGGATCCGGCGCAGGTCGCCGATCTGGCGTCGGGCCTGGCCGCGTTCCGCAGGGCGGCAGCGGTGCACCGCGCGGCCAAGGGCGACCGTCCGGTCCCCGGGCGCCGCTCGCTCGACGCGGACAGCGCGTGAAGTCATGCAGGCCCCGCTTCTCGATCCGAAGTCACTCCGGGCAGAGCCGTGTTGCTCAGTGACGGGGACAAGATTGTTGCCTTTCTGCAATATTGTCAAACGGCAACAATCGCTTCTATTGTTGATCATCCGATCCGGCCGGACAGCCGTCCGTGACCGGCCACCGAACCCGTAACCGTTGAGGATCACCGTGCAGTCACCGCCGAGCCCAGACCGGCCGACGCAGGTCGTGGTGCGGGAGGGCCACCGTGCCGAGGACGCGGTGGTCGTCACCGTCACCGGCCCGCTCGACATCGACACCGTCGCACCCCTGGAGGACGCCCTCCGGGAGGCGGGCGGCAACGGGACCGGAGCGGGCGGAGGTGACACGCGGCCGGTCGTCGTCGACCTGTCCCAGGTGGACTTCGCCGACTCCACGACCGTCAATGTGCTGCTCCAGCGGCACGCCGCGCTCGGCACCCGGCTGCGCCTGGCCGCGCCCTCGCCCGGGCTGCGCCGCCTCTTCGACCTGACCGGCCTCGAAGGGGTGCTCCCGCTGTACGAGACGGTGGGCGAGGCGGCGGCAGCCGACGGTGTGGCGGGCGCGGGGAAGTAGCCGTACGGCGGGCTGCCGGGGCCGCGCGTCTCAGCCGGCCGCGGCGGTCTCCGCGAGTTTCCGGAATTCCCCGAGGTCGTAGTTGGCCAGGGTGGAGTCCAGATTCGTCAGGGCACCCAGCTGCTCCACAAAACCTTCCGGCGAGTACTCTATTTGCAGCGTGACACGGCTTGAGGTGTCACTGAGCCGGTGGAAGGTGACGACGCCCGCGTGATGGACGCCCTCCGTGGTTTTCCAGGCGATGCGGTCCTGCGGTTTCACTTCTGTGAGTTCCGCCACGAAATTCTTGTCCGCGCCCGGCAGCGAGAGCTGCCAGGCGAAATGCGTGTCGTCCAGGCGCTCGACCAGCCGCACGTGGCTCAAGAACTTCGGCCAGTTCGTGACGTCCGACCACAGTGCCCAGCTCACCGCGACGGGAGCCTTGATGTCCACACTCTCCAGCAGCGAGGACGACATGGCGTATTCCTCCTTGATCTCGTGAGCGGTGACGAGCGGACCCCCGTCCCCCCGGCCGCGTACGGCCGTATTCACGGGTGCTCCGCTTTCCCGGCCGGCCGTGTCGCCGGCCGGCCCGAGGTTGCCCTTGTACCCCGTGCCGAACGGGGTATCCGGTCCGTGGGGCAGTGCTTACGAGCGGCCCGCCGGAGCCCGTGATCAGGCCGAAGGGGAACCCTCGGTTCCCTGTACGCCGAGGTGATTGCGCCGTTGCCTGGCGGGCAAGCTGCCTACTTGTACGCCTTATGGTCCAACGGGAAACGAGGTGAGCCCGATGAGCAGCGCCACGGCCCCGCACAGGGTTTCCGCTGCGCCCTCGCTGCTGGTGACGCTGGAGAACGCCCCCGAGGCGGCAGCCGTCGCCCGGGACGCGGCCGGTGACTTCCTGAACAGCCTGGGACCGCCGCCGGGCCGGGACGCCTCCGACGCCGTCGTACTGATCGTCTCCGAGCTGGTCACCAACGCCGTCCGGCACACCCGTACCCGCACCTGCACCCTGAGCCTGGCGGCCGGGCCCGGCACCCTCACGGTGGCCGTGGCCGACGCCAGCCACCGGCCGCCGCGCGAGCGCGACCCGGACGTACGCGGCGAGGGCGGCGGCTTCGGCTGGCCGATGGTCCGCCGCCTCGCCGTCTCCACCTCCGTGGAGATCACCTCCCAGGGCAAGACCGTCACCGCCGTCGTCGCCCGGGAGGGCGAGCGCTCAGCCTGAGCGCGGCGACAGCCGGACGGCCAGGGCGAGCGTGTCGTCGGAGTGCAGGATGACGGTGTGCATGTCCTCGGCGATGGCGCCGGGGATCTCCCCGATGGGCCGGTTCCGGTGCCGCCTGGCGCTCTCCGCGAGCCGCTGCTCGCCCTCCCGGGGATCCCGACGGCTCTCGGTCAGGCCGTCCGTGTACAGGACGAGCAGGTCCCCCTCGTCCAGCTTCGCGTGCAGCAGGCGCTCGCTGCCGGGGAACGGATAGCCGACCCCGCGCCCCCTGACCTCCAGATACTCCTCCCCGCCGGCGGCCCGTACGACCAGGGCCGGAGGATGGCTGCCGTTGGCGAGCAGCAGGTCCCCGCTGACCGGGTCGATCCGCGCCAGCAGCACGGTGGCCATCAGCTCCGGGTCCAGCGGTGCGAGGATCTCGTCCGTCCGGGCCACGATGGACTTCAGCGGATGGCCCTCCAGAGCCAGCGTCCGGACGGCGTGCGTGACGTTCAGCGCACTGCGCGTACTGCGTACCCCGTGCCCGAGCGCGTCGACGACGGTGATGTGGACCGTCCCGTCCGGCAGCGTGAACCAGTCGTAGAAGTCGCCTCCGGTGGGCGCGTCGGTACCGGCCGGCGCGTAGTGCACGGCGAGTTCCAGCCCGTCCACCGCGATCGGCGGCGGGCGCAGCGCGTCCTCCAGCTCACGCAGGATGTGCCCGTGGGCCGTACGCAGCTGCTCGTCGCGCTCCTCCAGCTGCACGTAGAGCGCCAGCACCCCGCTGTTCGTCTCCGCCAGCTCGTGCGTCAGCCGGCGCTGGTCGGCGGCCAGGGAGTCCACCCGGGCCAGGGCGACCCGCAGCTCCTCCTCCAGCAGACGGTTCTCGGTGGCCGGATCGTTCGCCGGGGCGTCCCCGTGGCCGTTGGACGCGCCCGTCGGCAGGGGAGCGGTGGCATGCCCCCGCGTCCGGCCGCTGCCGCCCGTCGTCCCGCCGTCCGGCAGCCGGCCCGAGGGGATCCGGACCTCCGGTGTCCCGGCCGGGAGCGGTACGTGCCAGGTGGCCGCCTCGGGCGACACCTCGGCGGGGAGCAGCAGGGTGGCTCCGGCGGGCGGCGTGAGTACGGGGGCGGGAGTACGCAGGGTGACGGCCAGGA
This sequence comes from Streptomyces sp. NPDC052496, assembly GCF_040679095.1. Lineage (NCBI taxonomy): Bacteria > Bacillati > Actinomycetota > Actinomycetes > Kitasatosporales > Streptomycetaceae > Streptomyces > Streptomyces sp. NPDC052496. Next base: position 4,759 of record NZ_JBFAUH010000022.1, read on the forward strand.
AACCGGACCCGGCGGGCGCGGCGGAGGCGTCGGCCGGGCCGTCCGCCGCCGGTGCGGGGCCCGAGCCGCCGGCGGCGTCCGAAGCGCCCTGGCCAGCGGTGGGCACGGTGTCCCCGCCGCCCGAGCGGGCCGCGGGGAGCCCGGCAGCGGCGGCACCGGTCCGGCCGTCCTGGCCACGGCCGTCAGGGGAAGCGGCCCCGCCGGAAGCACCGTCCGGGGAACCGGAGCCCGGCTCCCCGGCGTCCTGAAGACCGACCGCGCCGTCGGTGGTGCTGACAGGTTCCGCGCCGGACCGGCCGGAGCCACGGGGCCCAGCGTCCGAGGAGGAACGATCCGCCGCACACGTACGGGACGACTCCAGCGTGACTCCGTACCCGGCCCGTATCACCGTGTCCGCCAGCGTGCTCACGGACAGCACGAGGCGCGCGCGGGTCTCGACGGGCAGGGCGTTGGCCGCGCCCAGCCGGCGCACGGCGTGGCGCAGCGGCGGCAGCGCATGGAAGGTGTGACGTCTCACGAGAGTCTCTGGTGAAGGTTGGCGGTCAGTACGGTCGCGTCGTCCCGGCTGCGGCGGTGGCCGTGCACGAGGGCCGTGGCCAGCAGCGGCGCGGGCAGACGCACGAGGAAGGGGTCCGGGCTGTACGCCCAGCGGTGGTCGATGCCGTCGGTGTGCAACAGGGCGGTGTAACGCGGCTCCCACGGGATCTCGCGGACCAGCGGCCGCGGCATCTCCAGCCCCGCCACACCGGGCTGGCCGGTCATGCGGTTCTGGACGTCCTGCCGCGTGAGGGTCAGACACCGCACGTTGCCGATACCGCAGTACTGTGCGCGCCCGGCGTGCAGCCGCAGCAGCCCGACGGCCGCGCCCCGGCTGCGCCGCAGCGCGCGGTGCACGGTGGTCAGCAGCCCGGGCAGCGGCTGGTCCGGCACCCTGGCGAAGGTGCGCAGCGCCAGCTGCGCCGCCTCGGCGGCCTCCGGGCCGTGCCCGAGGCCGTCGACCACGATCGCGGTCAGCCCCTGCTCGGTCTCGGTGACCGCGCAGGCGTCGCCGCTGACCTCTTCCCGCTCGGCGGGCAGACAGACGGCGCCGACCGCCCGGCGGGCGGCGTCCGCGTCCTCGGGCGGCGTGAGCCGGGCGCAGGCCACGGTGCCGCCGGGCTCGTGGGTACGGACGGTGAAGCTGGTCGCTATGCGGTTGACCCCGCCGATACCGGCGCCGAGCGTCTCGGTCGTCGTGTACCCGTCGGCCAGGCAGCGCTGGAACTCCCGCATGCCCGGTCCCCGGTCAGCGGCGATGATCTCCACGCCGGTGCCCAGCGGCAGGGCCTGGACGTACAGCGCCCCGTCGACCGCGTGCTTGGCGAGGTTGCTGCCCAGTTCGGACGCGATCACCGCGGCCTGGTCGGGCAGCGCCCCCTGGAGCCCGCAGCGCTGCGCCACCGACCGCGCGGTCTGCGCGGCCAGGTGCACGGCGCTGTAGTGGTCGACGGGGATGTACGCCGTCGGATGTACGGCGAGGGGCAGGGTCAACGGTCGGCCCACCGCGTCACGGTCACCGTCGTGCCGCCGCCCTCCTGGGTACGGATCTCGAACTCGTCCATCAGGCGCTGCGCGCCGCCCAGCCCGTGCCCGAGACCCGCGCCGGTGGTGTAGCCGTCGGTGAGCGCCGCGTCGATGTCGGCGATGCCGGGGCCGGAGTCCTCGACCGTCAGCCGCAGGCCCACGGCGCCGGGCCGGGTCGGGTACTCGATCCGTATGGTTCCGCCACCTCCGTGGATGTAGGCGTTGCGGGCCAGCTCGCTGGCGGCCGTGACCACCCGTGTCTGGTCGACGATGCTGAAGCCGACCGTGAGGGTGGCGTCCCGCACCGCGTGCCGGATCGCGAGGAGGTCCTGTTCGCTGCGTACGGTGAGCACCGTGGGCTCGGTCGGCAGGCCGGCCTGTTCCCTGCTGTCACCGCTCAGCGTCGTGGTACCGGTGGCGCCGGTACCGCCGAATTCACCAAGTCCCGTCATCTAGAACCTCTCCTGAGGGACGGGGACTCTGATGCCAGCCCAGGGCCGCCATGCCGTGTTCCGTGTTCAGGGCGGTCTCCACTCCGGCCAGGCGCAGTCCCAGTTCGGCCAGGGTCATGGCCACCGGCGGACGCATGCCCGCGACGATCACCCGGGCACCCAGCAGCCGGGCCATCGTGGTCAGTTCCATCAGCGTGCGCGCCACGAAGGAGTCGATGATCTCCAGGCGGGAGATGTCGATGAGCACACCGCGGGCCCGGTCGGCCGTGATGCGGGTCGTCAGCTCCTCGGTGAAGGCGACCACCGTGGCGTCGTCCAGCTCGTTGAGCAGCCCGGTGACCAGGACGTCGCCCAGCCTGAGAATGGGCACGCCGGCCGAGGGCCGGGCCGTCATCGCTTCTCCCGCGCGCCCGTGGACGTATGGGCGGACGCCTCGTCGGTCAGCTTGACGGCGGCGGCCAGCGCGTCGGCGAGGGTGGTGCGGGTCAGGATGGTCGACAGGTCGATGCCGAGCTGGGCGATGGTCTGCGCGATGGACGGCCGGATGCCGCTGATCACACAGTCCGCGCCCATCAGCCGTACCGCGTTGACGGTCTGCATCAGGTGCTGGGCGACCGCGGTGTCCACGGTCGGCACGCCGGTGATGTCGATGATGGCGACCAGCGCCTCGTGCTCCTGGATGGCCGCCAGGAGGTTCTCCATCACCACCTGCGTACGGGTGGTGTCGAGCGTACCGATCAGTGGTACGGCCAGGACCTGGCGCCACAGCCGGACGACCGGCGTGGACACCTCCAGGAGCTGGCGGCTCTGCCGGCGGATGATCTCCTCGCGGCCTTCCACGTACGTCTCGAAGGAGAGCGCCCCGGCGCTGTCGAGCAGCCGGTTTATCAGTACGGCGGTGGTGAACAGCTCCTCGGTGTCCCGGGTCTGCCGCTGCACCGCCTCCAGGAGGGCTTCCTTGAGCGAGAGGATGGCCAGTGAGGTGACGGTCGGCATGGCGCCGTTCCGGGCTCTGCGCATGGAGAGATCGATCACAGCCTGGCGCAGCGGCCGGTCGGTGGCCACCACCCGGTTCGCCGGAACGTCACTCTCCAGGCCCCGCAGGAGGGCGCTCAGCAGCGCGTCCGCCTCCTCCCGCAGTTCGCTCTCGCTGACGATGTCGCGCATCTCGTCCTGCGCCAGCTGCAGCTGCACCCAGCGGTCGGAGACGGAGTCGGTCTCTGCGCGCAGCGCGCCGATGACACGCTCGCGTGCCGCGGCCTCGGTGGAACTCAACCCATGGTCCTTTCTTGGTGGTTGGCAGGAGCACAAGCGCGCGTCGTGTGCTGCTCGTGCGGTGTACATACAACCGCACGCGATCTTCGATTGCCGTCCGGCAAATGTTACCGAGGGCGGGCCAGGGCTTGTAGGCCGGACCACCGCGGCCCTCCCCCCCCCGTCCCTTCCCGAACGATCGTCCACCACCCTTACGAGCAACTGTTTCCCGCAGGCAAGGGTTGAACACCTAAGACTAGGGCAGGTGCACCTGACCGTACGTACTGTGAAGGGTGAAGACGTGACCATGCTTGCCGTGCAGGACAGTGCAGCGGGGACGACGACGGCCGAGCCGGCGGGGGCGGCGCCGCAGACGCCTGAGCTGCCCAAGGTCCCCGATGCGACCAAGGTGGCCCCCCGGGACGCGCGAGCGCTGTCGAAGCTGTTCCTCACCCGGCTGGCCGCCCTGGAGGAGGGGACGGCCGAGTACCAGTACGCGCGCAACACCCTCATCGAGATGAATCTCTCACTCGTGCGGTTCGCCGCCTCCCGCTTCCGCGGCCGGGGCCAGGACCAGGGGCACGCGGAGGACATCATCCAGGTCGGCACCATCGGTCTGATCAAGGCGATCGACCGGTTCGACCTCTCGCGCGAGGTGGAGTTCTCCACCTTCGCCGTTCCGTACATCGTGGGTGAGATCAAGCGTTTCTTCCGCGACTCCACCTGGGCCGTGCACGTCCCCCGCCGGGTGCAGGAGCTGCGGGTCGAGCTGTCCAGGGCGGGGGAGCGGCTCTCGGCCGACCTGGGACGCGAGCCCACCTCCGCCGAGCTGGCCGCCGATCTGAAGATCGGCGAGGACGAGGTCGTCGACGCGATCGCCGCCAGCAACGGCTACACGGCGGGTTCGCTGGACAGCACGGGCGACGGATCCGGCGCGGCCGGCGACAGCCGCGCCATCGCCGACGTCATGGGTGACGACGACCCGGCGATGGAGCTGGTCGAGAACCTGAACACGCTCGCCCCGCTCCTGCACGAGCTGGACGAACGGCGGCGCCGCATCATCGACATGCGCTTCGTCCAGGAGATGACCCAGGCTCAGATCGGTGCCGAGCTGGGCATCTCCCAGATGCACGTCTCGCGGCTGCTCGCCCGGACCCTGGAGCAGCTGCGGAAGGGGATGCTGGACCAGTAGCCGGACGCGGGCGGGCCAGGGTCACCGGCCCGCGCGGTGTGTCCGGCGGCCGGAACCGCCGTGTACGCGTCGTCACAATGGGGGTGAAAAGCCTCATTGTGCACGGTGTACCCACTGCGCACCCGCTCCGAACCGTCGTCACCGCCCTGGAGCGCTTCGGACAGACGTCCGTCCCTTCACCGGCGGACGCCGTGCCCCCGCGCCCCGCGCGACCGGTAGACGACGTACGGACGGAACACGTAACCGACGGGCGCGGTGAAGGCGTGGACGAGGCGGCTGAAGGGCCACAGCGCGAACAGCGCCATGCCCAGCAGGGCGTGGAGCTGGTGGACCAGCGGCGCGTGCGCCATCACCGGCACGTCCGGGCTGAAGGTGAACAGGGAGCGGAACCAGAGCGAGACCCCCTGACGGTAGTCGTAGGGATGATCACTCGTGGTCGTGGCGGTGGCGGCCAGCCCGGCCACCAGCGTGGCGAGGAGCAGCGGGTGCAGGACACGGTCGGTACGCAGTGAGGCGGCGCGTACCGCGGGCACCCGCAGCCGCCGGTGGACCAGCAGGGCCAGCCCCACCGTGGTGACCAGCCCGGCCACGCCGCCGACCGCGAGGGCGTTGGCGTGGTAGAGCCACTCGTGGATGTGCACGCGCTCGGTGAACGTCTCGGGGATGAGCAGACCGGTGAGGTGGCCCACGATGACGAAGAGCAGCCCGTAGTGGAACAGCGGCGAGCCGATGCGCAGCAGCGTGCTCTCGTGCAGCTGGCTGGAGCGGGTGGTGAAGCCGAAGCGGTCGTAGCGGTAGCGCCAGGCGGTGCCCGCGACGAGCAGGGTCACGACGAGGTAGGGCAGCACGCCCCACAGTGCGGTGTGCAGGTGGTTCACCGGCGGGCTCCTCGGGGCTCGGGGCCGGGAAACGGATCCAGGCCCACGGTCTCCACGGGCGGGGGCCCGGTACGGGCCAGCCGGCGGGCGGCGGCCCGGTCGGCGGGGCGCGGCCCGGGCAGGGTGCGGCAGACGGCGTCGAGGACGTCGCCGTACGGGCTGCGGTGGTCCTCCAGGGCGAGGCGCAGCAGCTCCAGGGCGGCCCGGTGCTCGTGCAGCAGACCACGGCCGGCCGTCGGGACGCGGGCGGCGAATTCCAGCATCAGGGGCAGGTGGTCGGGCAGTTCGTCCGGGGCCGGCTGCCAGCCGTCGGCGCGGTACCGCGCCTTGAGCCGGGCGAGGGCGGCGCCGCGCCGCCGGGTGTCGCCGTCGGTGTAGTACGTCAGGTGCAGGGTGCGGCGGGGGCTGCGGTCGAAGGTGGCGACGTACCGCGCGGCGAGGGCCAGCGTGGGCACGTCCTGTACGCGGGCGCAGAAGCGCAGCAGGGAGGCGGCCCGCCCGTCGGTCTCCGGCCGCAGGGCCGTGCGGACGCTCCGGAGCCGGGCGGGCCAGTCGGGTCCGGGGTAGGTGAGCAGCAGGGAAGCGGCCTGGTGGACCAGGGCGGTGTTCATGACTCTCCTCGGGGCGGCGCGGTGGTCATGCCTCTCCCCGCCGGCGGGGGAAGAGGCCGGCGGGGCGGCCGCGGCCGTTCCAGTTCAGGAGGTTCACCCGGTCCCGCAGCGAGGTGCCGGCGTGTTCGGCCGGCGGCGCCGCGGCGGGCGGGGCGTGGAAGCCCTCCGGGTCGTACATGCCCGGCGCCCCCTCGCCGTCCAGACTGCAACCGTCGTCCGTCCCGCCGGGGACACCGGCGGTGTAGCTCGTCGGGATGACGTAGCGCTCCTCGTACTTGGCCACCGCCAGCAGCCGGTACATGGCTTCCAGGGACGCGGTGGTCATACCCGCCGAGGCGGCGATCGCCGGATCCTGCTCCTCGCCGAGATTGGCGCGCCGCATGTGCGCGCGCATCGCGGCCAGCCGGCACAGGGCCGCCTCCACCGGCGCCGTGTCGCCCGCCGTGAACAGGTGGGCCAGGTACTCCTGCGGGATGCGCAGCGCGTCGATGGCGGCGAACAGCTTGGCCGGATCCTCACCGTCGTGCCCGGTCGCGGTCAGCGACTCCACCACCGGCGACAGCGGGGGCACGTACCAGACCATGGGCATCGTGCGGTACTCCGGGTGCAGCGGCAGCGCCACCCGGTACGTGCTGATCAGCGCGTACGTGGGGGAGTCGCGGGCTGCGGTGACCCAGTCGTGCGGGATGCCGGCGGCCTCGGCGGCGCGGGCGACCTCGGGGTCGGCGGGGTCGAGGAAGCAGGAGAGCTGGGCCTCGTACAGGTCCCGCTCGTCGGGGGTGGCGGCGGCCTCGCCGACCCGGTCGGCGTCGTAGAGGACGACACCGAGGTAGCGCAGCCGCCCGACGCATGTCTCGGAGCACACGGTGGGCTCGCCCGCCTCCAGGCGCGGGTAGCACAGCGTGCACTTCTCGGCCTTGCCCGTACGGTGGTTGAAGTACACCTTCTTGTACGGGCAGCCCGTCACGCACATCCGCCAGCCGCGGCAGCGGTCCTGGTCGACCAGGACGACGCCGTCCTCGATGCGCTTGTAGAGGGCCCCGGAAGGGCACACGGCCACGCACGACGGGTTGAGGCAGTGCTCACAGATCCGCGGCAGGTAGAACATGAACGCCTGCTCGTACTCCAGGCGCACCTGTTCGTTCATCTTCTTCAGCACGGGATCACCGGCGAGGTGCGCCGGCCCGCCACCGAGGTCGTCGTCCCAGTTGGGGCCGCCGGTGACGGCGGTGGGCCGGCCGTCGGTCAGGGAGCGGGGCGGCGCGGTCGGCACGTCGTCGCCGAGCGGCGCGCTGGTCAGGATGTCGTAGTCGTACGTCCACGGCTGGTAGTACGCGTCCAGCGTGGGCAGCCGGGGGTTGGCGAACAGCCGGGCCAGGCGGCGGGCCCGGCCGCCGCTGCGCGGCACGAGGCGGCCGTGCTTGCGCTGCCAGCCGCCCTGCCAGGTGTCCTGGTCCTCGTAGCCGCGCGGATAGCCCTGTCCCGGCCGGGTCTCGACGTTGTTGAACCACACGTACTCGGTGCCGGAACGGTTCGTCCAGGTCTGTTTGCAGGTGACCGAGCAGGTGTGGCACCCGATGCACTTGTCGAGGTTCATGACCATCGCGATCTGTGCCATGACGCGCATCAGTAGCTGACCTCCTGGGAGCGGCGGCGGATGGTGGTGACCGCGTCCCGCTGGTTGCCGGTGGGACCGTAGTAATTGGGGGCGAAGGACAGCTGGGCGTGGCCGCCGATGAGGTGGGTCGGCTTGATCAGCAGCCGGGTCAGCGCGTTGTGGACACCGCCGCGCCGTCCGGTGGTCTGCGACAGCGGCACGTTCACCAGCCGTTCCTGCACGTGGTACATGAACACCGTGCCGGGCGGCATCCGGTGCGAGACGACCGCCCGGGCCACGACCACACCGTTGGCGTTGACCGCCTCGATCCAGTCGTTGTCCGCCACCCCGACGGCCTCGGCGTCCGCCACGCTCAGCCAGATCACCGGACCGCCGCGGGCCAGGGTCTGCATCAGCAGGTTCTCCTGGTACTCGGAGTGGATGGACCACTTGGAGTGCGGCGTCACGTAGCGCACCGTCACCGAGCGCCCCTCGGACGCCCCGGACCGCGGCAGTTCGCCGAGCGCGGCCAGGTCCAGCGGCGGCCGGTAGACGGGCAGCTGCTCGCCGAACTCGGCGATCCACTCGTGGTCGAGGTAGAAGTGCTGGCGGCCGGTGAGCGTGTGCCAGGGCTTGCGGTGCTCGGTGTTGACGGTGAACGGCGCGTACCGGCGCTCGGGGCCCTCCTTGCCCGACCACTCGAAGCTCGCCGACACCTGCACCGGGCGGGCCTGGGTGTCGGAGAAGACGATGCGCCGCTCGGCGACCGAGGCGGCCAGCTCCGCCAGGCCGCTGTCCGCCCCGCAGCGGTCGGCGAGCGCGCGGAAGCCCTCGGCGGCCAGCCGGCCGTTGGTGGTGCCGGAGAGGGCGAGGATCGCCTCGCACAGCTTCACGTCCGTGTCGAGCAGCGGACGGCCGCGCGCCGCGCCGCCCGCCGCCGTACCGCAGCGCTTGCCGAGCCAGTCCTCCTCCGGGCCGGCCTGGACGGTGACGCCCTTGACGGTCATGCCCTGCTCCCGCGGCAGCGGGCCGAGGGCCGCCAGCCGGTCGGCGAGCGCGGTGTAGTCCCGCTCCACGAGCGTGTACCGCGGCGCCGTCGGCCCCGGCGGCGGCGCCTCTCCGGCTGCCGTGTCGTGCTGGAGGGCGGTGGCCACCAGGTCACAGGCGCCGTCCAGGCGACCGGCGGCCAGCCGGCTCACCTCCCGGGCCAGCCCGTGGAAGATCTCGAAGTCGGTACGGGCCTGCCAGGGCGGGCTGATCGCGGGCGAGAAGGCGTGCACGTACGGGTGCATGTCCGTGCTGGACAGGTCGTGCTTCTCGTACCAGGTCGCGGCCGGCAGCACGAGATCGGCGAACAAGGTGGTGGACGTCATACGGAAGTCCAGCGCCAGCAGCAGGTCGAGCTTGCCGCGCGGCGCCTCCGCACGCCAGGTCACGTCCCGCGGACGCGTCTCCGGAGGCACTTCCTCGGCGCTCGCGTTGTCGTCCGCGCCCAGCAGGTGGCCCAGGAAGTACTCGTTGCCCTTGGCCGAGGAGCCGATCAGGTTGGCCCGCCACACCGTCAGCACCCGTGGCCAGTTGGCCGGCGCGTCCGGGTCCTCGCAGGCGAAACCGAGCCGGCCGGCGGCCAGCTCGTCCGCGACCCACCGGCCGGGCTCCGCTTCCGCGCCCTCCTGGCGGACGCGCCGGCCCAGGTCCAGCGGGTTGGCGTCGAAGGTGGGGTACGACGGCATCCAGCCCCGGCGGGCCGAGCGGGCCACCAGGTCGGCGGTGTGCTGCCCGGCGAACAGGCCCCGGCCGGCCGGGGAGACGAGCGCGTCGGCCGGGGCCCGGTCGTGCCGCCACTGGCCGGTGTGCAGGTACCAGTACGGCGTACCGGCCATCTGCCGCGACGGACGGACCCAGTCGGCGGCCGTGGACAGCTGCTGCCAGCCCGCGTACGGGCGCACCTTCTCCTGGCCCACGTAATGCGCCCAGCCACCGCCGTTGACGCCCTGACACCCCGTGAGCAGCAACAGGGACAGAAAGGACCGGTAGATCGTGTCCGAATGGAACCAGTGGTTGGTGCCCGCGCCCATCACGATCATGCAGCGGCCCCGGGTCTGCTCCGCCGTGCGCGCGAACTCCCGCGCCGCCCGCACCGCGGCCCGCGCCGGCACCGAGGTGAGGGTCTCCTGCCAGGCCGGGGTGCACGGCACGGCCGCGTCCTCGTACGAGCCGGGCCACTGCCCGCCCAGACCGGCACGCCCCACCCCGTACTGGGCCAGCAGCAGATCGAAGACCGTGGTCACCAGCCGCCCGCCGACCCGCAGCGTCGGCACCTCCCGCTCCAGCGTGCCCCGTTCCTGGTCGAAGCGCGGCAGCACCACCCGCGCGGGGACCGCGTCCGGCCGCCCGTACAGGCTCAGCTGCGGATCGACCTCCCCCAGATCCAGGTTCCAGCGCCCCGCGCCGCCCGCGCGCCAGCGGTCGCCCAGCGTCCCGCCCGGCGCGACCGCGTCACCGGTGACCGCGTCGACGAGGACGGGCATCCACCGCCGGGCCTCGGCGTCGGCCTCCGCGGCGAGCCCGGTGTCCTGTGCCGTGACGAACGGTCCCGGCACCACCCGGGCCGCACCGCCGTCGCCGCCCGCCCCGTGCTCCTCCAGTCCGACGAGGAACGGCAGATCGGTGAAGCGCTTCACATAGTCCGTGAAGTACGGCACCTGCCGGTCCACGAAGCACTCGTGCAGGATCACGTGGCCCATCGCCATGGCCAGCGCCCCGTCCGTGCCCGGATGCGGGTGCAGCCACTCGTCGGCGAACTTCGTCGCGTCCGCGTAATCGGGGGAGACCACCACGACCTTCTGGCCCCGGTAGCGGGCCTCCGCCATCCAGTGCGCGTCCGGCGTACGGGTCACCGGTACGTTGGAACCCCACAGCATCAGGTACGCCGCGTCCCACCAGTCGCCCGACTCCGGAACGTCGGTCTGGTCGCCGAAGACCTGCGGCGAGGCGATCGGCAGGTCCGCGTACCAGTCGTAGAACGAGAGCATCGGCGCGCCGATCAGCGACATGAACCGGGCGCCGACCGCGTGCGAGGCCATCGACATCGCCGGGATCGGCGAGAACCCCGCGATCCGGTCCGGACCGTGCGCCAGCAGGGTGTGCACATGGGCGGCGGCCGCGATCTCCAGCGCCTCCTCCCAGCCCACCCGCACCAGCCCGCCCTTGCCGCGCGCCCGCTGGTAGCGCCGCCGCCGGTCCGGATCCCCGGTGACCTCCGCCCAGGCCGCCACCGGATCCCCGAGCCGGTCCCGCGCCTCCCGGTACATCTCCACCAGCACCCCGCGCGCATACGGGTGGCGTACCCGGGTGGGCGAGTAGGTGTACCAGGAGAAGGAAGCGCCGCGCGGGCAGCCCCGGGGCTCGTACTCCGGGCGGTCCGGACCCGTCGTCGGATAGTCCGTCGCCTGCGTCTCCCATGTGATGAGCCCGTCCTTGACATACACCTGCCACGAACAGGACCCCGTGCAATTCACTCCGTGGGTGGAACGCACCACCTTGTCATGGGCCCACCGCTCCCGGTAGGGCGCGTCATTCACGCTCTGATCCGTACGGTAGACCGCCCGCCCGTCCGCCGAAACCGGCGCCCGGGTCAGCAGCCGGCCGGCCGCCATGAGCCGCTCGGCCGCGTCCGCCGCAGCACGTTCCACCTTCGCCCTGCCACGCCACATACGAGGGCTCCTCCTGGGGCCGGGTGGCGGACTCGCTCGGCACGCCACTCCACGAAACGACCCTCAGATTCCTCCCGTCATGGGCGGACGCGGCATCACTTTTACGCCAGTTGGCAAGGTCGGGAAGTTATTTTCCCGCTGCTTTGCCGTGATTGCCCACGGAATAGCCGGACGACACGTTCGAGTGTTCGAAAGGAAGGCGAAGAGCGAAGAAAGGGAACGCGGCCCCCGGTTACGGCCGCTGCCCCTGAGCCGCTCCGGGGACCGCCCATCCGTCAGCACCCGGGGCTTCCATGTCACCGCTGTCCAGGGCCGCCACGTAATGGATGCGCTCCGGCCACCGGCCCGCCGGCACCGCGTAGGTGACCTTGCCGCGTGTGCATTCGCCGGCCCTGACCTGCGTTTCGACGGGGAAAGCGGGCTGCGGGAAAGCGTCGCCCACCCCCTCGGACGGCGACACGTCCGCACCGTCGTCGTACAGAAGATGCCAGTCGGATCCGGCCGCGGACACACTCCCGGATTCCGCGCACATCTCGACGTCGAGGACGGCCCGTACGGAACCGGCTTTCCCATCTCCCCCGAACTCCGATTCCCGGCCGGCCGACGAACCGCCGCCCGGGACCGGCTGTCGGTAACCGAGGACCTTTACCGTGCCGTGCCCGGAGCCGTCCTTACGCTGCCACACCATCGGACGGCCGAAAGAGAGGAGCCGGGGAGAGGCCGCCGCGTCCGACGGCGTGGCGGTCGCCTTCTTCGCGGGCACGCCGTCGGCGGGTGGCGGGGACGGGGCGGGGGTACGGGAACTGCAAGCGCTGACGGCGGTTATGAGCAGCACGGGTAACAGCAGGCTGGATCTGCGCATGACTCCTCCGGGAGTGGTGATCGGTATGAGACGCGTACGTCATCTTCACACCCCGGCTACCGCCGCACCGGCGGTCAGAGTTTCCCGTTCCGTTCCCGCGTCCGGGTGACGCGCAGGCGGCCCCGGAGTTTGTCCACGGGGCGGTACTTCTCGCGCTGTTCGCGGGACTCCCGGTCCAGTTCCTCGACCAGCCGCTGGGTGCGCTTCTCCACGTCCAGCTCGTCCAGGATGCGGTCGATCTCGGCCAGCAGCGCTCCGTGCAGCTGCCACTGGCGCGGGTGCTCCCGTACTCCGTCGAGGAGCAGGTGGGCGACGACATCACGGCTGGCGCGGCCCGCGGCGAGTTCTCTGGTGAGGCGCTCTTCCGCCTCCTCCGCGTTGGCGCCGACCTGTGTGGTGATGAGGACGGCGAAACTCTCGACCGCGCGGGCCATGTGCCGCAGGACCTCGTGCAGCGCGGCGCCGATGTGCGGGGCGAAGAGCGGTTCGTCGGTCCGGGCCTTGGCCAGGTCGGTCAGCGTGCGGCACAGCGTACGGAGGACCACCGCGGAGATTTCGAGGGTGTCCAGGCCGGTGCGCAGGACGACGCGGAAGAGCAGGCCCTCCTTGACGCGGGGGTTGAGCCGCAGACTGTCCTCCGCCTGCCGGAGGGCGGCGTCCACCTGCACGATGTCGTGGTCCAGCCGCCGCGCCTCGTGCAGCCGGGCCGCGGCCTCCGGTACGGGAGTGTGGCCGCGCACCTCGTCTCCGAGGCACACCAGCATCCGCCCCATGCGCCGCGCCAGCTCCTCGATGGCCTCGCCGGCGGGCTGCACCCACACCGGCGGCACGAACAGGACATTGAACAGCAGCCCCACGCCGGCGCCGATCAGCGTTTCCAGCACCCGGTCCCAGGCGGTCTCGGCCACCCGGGTCACGCCGAGCACCAGCATGGCGCTGATCGCCACCTCGGGGACGAACTCACCGGCCCGTACGAACCGGCCGATCACCAGCGAGGCAAGGATGATCAGGCCCAGGCTCCACCAGGTCAGGCCCACCAGGGCGCTGAACCCGATCGCGATCAGGACGCCGACCACCACGGCGTTCACCCGCCGCATGCCGGTGGTGATGGTCGCGTACAGGGTGACCTGTACGACCAGCAGCGCGGTGAGCGGTGCGGTCAGCGGTGCCGGTTCGCTGCTCATGAGCAGGGCGACGACGTAGGAGAGCACGGCGGCCACGGTCGACCGGACGGTCTGCACGACCACCGGCTCCCGGCGGCGCCGGATGAAATTCAGCCAAGGGTCAGTAACTACAGCCACTTCTGGCTTCTTCCCCCTCTTTCGCCCCACAGGCATCTCTGTACGAGAGGTCACCGGTCTGTACGCCCGGAATCTGTACGCCTGGGATCTGTACGCCTGGGAGCGGTGTCGGCGTCACGGGGGACGGCGGAGGAGGCTGGGGCGGCTCAGGTCGTCGGCGGCACCGGATGCAGTGCCGGGGCGGGCATGAGCATGGTGAATGACGCGGCGCTGAGGCCGGCCCGGGCGCGGTCGCGGCGGAGCGCGGGCAGCCTCGCCGGCCACTCCTCCACCCGTACCGAAGCCGCTCCCGGGCGGGCCGCGAACCGCGCGGTGAGGACCGTCCGCGCACCGTCGAGCGTCCCGAAGCCGGTCATCGGCAGCGGAATCCGGGGAAGTGACGGGCCCTTGGCCGACAGGCGCAGGACGGCGACGAGCCCCTGTCCGTCGGTCACGCGGACCCGTGGCCCCTCCCAGCGGAACTCCGCCAGCTGCTTGGGCACGCCCCAGATGCGGCGGCCGCCCCGCAGCGAGCGCTCGTCGTCGACCCAGATCCAGTGCACGTACACACCGGCCCGCAGCCCGCGGCGGGCGAGCGTGCCGACGATCAGTTCGTCATAGCTGAGTGTCCCCGCGCGGTACCGGATCACGAAAACGGTCAGGGAACGGACCGGCAGGGGAGACAGGTCCGGGGGCGGGGCCGGGGGTGACTCCGTGGCGAAGAGACCACCCCACAGGTGGCCTGTCAGGTGCCAGGGCGGCGGCGGGTACGGGCCTGACGGCCGGTACGGGCCCGGCGCCGCGCCGGAGCCGGCCGACGTCAGCCCTTGTCCCCTCCCGGCTCGTCCTCGCGCTCCCCTTCCGCCTGGGACGGGGTGGAGCGCGGTGCCTCCTCGCGCCCGCGCCCGCGCGCGTCGGCGCGCCGTTCCGCGGTGCGCGGTTCGTCGTCCCGCTCGCCCTCCGCCTGCGAGGGTGTCTGATCGCTCATGTGCCGTGCCTCCGGGGGTGCGACGTGACCGCTGTGGGCCGACGTGCTGATCGACGGACGTGTACGGCGGCCGTCTCCCCGGCCGGCCGGCACGGGAACGCCCGACGGCTGTCCGCGGTCCGCCGGGTACCCGTACCGATCATCCGTAAACCCGCGCATTCCGTCCGCGGCAGGGAGCGCCGGAACGCCCCGGCGGATCCGCTCGGGCGGATCCGCCTGGCTCCCGCGGGTCAGCCCTTCGACGCCACCGCCGCCAGCCGCTCGACGCCGGCGGCGAACTCGTCCGGCTGGAAGGACTGGAACGGCAGCCGCAGGAAGACCCTGCCCTCCGGCGGGGCCGCGTCACCCGGGTAGAACCCCGAACCCCGGGTCAGCTTCAGGCCCCCGGCCGCCGCGGCCTTCAGGAAGGTGGCCTCGTCCGTGGCGACGGGCAGGTGCACGCTCACGTAGTAGCCGCCGTTCGGTACGGCGAGCAGCGCGTCCTCGCCCAGCAGTTCGCGTACGGCCTTGACCGCGCCGTCGTGTCGGGGGCCGAGCAGTTCGCAGGTCCGCGCCACGTTCTCCTGGGCCAGACCCGCTTCCAGGGCCTGCGTGGCGACCGCCTGGAGCAGCGGGGCGGGCGAGAGGTAGGTCCCTCGGCGAGCGCGGCCAGGGAACCGAGCGTGGCGGGCTCGCCGATGACGTGACCGACCCGCAGTCCCGCGGGCTGAGGATCTTGCTCAGCGACCCCATCGTGAGCACCCGCCCGGCAGGCGCCAGCTCGAAGAACCCGGTGGGCGCCGTACCGCCGTACCGCAACTCCCGGTAGGGGATGTCCTCCAGGATCAGGAAGTCGTGGGTCTCGGCGAGCCGCACGAGGCGGCGGCGCTCGGCCTCGCTCATGGTGACGCCACTCGGGTTCTGGAAGTCCGGGATGACGTAGACGAGCGCGGGCACGCGGGTGGCCAGGCGCGTCTCCAGGGCGTCCAGGTCGAGGCCGTCGTGCTGGAGGGTGATGCCGGAGACCCGCCCGCCGTGCCGCTCGAAGATCTGCACCGCGCGGTCGTAGGTGGGCGCCTCCACGTACACGTCCTCGCGGTCGCCTGCCAGGAGATGCGCGGCGAGCAGGTCCAGCGCCTGGAGGCAGCCGTTGGTGACGAATATCTGGTCAGCGCCGGCCGAGTGGAAGGCCGCGAGCTGCTCCCGCAGCGCCGCGTCCCCCGTGTGGTTGCCGATCGGCGCCTACTGGAACAGCCGGCCCTCGCTGTCCCGCAGGACGGCGGCGGTGTGCTCGGCGAGCTGCCGCGAGGGGATCGCTTCCTGCGGAGGGATGCCGCGCGAGAAGTGGAACATCGTGGATCTCCGTTCTCGGAAAGTCGTGACTGCACGGGCAGGGCGGTTCCAGGAGCGGACGGCCGCACGGGGCGGCCGCGCTCGGCGGGGTGCCGCGATCACGCGGGGAGGGCAGGGCTCAGATCATGCCCTGGATGTCCTCCAGCGTCGGGACGACGCGCTGACGGGGCATCATGTGCTGCGTCCAGCCGGGGACGGAGCGTACGGAGTAGGAGCGGGGCAGCCAGCGGTCCCGGCCGTCATAGCGCGGGACGAACGCGCCGCGGCCGTGCGCCGCCACGTGGTTGTCGACCACGACCAGGTCGCCGGGCTTCAGCACGACGTTGTGGCAGACCGCCTCCAGGGCCTCGGCCAGGGCCTTCAGCGTCGCGGTCGCCTCGGCGCCGGCGGCGTGCGTGGTGTGCGAGTTGAAGCGCATGAACGGCCGGTCGTACGGTCCGAAGACCGCGGGGTGCGGGCCGGAGCGCGGCACCGGGCCGCTCCTGCCCCGGGTGAAGGACGCCGGGTAGGAGCTGTGGAACTGCGGGGTACGCAGGACGGCCACTTGCTCCTCGGACAGGTGCCGGACGGCCTCGCGCACCGAGGCGACACGGGTGGCCGCGACGCCCTCGTGGTCCTGGCGCAGGCACAGCAGCCCCAGGTAGTCGGGGCGCAACGGGTGGTGGACGTTCTCGGTGTGGAAGTCGAAGGCCACCGATCCGCTGTTCTCGATGCGCTGCTCCTCACCCGGCACGGCGTGCACGCAGGAGGAATCCCGAGTCGGCACCGCCCTCGGCGAATTCCAGCACTTGCCCGTACATGGAGTGGTTGGGAAGGTATGCCGGATTTATTCAATGCAGAGGTTGTAGAGGACATGTGAGGATCCTGTGATGGGCGCCGGAACTGCGGCAAGGGCGTCCGGCGGGGCGCTGCACGGTTCCGTCTCACCCACTGGGCACCATCGATGCGGCCGAGTTGGGGCCTCTGATTCACGCCACCCCGAGCGCATCACTTTTGGGCAGGACGTGAACAATCGGCCATTCAGGATGACCAGAAGCAGGCTCTGACCGGCCTTCAGCGCGAACCGGCCGCCCGCGGCCCGCACCGGATGCGGCGTTATGCTCAGCCGTGAGGGGTTGATCGGCTTCCTCCCCGCCCGTACCGGCGTGACGGCGTGCCGGCCGTCGTGGAGGAGGCGCCGCCGCCCTCCTCGACACCCTGCCCCAGGGCGCCGGTGACGACGTCGTACCGCCGGCCCGGTCCGCTCCCGCGGCCGGTGCCACGGTGGACGGCGGCACTGTCACGCCCCCATATCGCCCCTCCGGGCGGACGCCGGAGAACCGACCGTGAACGACACCTTCCGCCTGACCACCCGGCGCGCCGACGGCGACCTCGCCCTGGCCGCCCTCGCCGGCGACCTGGACCTGACCACCGCCTCCACCCTGCGCGCCGAAGCCCTGGACCTCATCGGACGGGGCCACCGCCACCTGGTCCTGGACCTGGAGGCCGTCGCCTTCTGCGACTCCTCCGGCTTCAACGCCCTGGTGGCGATCTGGCACAGCGCCAAGGAGGCCGGTGGCAGCCTCAGCCTGGCCGCCGTCTCCGGCCGGCTCGCCCGGCTGCTGAACATCACCGGCCTGGACACCCTGCTGCCGGCCTACCCCACCACGGCCGAAGCCCTCGCCGCGCACTGCCAGGGAGGCGGCACGGCCACCGCGTGAGCCGCCCCGGCGGCCGGCCGTCCCTGCCCGCTGACCGTCCCGCCCCTCCGGTCCGCCGTGACCTCCGCCGAGTTGAGTCGTTCAGTGGACGGGGGAATTGCACCGGAGCGCTGACCTGAAGGCGGGGCGGGGACCATGGCACGTACGCGTGGCGCATTCTTCAAGGTGTCCGCTGGAGTGGTGGCCGGGGCGGCGCTTCTGACCGGCGGGCCGGCTGCCGCCGTACCGGCACCGCGCAACGACACCCGACGCCTTTCCTGCGAAGGACCGGCGGTCACCTGCGTACGTGAAGCCCGCCGGACCCTGACCCGGGTACGTGACGAACTGGGCTGCGACCACCGCGCCCCCTTTCCCGTGATCTACGTCCATCTCGAACGCACCCTGGAAACGGCCGCAGCGAAACCGGATTCCTTCGACGAGCCCGACTGGCTGGCCGGAGATCTGAACACCGGATTCGTCAATCTGTATCTGGACGCGTATCACGCGGACCGGAAAGGGCGACCCGTTCCCCAGGCGTGGAAGACCGCTTTCGAGGCCGCCCGCACCGGCGAGGTGAACGCGGGCCAGGACGTCCTCCTCGGCGCCAACGCGCACATTCAGCGGGACATGCCCTACGTGCTGGCGGCTCTCGGGCTCACCCGCCCCGGCGGGGCGTCACGCAACGCCGATTACCGCCGTTTCCAGGCCGTTCTGGACCGGGCCTACGCACCCGCCGTCCAGGAGATCGCCCGCCGTTTCGACCCGGTGGTCGCCCTGGCCGACGCCCGGTGGAACCCCATCGCCGGTTACACCGCCGGCCGCCTTTTCCGAATGTGGCGGGAACAGGCGTGGGTCCATGCCCAGCAGCTCACCGCGGCCACCACCCCCGCCGCCCGGCGCGAGACCGAGCGGCGTATCGAGACGAACGCGGCCCGCTGGGCGCGGCTGCTGAACACCGTGCACGTACCCGGATACCGCGCGATGCGCGACACGTACTGCCGGACACATGCCCGTCCGAGGGGTCACGCCACTCCCACGACGGCCGGGTTGAAGCGTTCCGCGACATAGACCGGATAGCGGTCCGGGCTCCGGATCACGTATTCCTTGAAGGCGCACCGGCCGAAGTGCGGCGCCTCGGGCGTGTGCGCGACGCCGCACCGCAGCAGTTCGCGGTGGAGCGCGCGGCGCTCCTCACGCAGCCGCATCCCGAGGGGTGTGGGATCCGTCGGCGGCGGCAACTGGCCCGTCGCGGCCACCGCGGAGACGACACGGTTGCGGCTGACCGGCCGCCCTACGGGGTCGACCAGTTCGGACAGCCGCTCCAGGAGCCGGGGCATCCGCTCCGCCGCGAGGGCTCGGCGGATCGCGGGCGGCACCGCCGCCGTGTCCACCACCCGCTGGTCGACGACCCGTACCCGCAGGGGTACGTCGAGCAGCGCTTCCAGCATGACCGTCGTCGCGCCGTCCCCGGTCAGGAGGATGCGGGTGGCGGAAGGGAGCGCGGCCAGACCGTACCCGGCAGCGTCAGTGCCGGCGGCGTCAGTAGTAGAGGAGACCACGGGACCAGTCCTCGTCGGGGCCGAACAGGCTGCGGGGCTTGAGCACGTCGCCGGGTGCGGTCAGCACCTCGCGGGGCATCAGCGTGCCCGGCGGCACGGAGGTCACCGCGCAGTCCACGCCCAGGCGCGCCCGTACGGCGTCGGCCAGTTCGGCGCGGGCGGCCGCAGCGTACGCGTCCGCCACCTCCACCTCGGCGACGAGCCGCCGCGCCTCGGCCCGCGCGCGCCAGAACAGCACGCCGTACGCGGCGGGCAGGCGGAACACCAGCTCCTCCAGCTCGATCTGGGAGACGCGCCGCCCGGCGACCGTGAACGCCTGCGTCGCGCGGCCCGCGAGCTGGATGACGGGGAGCCAGCTGCCGCAGGGGCACGGCTCGTGGCTCAGGTGGACCTGGTCCTCCAGGTTGTACCGGAGCAGCGGCATGGCCTCGCGGTACAGCGGGGTGATGACGAGATCACCCGTACCGTCCGGAGAGAACTGCCCGGTGGCGGGGTCGAGGACCTCGGGTACGACGCGGTCGGCGTAGAAGTGCCGCCGGCCGAAGCGGCAGGCGGAGGCGAGCGGCCCGACCTCGGTGGCGCCGTAGTCCTCGACCACGGACGCGCCCCACAGCTCGCCCAGCCGCTCGCGGCGCGCATCGCTCAGCGGCTCGCCGCAGACCAGGAGCGCCCGCAGGCGCGGGAAGTCGGTGCAGGGGTCCAGCCCCGCGGCGCGGGCCGCCGCGGCCCAGATGAGCGGCTCGGTGGGGTTGGACCAGGTCAGGGTGGTACCGAGGTCGTGCAGCAGCCGGACGACACGGGCGTACGGGGTGGCGAAGCTGCGGCTGTCGGCGGGGATCACGGTCGCGCCCCGCATCCGGGCGCCGAAGTGCCCGATGTGCCCGGCCAGCACCATGGCGTACGGGATGCGCACCAGCAGGGTGTCGGCGGCGCCGATGCGGACCGGCATGCGGTTGAAGCGCTCGCCGACGTCCACCCAGTCGTCCTCGGTGCAGAACGAGGACGTCGCCCGGCCCGAACTCCCGCTGGACTCGTGGTAGGTGGCGACCCGCTCCCTCGGCACCGCCAGCATGCCGAAGGGATAGGCGGCGCGCAGATCGTCCTTGGTGGTCACCGGCACGTCGGCCAGGCTGCCGGGCATCGTCCCGCCCTGCTGGAGGCGGAACCGGTCGCGGTAGAAGGGGGAGTTCGCGGCCTGGCGCAGGGCCGTGCCGATACGTTCCCGCTGGAGCGCGTGGAGCTCCTCGAAGCCACTCCACTTCCGGGCTGCGGCCGGTCGCGTCAGAGCCATGATGCTGTCTGCCTCTCCTGTGATCCTGAGCGGTTGCCAGTGGGTGGGGGAGGGGGCGCGGGTACGGGAGTGAGTGCGGTGGGCCGCCCGTCGTCCAGCAGGGAGAGCGGCATGGCGGAGCGGAGCGCTTCGGTCCGGGAGCGGCGCAGCTCCTCGTCGGCCGCCGTCCGGCGCAGCGGGACGAGGGCTTCTTCGAGGCGCGCGGGGTCACGGGAGTCGAAGACGAGACGCTTCAGGCCGGTCGCCACCGGTGAGAACCGCGTGGCGAACGCCTCGCGGCTGACCTGGGCGTAACGGTCCAGCACGGCCTCATGGCACCGCCCGAGCAGGACGGCGGCCAGCGCCTCGCCCAGCGGGAAGGCGTCGTGCAGCCCGGCCGTCAGGCCCATGCCGCCGGTCGGGTTGGTGACGTGGGCCGCGTCGCCCGCGAGCAGGACCCGGCCCACGCGGAAGCGCGCGGCGGCCCGCTGGTGCGCGCGGTACGGGGCGTACGCGACGAGTTCGTGCTTCTCCGGCCCGGGCAGAGTGCGCGCGAAAAAGGCCGCCAGCCGTTGCGGCAGCGTTTCTTCCGGGAGGGCCGCGTCCTCCGTCCAGGCCACCCGCCACAGGTTTCCGGAGTCGATACGCACGACGATCGCGCCGTCGTCCGGGTCGATGACGAAATTCGCGTCGGCGTAACCGTGCGCCGCGAAGTCGTACCGGATGTCCGTGGCGACAAAGCGCTCCGGCCAGGTGAACCCCTCGAATTCGACACCGAGTGCTTTCCGTACGGTACTGCGGGCACCGTCCGCACCCACGGCCCAGGGCACTTCGAGCTGTTGGCGGCGCTCTCCGTGCCGGTATCCGACGTGGACCGACGCGCCGTTCTGCCGCACCGTGTCGACCGCGCAGCCGAACCTCACCTCGACGCCCGGGAAACGCAGCAGCCGGCCGAGGAGGATGCGGCTGAGTACGTCCTGCCGCAGGATCAGGTGGTACGCGGGGGCGGCCCCGGTAGGGGAATCCGGCAGGGAATGCCGGATGCGCTCGCCGGTGCGGCGCACCACGAAGTCGCGTGCGCGCAGCGGCATTCCCGCGCGCACGACGGCGTCGAGCACCTGGAGCCGCGCGAACCCCTCCAGCGTGTGGCTCTGGTGGACCAGGGCGCGGGAGGACGCGGCGATGTCCGGAGCACTTTCCAGGACCGTCACCCCGATGCCCGCGACCGCCAGCCCCAGGGCGGTGGTGAGCCCGACCGGCCCCGCTCCCACGACACACACGTCCGGACTTCTCGACCCGGATGACATAGGCATTCCTCCTGCCGTGCCGGGTGGCACGGACCATCGGTACGGGCATGAATGCGGCCGCCGTGCAGCGAGAACGCGCCAACTCGGCGCGGGTGCGGGGAGGGCGGAATTCCACCCGGTCCGCGCGCGGCCGTCGGAATGTCCGGAGTGCGGCCGACCGGCCGGCTCCCCGCGGCACACGGCAGCAAGAGGATCAACGAGCACAAGAAACCTACGGGGCGTTCCGCGGTAATCCAAGGTTCCGTTTTGACGGTTGGACAGCGGTGTGCGGACGGGAATCCGGCGCCCGGATTACGCGGTTCCGGACCCGACGGGCCATACCGCTGTCGGGCGCGCCGCGTGCGTCTCGTAACCTGCTCTACCGGAAGTCGCACCGGCACGCCGGTGAAGCAGCACGGTAACTGGGGGATCTGTATGTCCGCGTACGCACCACCGCCGAACGGCACGCCGCCCGGTCAAGGCGCACCCGGCCCCGGCCCGTACCCGCCCCCTCCGACTCCCTATGGCCGGCAGCCGGTGTACGGGCAACAGCCGGTCTACGGCCAGCAGCCGATGCCCGGGCCGCAGCCCGCGCCGGGACAGCAGTTCCCCAACGGTCAGCAGCCCCCGAACGGACAGCCCGGCTGGCTGCCCCCGACACCACCACCGGGCACGCCGATGTTCACGCCGACGGGGCCCCCGCGGCGCCCCTGGCTGCGGCCGCTCATCGCCGTCGGCATCCTGGCGGTCGCCGCGGCGGGGTTCTGGGGGCTGACCGCGCTGACCGACGACGGCAAGCCGCCATCAGAGGTCGCCGGCAAGGCCAAGATCGGGCAGTGCCTGGAGAACCGCGGCACCCACGACGACCCCGTGCTGTTCACCATCGGGTGCGAGCAGGACAAGGCCGACTACAAGCTCGAAGTCAACCCCGGGCCGAACGGCAAGTGCCCGCCGGAACTCGACGAGTACACCGAGCGGGGCCGCCACGTCGGGTACGTCAAGCTCTGCCTGTCCCGGCTGCACGATTGAGACGGCGGCCCCTCACGGAGCCGGCCCGCGTCCCGAGTACGGTCGGGCCCGTACGCCAGGCCGCGGTCAGCCCGTACACCAGGCCGCCGTCAGCCCGCGACGATGCGGAGATTCCCCCCGGGTGCCCCGCCACCACTTCCCCCCACGGTGAGGCCGCTCTGCCCGGTGGGCGCCGCCTGCGCCGGCGGCCCGGCGAGGGCCGCGGCCTCCGCGAAGCAGCGCCGGGCCTCGGCGTCCCGGCCGCCGAGGGTCTGCAACGCCTTGCCGCAGGTTTCGAGGAGCAGCGCCCGGCGCTCGTCCGACTGCTCGTCCGGGGCCAGCGCCAGCGCCTGACGGCAGTGGGCCAGCGCCTCGTCGGGGCGGCCGACCGTGAGGCAGTGGGCCGCCAGATGGTAGAGGGCCAGGGTCTCGGTGTGCGGGTGGCCGAGGGTGTGCGCCATCCGCGCGGCCATCTCCCGCCTGGTTCCGGCGCCGGACAGATCGCCGACGTGCTCCAGCGCGGCCGCCCAGTTGATCAGGGCGATCACCTGACCGCGGGGATCCCCGGCCCGTACGGCGAGGTCGGGGGCGCGGCACAGATGCTCCAGCGCCGCGGTGTGCTGCCCGTTCTCGGTGAGGACCCAGCCGAGCAGTGAGCACAGCCGGGACTCGGCGTCCGGGTCGCCGAGCGCGGTGGCCGCGGTCAGGGCGCGTTCGAGGGTGGGCTCCCAGCCGTCGTGCACCTGGCGCACGACCAGGGGCCACAGCTGGACGGCGATGCGCCAGGCCAGTTCCGGGTGCCCGGCGTCGGCCGCGGCGGCCACCGCGGCGGTGAGGTTGGCGCGCTCGGTGACGTACCAGGCCATCGCGGCGGCGCGGCCGGTGAAGACCGGCGGGGCGACGGGCGGGGACACGCCCGGGGGCAGCGTGGAGCACGGCTGGCTGCCGGGTTCGGCCGCCGCGGCGGCCGCCTGGGTGGCCGACAGGTAGTGCACCAGCAGCCGGTGCAGCCCCGCCGCGTCCGCCCGCCCCGCGCAGGAACGGGCGTACAGCCTGGTCAGGTCGTGCATCAGATACCGCTCGCCCGTCCACTCCTCGACGAGGTGCGCGGTGGCCAGCTCGTCCAGGGCGGCCCGTGCTCCGGCGGGCGGCAGGCCGCTGAGCGCGGCCGCGGCGCCGCTGTCGAGTTCGGACCCGACATGCAGCGCCAGCTGGCGGAAGAGCAGCGCGCCGGCCGGCGGCAGCTGCTGCACACTCAGGCGCAGCGTCGCCTCGACTCCCAGGTCCTCGCCGGCCAGCAGGGACAGCCGCCGGTGCTCGTCGACCAGGTCGTCCGCCATCGCGCGCAGCGACAGCCGGGGCCGGGCGGCGAGCCGGGCGGCGGCGAGCCGCAGCGCCAGGGGCAGGCCGTCGCACAGGGCGGACAGCTCCGCGGCGGCGACCGGCTCGGCGGCCACCCGCACGTCACCGATCACGGTACGCAGGACCCGTACACCGTCCGGCGGCGCCAGCCGCTCCAGCGGCAGCAGCCGGGCGCAGTCGGTGGCGGCC
This sequence comes from Streptomyces sp. NPDC052496, assembly GCF_040679095.1. NCBI lineage: Bacteria > Bacillati > Actinomycetota > Actinomycetes > Kitasatosporales > Streptomycetaceae > Streptomyces > Streptomyces sp. NPDC052496. Next base: position 28,837 of record NZ_JBFAUH010000022.1, read on the forward strand.
AGTCCTTCCAGCCGGTTGCGGCTGGTGACCAGCACGGTGGACCCGGGCGTGCCGGGCAGCAGCGGACGTACCTGCGCCGAGTCGCGGGCGTTGTCGAGCAGGACCAGGACGCGGCGGCCGGTGAGCAGCGAGCGGTACTGCTGTTCCGCGGCGCGCGCGTCCGCGGGCAGGCGCTCCTCGGGGACGCCGAGCGCCTGGAGGAAGTCGTGCAGCACTCCGGCCGGCTGCGGACCGGTGCCGTCCGGTTCCGTGGCGTGCAGGTCGGCGTACAGGACGCCGCCCGGGAAGTCACCGGCGTACGTGTATGCCCAGTGGACCGCCAGCGAGGTCTTGCCGACCCCGGCGGGTCCGGTGACCACGCACAGCGCCGGCGTGCCCGACTGCGCGGCCTCGCTGAGCCGCGCCAGCTCGTCCGTACGGCCCACGAAACCGGCCGGTGCGCGCGGGAGGAGACAGGGCGGCGGGGGCGTGGCTGCGACAGGGGGTGTCGGAGGCAGGGGCGGCGCGGTCGCCGATACGGCGGTCCGCCCCTGCGCCGGTACGTGCTCCGCCGCCCCTGCCGGGCGGCCGCCGGACGGCCGGGCGCGCAGAACGGCGAGGTACGCCTCGGAGAGCGCGGCCCCGGGGTCGACGCCCAGCTCCTGGGCGAGCAGACGTTGCGTACGGTGGTACAGGTCGATGGCGTCGGCCTGCCGGTCCGCGTCGTGCAGCGAGCGGACGGTGGCCGCGACCAACGACTCGCGCAGCGGATGGCGTTCGACGGCGGCCCGCAGCGGTACCAGGGCCTCCGGGCCCCGGCCGCACGCGTGCAGGGCCGCGGCGAAGTGTTCCAGCGCGGCGAGACGTTCCTCCACCAGCCGCTCGGCCGCCGCGGCCATCAGCGGTGTGTCGCCGGTCCCGCCGAGCACCCGGCCCCGCCACAGCCCGAGGGCCTCCCGCAGCAGGGCGGCCGGCTCCTCGCCCGGGGAGCCGGTGGTGGCCCGGCGCACGAGTTCCCGGAAGCGCCACACGTCCACCGCCTCCGGCGCGGCGTGCAGCGCGTAACCACCGCCCTCGGTGACCACGCAGGCCGTGGGGGCCGTGTGCAGCAGCCCGCGCAGGGCCGACACATGGCCGTACACGATGGTCCGGGCGTGGGTCGGCGGCCGGGTGTCCCACAGCGCCTCGATGATGCGCTCGGCACTCACCGGCGCGCCCTCGGCCAGCACCAGCAGCGCCAGCACGGCCCGGCGTTTGGGAGGCCCGATCGGCACCGGCACTTCCCCGGAGAAGGCCGACACCGGCCCGAGCAGCCGGAATTCCACAGCGTTCTCTCCCCTTGGCCGAGTCGGTACGGCGGCATGACGTACGCGATACGGCGATACGACGTTACGGCGGTACGACGTTACGGCGGAAATCTTACGAGGTCACAGGGGCGGGAGCGGACGGAAGAGGGCACCGGGACCGGAAATGGACCATGGGGTGTACGCAGGGGCGACACCACGCGAAGTGGAAAAGCGGGCGGCGCGCTTCGTTCCTCGGCTGTTTCCACGGCTCTTTCCCTGCTTCCTTCCTTGCCTCCTTCCCGGGTTTCTTCCTCGGCCTACCGGCCTGGGCGCTGAGGAATCAAGCCGTAGCGGTACCGGCGTTCTGTCACGTGCCCACCGCGATCCGTACGAAGGAACGGACGAGCGGACCGGGGCTGGTGCCGTTCCAGGCGATGACGAGCGGGCTGGGTGGCATGTCGGCCAGCGGCACCGTGGTGAGCCCGTCGGGCAGGGGGTGGCCCAGCGGCGTCAGCCCCACCGTCCCGCTCCACAGGACGGATTGGAGGCATTCGTGGGCCGTCCGTACGACCGGACCACTCCGGCGGGCGGTGGCCCGGCCGCTCCAGAACGCGGCCCATACGGGATCAGTGCCGTCCGGGAAGCGGAACCACGGGCGGTCGGCGAGGTCGTCGAGCCGCAGGCTCTCGCGCCCGGCGAGCGGGTCGTCGGCGCGCAGGACCACGCCGACCGGGTCCGAACGCAGGACGTGAGTGGTGAGCCCGGTGGTGTCGAACGGCGCGCGGGTCAGGGCCACATCGACCAGACCGGCGCGCAGTCCCGTGGTCGGATCGGTCAGGTCGGCCTCGCGGATGCGGACGTGCACGTGGGGGTGGCGGGCCCGGTAGGCGGCGGCGAGCCGGATGCCGGCCTGCTCGGCGCTGTCGGCCAGGGTGCCGACCGTCAAGGTGGCCGTACCCGCGGCGGCGGTGACCCGGGTACGTGCCTGGTCGGCCCGCGCCAGGAGCGTATGCGCCTCGTCCAGCAGTACCGTCCCGGCGGCAGTCAGGGCGACGCCGGCGGGGGAGCGTTCCAGCAGGACGCAGCCCAGATCGGCTTCCAGCTGCCGGATCGCCCGGCTCAGCGGGGGCTGGGTCATCCGCAGCCGTGCGGCGGCCCGGCCGAAGTGGAGTTCTTCGGCGACGGCCACGAAGTAGCGCAGCGTACGTAGCTCCATCCAGCCACGATACCCGCACGGTATCGGGCGGACAGGATCGGTGTTGGACGCCGCTGGGCGCCGGGCGGTGGACTCGACGCCGTACCGGATCCGCCGCCGCGGGGCCCGAGGGGCGTGGCGGAACGTATCGGCGGATCACGCATGCGCGCAGGCGCGCCGAGAGGGTGGGATGGTCGAGATGCCCGAGATGTTCGAGACAGCCGGGACAGATGTGGCAACCGGGGCGGCCGAGATGGTTGAACAGGCTTTGCCGGACCCCGTCGTCCGCGTCGCAGGGGCCCGGGAGATCGCCCGGGACGTGGTGGTCATCCCCGACGAGGGGGTGCCGCTCGTACCGAACATCGGGATCATCGGCGGCCGGGAGGCGGTCCTGGTCGTCGACACCGGCATGGGGATCCGGAACGCGGAGGCCGTACGGGAGTTCGCGGTCGAGTACGCGGGTGGGCGCGAGCTGTTCCTGACGACGACGCACTTCCACCCCGAGCACGCCTTCGGGGCGCAGGTCTTCGCCGGCGCGGCCACCTATCTGGTCAACCAGGACCAGGCCGCGGACCTGCGGGAGCGGGGGCCCGGCTACCTGGAGATGTTCCGGGGGCTCGGCGAGTCGGTCACCCGCCGACTGGAGGGAGTCGTTCCGCCGGATCCCGACCGCGTCTACGGCAGCGGTCACGATCTCGACCTGGGCGGCCGTGTGGTGCGGCTGCGGGCCACCGGACGGGCACACAGCCGGGGCGACCAGGTGGTCGAGGTGCCGGACGTGGACGTCCTGCTCACCGGAGACCTGGTGGAAGCGGGACAGTTCGCCATCTTTCCCTGGTTTCCACCGCACGACATGGACGTCTCCGGCACCCGCTGGCTCGCGGTCGTGCGACGGCTGGCGGCCCGCCGCCCCCGGACGGTGGTACCAGGACACGGTGCGGTCGGCGGCCCGGAACTCCTCGCCGACGTCCGCGACTACCTCGAACTGCTCCAGCAGGAGACGTGGGCACGCCGCGACGCGGCGCTCGGTGAGCGCATGATCGCCGACGAGGTCGCGGAGCTGATGATCCGGAGGCATCCGCACTGGGCCGGGCGGGAGTGGATCGAGAAGGGAGTGGGATGCCTGTGCGCCGAGCACGCGCTCGCTGAGCGTGATCCCGGGCACTGAGCACGTTCTCGCTGAGCGCGACCCGGGGCACGTTCTCGCTGAGCGTGATCCCGAGTGTTGAGGGAGGCCCCAGGCGCTGTGCACGCCCCCGGCACTGAGCCCGTACCTCCCGCGCGTCCCCGACTTGCCAGGGTCGGCGGGGAATTCCGGGCACTCCCGGGGCTTCCGTTCCCACGCCGGGGAGCAGCCCGCCCCGGCGCCGGGGCGAGCGCCGGCGATCAGCCATGACATCCTGTGATCTCGCTACGCGCGCCGGGCCGGCTCGGCGGATTACAAGGAAGATCGATGAGGCTCTGCTTCCTGGTGGAGGAACACTACCGGCACGACGGAATGCCCAATGAGGTGATCCGTCAGCTGAGATCCTGGGGGCACCAGGTGGACGTGCTGCGGCCGGGCGGTTCCCTGCTGCGCATGACCGAGGCGGTACGGGCGGGCTCGCACGACGCCTGGGTGCTCAAGACGGTCTCCGGCGGCCCCGGGCTGACCCTGCTCGAAGCGGCGGCCTCGGCCGGGATGACGACGGTCAACGACGCCCGGTCCATCCGGCGCGTACGGGACAAGGCGCTGGCCGCGGCGATCGGCCGCAGCCGTGGGCTCCCCATGCCGCCGACCTGGGCCGCGGCGCGGCCCGAACTGCTGGCGGAGATACCGGAGTCGCAGTACCCGCTGGTGGTCAAGCCCGCCGACGGCAGCTCCGGACGGGCCGTGCACCTGGTGCCGTCACCGGACCGGCTGGCCGCGCTGGCCCCCGAACTGGCGCGGGAGGGCCTGCTCATAGCCCAGCCGTACGTGGCCAACTCGGGCATCGACGTGAAGGTGTACTGCGTCGGCGGCGAGCTGTACGCCACCGAGCGCTGCTCCCCGCTGCACCCGGAACTCGGCGTACGGGAGCGCCGCGTGCCGCTGCCGGCCGAGGTGGCCGCGATCGCCGGGCAGGTCGGGGCGGTCTACGGCCTCGATCTGTACGGTGTGGACGTCCTGCTGGGGCCCGACGGCCCGGTGGTCGTCGACGTGAACGACTTCCCCAGCTTCCGGCAGGTCCCGGACGCGGTGGCGCGGGTGGCCCACGCCGTACTCGGCCTGGCCCGCGCGGGCCAGGCGCCCGCCCTGCCTCCGGTGCCGGCCCCGGTTTCGGCCCCCGTCCCCCTGCACATCCCCGCGGCCGCGGGAGAGAGCGCATGAGGATCGGCCTCATCACGGGCGATTCCGGCCATCCGCTGCTCGCCGCCACCACCGCCCTCCTCGCGCCCCGTCATCAGGTGGAGACGCTGGACCCGGACGAGGCCGACGCGGCTCCCGAGCGGCCCGCCGACATCTACCTGCTGAAGGCGCGTACGCCCCGGGCCCTCGCCCTCGCCCGCGCGCTGGAGAGCCGCGGCGTCCCCGTGGTGAACTCCGCCGCGGCGACCACGCTGTGCCAGGACCGTACGGCGATGGCGCGGCGCGCCCGGCACGCCGGCCTCCCGTTCGTCCCCACCCGTACCTTCAGCACGCTCGCGCAACTGGCCGACGGACCGGGCCTCTCCGGGTCCGTGGTGGTCAAGAGCCGGCACAGCCGCAAGCGGGACCTGGTGGCCCGCGTCGACAGCGAAGCGGACCTGCGCGAACTCGCCGCCGCGCGTCCGCAGGAGCCGGTCGTGGTCCAGGATTTCGTCCCGAACAGCGGCTGGGACCACAAGCTCTGGGCCGTCGACGGCCGGCTCTTCGCCGCCCTGCGCCGCTCCGAACTCGCGCCCGAAGGCCGGGGCCCCACCCGGCCGCTCGCCCTCGACGGCCTGCCGCCCGGCTGGGCGGACACGGTGCGCCGGGTCGGTGAGGTGTTCGCGCTGGACGTCTTCGGCGTGGACATCATCGACGCGGGCGACGGCGCACCGCTCATCGTGGACATCAACGCTTTTCCCGGCATCCGGGACCAGGCCGGCGCCCCGGAGGCCCTGGCAGCGCTGACACTGCGCCGCGCCACCAGGGCACCGGTCACTTGACGGTGTCGGTCACTTGACGGCGTCGGCCTTGCGGCGGCGTACGCTGACGACCGCGCCCGCGCCCACGGCCATCGCCACGCCGCCCACCAGGGCGATCGTCGGCAGTGCGGCGGATGTGCCGGTTGCGGCCAGTTCGCCGGTGCCGGCGGGCTCCTGCGCGCCGCCCTGCGTCTTCAGCCCGACCTGCGGCGTGTTGCCGCCCGCGCCACCGGCGCCGGGCCGGGCGCTCTCGCTGGGCTTGCCCGGCTTCTCCGGCTCACCGGGCTTCTCCGGCTCGCCGGGCTTGCTGTGCGCCGGGAGGATGCTGAAGTAGTACTCCCCGTGGTTCGAGCTGCCGCAGGCTCCGTCCTTGTCGGTGTACGCCCCCTCCATGATCACCCAGCCGAGGCCGGGCGTGGCCGTGGGGATCGCGCGGGCCCGCATCGGCAGGCTGACCGTGCTGTGCGCGCCGACGGAGAGATCGCTGAACTCCTCCTCGCTGATGGCGTCGTCGAAGCTCACCCACCGGCCCGTCCGCGGGTCGAGGATTTCCGCCTGCAGCTCCCAGTACGGGTACTCGACGGGCTCGAAGGAGTAGGCGAGCGGCGCCAGCCTGACCTTGTCCAGCGCCTTGTCGGAAGTGTTGGTGATCGTGATGGAGGAACGGCTCCAGCCGGCACCGGCGACGAACTCGGTCTGCAGCCCCTTGACGGCCATCCGCAGGCGCCCCGGCCCGACCTCGCACTGCTTGTCCGGCCGGTCGTCCTCGGACTTCGATCCGCCGGTCGTGGTGCCCGGTTCGGTCTTGGGGTCCTGTCCCGGCTGGGTGCCGGGTTCCTGGCCGGGCTTGGTCGTGGTGTCCTTGCCGGTGCCGGGCTCGGTGCCGTTCCCCGTACCGGGCTCGGTGCCGGAACCGGGGCCGGTGTCGTTCCCCGTACCGGGCTTCGGGTTCCCGCCGGTTCCGGTGGCCGGCTTTCCGGCCTCGGACGACCCGCCCGACTCCGTCGCCCCGTCCGGCTTCCCGGACGTGCCGTCGTCCTCCGGGGCGCCGTCCTGCTGCGACGTGGTGGTGTCTGCCGGCCGGCCCGGTGTTTCCGTGGCGAACGCGGCGGCGGGCGAGGCCAGCACGGCGGCGGGTGCGAGCACGGCCGCTGCCGCGGCAGCCGTGAGGGTCTGGCGGAACTTCATCGACGAGACCTTCCTGAGATGTCACCTGAGGCGTCAGGCATGTACGACTAGGTGACTCCTGATGAGGCAAAGGGTTGTACTGTGCCGCCTGTTGCGGACGCAGATCACCGTGCTGCCGGCCTCATCCCCAGGTGAGGGGGTCCAGGTGCAGGTAGAAGCGCTCCCGTTCGCGGTCGAGGGCGATCCCGTACCGGGCGGCGAACGCGTCCTCCGCCGCGGCCGCCCGCGCGTCGTCGTCCCAGACCTCCCGGGCGGTCGCGAACAGCAGGGCGAGGTCGGCGTACGGGTCGGCACGCCCGAGGCGGCCGAGGTCGATGAAGCCCGCCACGGTCAGGGTGCCGGGGTCGAGCACGATGTTGGGCAGGCACAGGTCGCCGTGGCAGACGACGGTCGTGGCAGCCTCCTGTGCGAGGCGGTGCCCGAGTTGCGGAGTGAGGCGCGCGAGCAGTTCGCCGGGGGGCGTCCCTTGCTGCTCGACGGGCAGGAATTCCGGGTTGACCGCTCCTCTGGCCACCACATCGCGAGCCACCGCGAACAGCCGGCCGAGATCACGCGTGTACGGGCACTGTGGCGCGGGCAGGCCGTGCAGCCGGCGTACGGCGTCCGCGATCGGCTCCCACGCCGCCCGGAGGGCCGACGCCGGTACCCGGTCGGCGGGGACGCCTTCGACGGCGGTGGTCACCATCGCGGCACCGTCGGCGGTCACGCGCCAGTCGAGCACGCGCGGGCACGGAACCTCCTGCCTGCCGAGCCAGTCGACACGGTCCCGCTCGGCCTCCAACGAGGCCGTGCGGCCGGCGGGCACGCACTTGGCGTACCGCTTCCCGTCCGCGGAACGGAAGACACTGGCCTCGGACTCCCCGTCCGTCACGGGCTCCCATCCGTCACCGTCGGCGGGCAGCAGGGTACGGAAGTCGTACGGCGCATCGTTCACGCCCGCCAACCTAACCACCGGGACCGGGCAGCCGCACCGCAATTCCTCACATGGCAACCCTGGTGTCATGATGGGGGAGTGAGTGAGGACAACGGCAGTCGGACGCCCGAGGATCCGGGTGACCGGTTCGTGGAGGTTTTCAACCTGGTGGGGCCGCTGTACCGGCGGGCCCAGCGCAAGGTGGAGCAGGACGCGCCCCTCGAGGGGCTGTCGGTGGGGGTGCGGGCCGTCCTCAACATGCTCCGCGAGCACGGGGCCATGACGGTGCCCCAGATGGGCCGGGCGCAGGCGCTGAGCCGTCAGTTCGTGCAGCGGATGACCAATGACGCGGCCGGCCTCGGCCTGGTCGAGTTCCTGCCCAACCCGGCGCACAAGAAGTCCTCGCTCATCGCCCTCACGGAGAAGGGCCGGGCCGCCATCACCGCCGTGATCGACCGCGAACGGGCAGCGCTGCGCCAGGCGGGCGCCGGCCTCACGGAGGACGAGATCACCGCCTGCATCCGGGTCCTCTCCCGCCTGCTGGCTTCCCTCGACGATGTGGAGGTGAACTGACGCCGGGCGGCCGTGAACGGGCGGCCCGTCGGGTGTGCGGCCCAGGCACCACCAATAATGACACCCTGGTTGTCACAACACTTCGAGTATGACACCTTGGTTGTCATGGATGACCTCTTCTGGCACGACTCCGGTCATGGCCGCCCTCTCGTCCTGCTGCACGGCGGCTTCCTCGATCACCGCATGTGGTCCCGTCAGATCCCGTACTTCGCCGAGCACTTCCGCGTCATCGCCCCGGACGCCCGCGGCCACGGCCGCTCCGCCAACGCGACCGGCCCGTTCCGTCCCGCCGACGACCTCGCCGGGCTGCTGCGCCGGCTGGACACCGGCCCGGTGGTCCTGGTGGGCCTCTCGATGGGGGCGGGCACCGCCGTCGACACGGCGCTGGAGTATCCCGAGCTGGTCAGCGCGCTGGTCGTCAGCGGCGCAGGCACCAGTGAGCCGTACTTCTCCGACCCCTGGACCACGCGGACCATGGCCGCCTGGCACACGGCGATGGCGGAAGGGGATCTGGACGCCAGTATCGAGGCGTTCCTCCTCCTCGGTGTGGGTCCGCACCGCGCTCTCGACGATGTCGACCCCGAGGTCGTGGGCGAACTCCGCGACATGGCCAGGGGCACCCTGCTCAAGCACAGCAGCGGCGAGCCCAACTTCATCGACCCGGTCCGTGACACCTGGGAGCGGGCCGCCGGCATCGAGATCCCCGTACTCGCCGTGAACGGCGGCATCGACGCGCCGGATCAGATCGAGATGGCCGAGTGCTTCGCCCGGACCGTCGAGAACGGTCGCGCGGTATCGATCGACGGTGCCGCGCATTACCCCAACATGGAGCGTCCTGACGAGTTCAACGAGATCGTAGGAGGCTTTCTGAAGGTCGCCTGACCAGCCTGAATGCTGCCAGTGGTCCTCTCCGTCACCGTGCCGAACTTGTTCGTCACGAACGCGTTCGTTACGGTGGCGGGGTGACTCCACGGAACCCTGCCCCGCGCAGCCGCCGTGAGCGGCCCGCCAAGCCCGCCCTGACCTACGAGGGCATCGTCGCCACCGCCGTCGCCCTGATGCGGTCCGAAGGGCTGCACCGGGTGACGATGCGCCGCCTGGCCCAGGAACTCGACACCGGCCCCGCCTCGCTGTACGTGTACGTGGCCGGCACGGCCGAGCTGCACGCCGCGGTCCTGGAGGAGCTGCTCGGGGAGGTCGACCTCTCCCCGGTCCGTACGTCCGGCGACTGGCGCGACCGGCTGGTGGCGCTCCTCGGCTCCTACACGCACACCCTCTTCCAGCACCCCGGCCTGGCCCAGTCCGCGCTGGTGGCCCGCCCTCGCGGGGCGAACTACCTGTCCCTGGTCGAGGCGGTCCTCGCCCTGCTGCACGAGGGCGGTGTCCCGGACGCGCAGGCCGCCTGGGGCGTCGACGTCCTGCTGCACGTGGCCACCGCCACCGCCGCCGAACAGGCCGTCCGCGACCGCGACGCCGCCGCCGAGGACGAGCACGAAGCGCTCGTGGGCGTACTGCGGCAGGCCGACCCCGCCACGTATCCGCGGATCGCCGTCCTCGGCGCCGACCTGTTCTCCGGGACCGGCGAAGAGCGGCTGGCGTGGATCTTCCGTCTGCTCATCAGCGGTATGGAGACGACTCCGCGGTGACGCTGAGGGGTGTTCCGTTCCCAGGCGACGGTCGCCTTCCGCCTGCGTCGCCGCCACATCAGCCATCCCGTCACCGAACGAGAGACCACCATGACCCTGAACACCCGTCCCACCCCCACCCCCACCCACCACCCCATCGCCATCGTCGGCGCGGGCCTCGGTGGCCTGGCCCTGGCCCGCGTCCTGCACGTACACGGCATCGAAGCGGTGATCTACGAGCGGGAAGCCGGCCGGCACGTCCGTACCCAGGGCGGGATGCTCGACATCCACGAGGACACCGGCCAGCAGGCCCTGCGCGCCGCGGGCCTGTACGACCGGTTCCGTACCCTCGTCCACCAGGGCGGCGAGGCCACGCGCGTCCTCGACCCGCAGGGCACCGTCCGGCTGCAGGAGGAGGACGAGGGCGACGGCACCCGCCCCGAGGTGGACCGCGGGCAACTTCGCGACCTGCTGCTGGACTCCCTGCCCGAGGGCACCGTCCGCTGGGGGAGCAAGGTCACCGGCGCGCGGGCGCTGGGCGGCGGCCGCCACGAGGTGACGCTCGCCGACGGCACCGCCTTCACCACCGGTCTGCTCGTCGGCGGCGACGGCGCCTGGTCGAAGATCCGGCCGCTGGTCTCACGGGCCGTCCCCGCCTACACCGGCATCTCCTTCGTCGAATCCGACCTGCTGGACGCCGACACCCGCCACCCGGACAGCGCCGCTCTGGTCGGCGGCGGCTCCTTCTTCTGCCTCGGGGACGAGCGCGGGATCCTCGCCCACCGTGAGTCCGACGGCAGCCTGCACCTCTACACGGCCCTCAAGACCGGCCCGGACTGGGCCGCCACCCTCCCCGGCCTGGACGCCGACACCGCCAAGAAGGCCGTCCTGGCCCACTTCGACGGCTGGGACGAGGGCCTGCGGGCGCTGATCGCCGACGCGGACGGCGCGCTGATCCCGCGCCCGATCCACGCCCTGCCCGTCGGCCACCGCTGGGACCGCGTCCCCGGTGTCACCCTGCTCGGTGACGCCGCCCACCTGATGTCCCCGTTCGCCGGTGAGGGCGCCAACCTGGCCCTTTTCGACGGTGCCGAACTCGGCCGGGCGATCGCCGCCCACCCCGACGCCATCGAGTCCGCTCTCGCCGCCTACGAAGAGGCGCTGTTCCCCCGCAGCGAGGCAGCTGCCGCGGAGTCCGCCGCCAACCTGGAGCTGATGTTCGGCGAGCAGGGCCTGGAGCGCCTGCTCGCCATGTTCGCCTCCCACCAGCAGTGAGGCGCTCGTACGGCGCCCGGCAGCGGCGCCGGAGCCGACCTGCGCGCCGCCCCCGGCACCAGCGGAGCCTCGGCCCTCCGTGGAGCCTCAGCCCTCCGTGAAGACGCCGTCCTCCGCGAACACCAACTTGGCGAAACGCTCGCCGATCCGGCGGTGGGCGGCGGCGTCCGGGTGCAGCTCGTCGGGGAGCGGCAGCTCGGCGAAGTCCCCCTCGCCGTACAGCTCGCGGCCGTCGAGGTGGTGCAGCTGCGGGTCCTCGGCCGCCCGCTGCGCCACGATGCGGGCCAGCTCCTCGCGGATGACGTTCAGGGTCAGCTTTCCGCTCGCGCGTTCCGCCGGGTCGCCCGCGGCCCGGAACCGCAGCTGTCCGGCGTCGAGGCCGGAGAAGTCCGGGACGCTGGGCCCCGGGGTGTCCTCGTGGATCGGGCACAGGAGGGGGGAGACGACCAGCAGCGGCGTGGTGGGGTGGCCCTCGCGGATGGTGTCCAGGAATCCGTGGACGGCGGGCCTGAAGGCTCGCAACCGCATCACGTCGGCGTTCACCAGATTGATGCCGATCTTGACGCTGATCAGGTCCGCGGGGGTGTCCCGCAGCGTACGGGCGGTGAACGGGTCGAGCAGGGCGCTGCCGCCCATCCCCAGATTGACGAGGTCCACGCCGCCCAGGGAGGCGGCCAGCGCGGGCCAGGTCGTGGTCGGGCTCGCGGCGTCGGAGCCGTGGCTGATCGAACTGCCGTGGTGCAGCCACACCCTGCGGCCCCGGTCCGGCGCGGGCTCGACGGGCGCGTCGGTGCGCAGGGCGAGGAGTTCGGTCGTCTCGTTGTGCGGCAGCCAGATCTCGACGTCCTTCGGGTCACCGGACAGGCCGGTGAAGCGCAGGGTGCCGGGCGGACCGGGCCGGAACTCGGCGCTCCCGGCGACCATGTCGATGGTCAGCGTGTTGCCGCCCGCCACGCTCGCCCGGCCGGCCAGTTGGCCGTCCACGACCAGGTCGTACACGCCGTCCGGACGGGGCGGAACGCCCACGTAGTCCCGCTTGGTGGGCCGGGTGACCAGCTCGACGGCGGTGGCCCGGGTACGGAAGACCAGCCGGACGCCGGAGGGCTGGGACTCGGCCATGGCCAGCTGTCCGTCGTCGCCCTGGGCGCGGGCCCAGGCGGGCAGCCGGTGCGGCAGCACGCCGTCCTCGGTGTGCTCCAGCTCCAGGGCGCCGCGCAGGAGTTCCGCGGTGATGGGTGTATCGGTCCAGTTGACGTCGGTGTGCATGGTCTCAACCTGTCGATCTGCGGGGTCTGTCAGGGCAGTTGGGGCGCGGGGGCGGGCCAGTTCCGCAGCAGGGCGTCGAGGGCGTCCAGCACCCGGGCCCAGGTCTCGTCGGAGTCGGGAGCGCTGTGGCTGAACCCGCCGCCCAGCTCCAAGCTGACGTAGCCGTGGAAGACGCTGCCCAGCAGCCGGACCGCATGGGTCTGGTCCGGCTCCGTCAGGTCGTAGCCACGCAGGATCGCCCGCGTCATCCGGGCGTGCCTGCCGCCGGCGCTGGCGGCGGCCGTCGCCGGATCGAGCCGCAGCTGCGCCGCCGCGTACCGGCCGGGGTGCTCCCGCGCGTAGTCCCGGTAGACGTTGGCCAGCGCGGCCAGGGCGTCCTTGCCCGCCCGTCCGGCCAGTGCGGCGGCACCCCGGTCGGCCAGCTCTTCCAGGGCGAGCAGGGCGATCCGGGTCTTGAGGTCGTGCGAGTTCTTGACGTGTGAGTACAGGCTCGCGACCTGCACGCCGAACCGCCGGGCGAGCGCCGAGACGGTCACCCCCTCGAATCCGGCCTCGTCGGCCAGCTCCGCACCGGCCTGAGCCAGCCGGTCCGCGGTGAGCCCTACGCGTGGTGCCATGACCTTCCTTCCGTCTGCCGAATATGAGTGTGCACCTGCCTATAGGCTTTAGGCAAGTGGGTGGCTCACTTAGGTTCCTGCCTACCGGCGCCGCGACCAGGAGGACCCCGCGGCGTTCGCCGGCCGGATCGGCACCGCGGCCACCGACGACGGTAGGGGGCCGGAGCCGGACCTCGGCCGGGCGCGGCTGGCGTACCTGCTGCGGGGCGACCTCCCGTTGCCCGTGCGGGCGGAGGTGTACGCGCTGCACCCGGCGGGCCTGGACGCGGGCTCGGTCGGCCTGCTGGCCGCCTCCGACCTCGTCACCTCGCTGGCCGCGGCCGAATGAACCGCCCCGGCGCCGGGTCCGCACCCGGCGCCTGCGGATCCGGCCCTGCCGTACCGGCTCAGTTCCAGCGGACCAGGAACTCCCGGTGCCTGTCCGAGCCGTCGACGGGCTGGTCCACGTCGGCGCCCTTCACCGGTTGCTGCGCCTTGCTGCCGAACTCCCTACGGAACCGCGCCCACTGCTTGTTCCGGCTGGGAGAGGAAAGTGAAGCCCTTGCCGTCGGCCTGGACAGGCGGACGCCTTCCTCCGCCAGGGTAGTTGGACACGGATCGTGCCCCCCGGCGGTGCCATACTGGTCGGCACATCCGGGCGTCGTGGGCGGCCCGGCCGGGCGGCCGCCAAGGTGCGGTCCGTCGCGGGAGGAGGCGGGGATGACCGCTGACGAAGACCCCGTCCCGCGGACGGTGTACGAAGTGGCCGCCGAGCTGGCGGCGGGACGGCTCACCGCACGGGAGCACGCGGCCCGTGCCTTGACACCCGGCCGGCTGTCCCGCGCCCGTGACCTGCGTGCCTTCATCAGCGTCGACCCGGCGGCCGTACGCGCCGACGCCGAGCGCGCCGACCGTCCGGAGGGACTCGAACGTACCGCCACCGAACTCACCGGTGCCGAACGTACCCCCACCGAACCTACCGCCACCCAACTCCCCTTGCGCGGCGTACTGCTGGCAGTCAAGGACAACATCGATGTCGCGGGGCTGCCCACCACCGGCGGAACACCGGCACTGCGCGGGCACCGCCCGGCACGCGACGCCACCGTGGTGCGGGCCCTGCGCGACGCGGGAGCGGTCGTCCTGGGCAAGGCCGCCATGCATGAACTCGCCTTCGGCGCGACCAGCGACAACCGCGCGTACGGCCGGGTACGCAACCCCTGGCGGCCCGACCGCATCGCGGGCGGCAGCAGCGGTGGCACCGCGGCGGCCGTGGCGGCCGGTCTCGTCACGGCCGGGCTCGGCACCGAGACCGGGTGCTCCGTGCGCCTGCCGGCCGCCCTGTGCGGGGTGGTGGGCTTCCGGCCGACGACCGGCCGCTATCCCGCTCAGGGCGTCCTGCCCCTGTCGTGGACCCGGGACACCGTCGGCGTCATGGCGCACACCGTCGAGGACGTCTGCCTCCTGGACGCCGTCATCAGCGGCACGCGCCTGCCCGGACCTCCGCACGCGGCAGCGCCGGCGCTGCGCGGCCTGCGCTTCGGTGCTCCACGGCACCCGTTCCGGAACGGCATGGCCCCGCAGCTGTGCGCGGCCCTGGACGCCCGGCTCGCCGAACTGGACGCCGCCGGGGTCACCATCGTCGAGGACGACCTGCCCGACGGGACGCAGGCCCACGTGGCGGCCGCCGGACTGCCCATCGCCCTGTACGAGGTCTCCCGCGCCCTCGACGGGTACCTCCGCGAGCACGGGCTGCCCCTGCGCTTCCCCGAGGTCGCCGCCCGGATCGCCGGCCCGGACGTCGCGGAACTCCTGCGCCCGCTGCCCGGTGGCGGCCCGACCGAGGACGTGTACGAGCAGGCGCTGACGGTCCACCGGCCCGCACTCGACGCCCTGTTGCACGCCCATCTCGCGGACCGGCGGCTCGACGCCCTCCTCCTGCCCACCGCCCCCGTGACCGCGCCGCGCCTGCTGCCCGGCGCACGCATCCTCCTCGCGGGCCGCCCGGTCCCGGCGTTCCCCGCCCTCCTGCGCAACACCGACCCGTCGAGCATCGTCGGCTGGCCCGCCGTCACCCTGCCCGCCGTCCGCGACGAGCAGGAGCTCCCCTTCGGCATCGACCTCCAGGCCCCACCGGGACGCGACCTGGCACTCCTGGAGATCGCGCGCGCCTGCGCCGCCCTGTGGCACCTGCCGCGCCGGGGCAGAGTGGCGCCCTGCCCGTACGGCGGCTGAACCCTCGCCGCATCACCGCGCCGGGCGCCCGGACAGGGGCAGAAGGACGAGCCCTTCGCAAGGGTGCAGGGGAAGCGCCGGCCCGCCTCAACGGTCAGCGCCGGCTGTCGCTACCCGGTCGCCCGGATCAAGTCCTCACATGCACCGGGATTTCTGCGGAATTCTCTTCACGGCACTGCCGAGATCGACCAGGACGTCCGATGCCGAAGGACCGGCGTCCGTCACCGTCACCTCGACGGCGGGGTCGCGTCCGTAAGTGACGAGGAGTTTCCGGCTGTCGCTGGAAGCGTCGCCGCGGAGCACCCAGTCCACGCCGTTCACGTTGACGCACGGGTCGGTGGTCGGCCGCGGGGGAGCCGTGCCGCAGCGGAGCACGACGGTCGCGTCTCCCCAGACGGCGACTCCTGCCCCGTTCGCTTCGACGCGGTTCTTTCCCAGGAGCTGGGCCGGGTAGTGCCGGGCGATGTCACCGCAGAGAGGGTGCCCCGCGTTCGGTGCGCTCCCGATGTCCGGTACGGGGGAGCGGAACGCGAAGGCGAGCGCCCCGGCCGCGGCGAGAGCGGTGCCGCCCACCGCCCCGGCGATGACGAGCGTCTTTCTCGACGGTGGAACCACTTCTCGCTGCGCCTTCTTCGGTCGGACAGCGGCATGTGCCGCGCCGGACCACATTAATCCTGTTCAGCGTGAAGGTCGCATAAGGGCCCCGGGAAAAAGGGTTTGAGTGAGGCGGCGCTCCGCCGCTACTGTCGCGGTGGACCGCGCAACGACGTATGGAGGTGAGCCCCGTGAACGCAGTTACCCGTGGGTGCTCCCTCAACCCGTCACGGTCCGGCGGCTGACATCCGGTGTCGCCAGGAGCGCCTGACATCGAGGCATTCCTGGAGGAGAAGCCGATGAACACAAATGTCTTCCCATCCGGCAGGAGCGGGCACGCGGTGGTGATCACGCGTGTCGCGGACCGGCAATGGCATGCGCTGGAGGACGACCTGGTGGTCGGCCGCGGACATGCGGAGCACCGGCCCGACGGACGCTTGTTCGTCAGTGTCGACGCCTGGCACGACGCCGCCTTCGACCGGCTCGCCGAGGCGATGCTCGCGCACCTGCCGGCGCCGCTGTACACGGTGGCCGACGAAGCCGACACCGAGCTGACGGCCGGCTGGCGGCGGGCCGGGTTCACGGTCCGGCGCCGCGAGTGGGAGTACGCCGTGCCGACCGACCCGCGGGTCACCGGGCTGGGCGAGGTCCTGCCGCCTTCGGGCGTGACGATCGTGCCCGCGGGCCAGACGGACGAGGGCCTGCTGCGGGCGGTGGACCGCGCGATCCGTGCCGAGGTCGAGGCGGCCGTCGGGTGGCAGTCGATGCCCGCGGAGGTGATACCCCGCCCCGAAGGCGACACCCTCGTCGACCCGTCGAAGTACGCGGTGGCCGCGGCGCCGGACCGCTACCTGGGCCTGATCCGGGTGGTGGCGGTGAGCCGGCCACGCATCGGACTGGTCGCGGTCCGGGCCGGCGAGCAGCGCCGCGGCATCGCGCGGGCGCTGCTGGCGCACGCGTTGGGGACGCTGCACCGCTCCGGGGCCACCGCAGCCTGGGCCGAGGTCCACGAGTCCGGCCGAGCGGCCGCGGCGCTGTTCGAGGGCGTCGGCGCCCGGCCGGTGAGCAGCAACCTGGAGCTGGTGCGATGACGCAGCACAAGAACGTCATCGAGGTCGAGGGCAAGGTCGTCGAGTGCCTGCGCAGCGCCATGTTCACCGTGGAGCTCGACAACGGCCACCAGGTGCTCGCGCACATCAGCGGGAAGATCCGCAAGAACTACATCAAGATCGTGCTGGCGGACCGGGTGCTGGTGGAGCTTCCGCCGTACGACCTGACGCGCGGTCGGATCGTGTTCCGGTACCGGAACTAGTGATCTGAGTCACGCCGTGCGCGCAGGCGGCCGGACCGGTTCGGGCAGCAGTCGCGCGAGCTGCTGCGCCACGTCGACGAGGGTGCGGTCCGCCAGGTACGGGCCGATGACCTGGACGGCCAGTGGCAGCCCGGCGGCGGTCTGCCCGGCCGGGACGACCACGGCCGGCAGGCCCACCAGGCTCGCCAGGTTGAGCCAGCTCGTCTGGTCGAAGAACGGGCGCTGCGCGCCGTCGACCGTGATGTGGCGCTGCGGCGGCGGGGTGCCGGTCAGGTCGGCGACGGCCGCCGTCGGCGTGGCCGGGGTGACCAGGACGTCGTGTCCGGCGAAGTACGCGGCCCACTTCTCCCGGAGCTGGTGCCGCGCCTCGTCGGCGACGCACCAGTCCCGGTGCCGCATCGTCCGGGAGCGCAGGAACAGGCCGGCGGGGTCGTCGGCGGGGATCCGCTCCGCGGCGGCCACGTCGGCGGCGAACGCGCTGTCCGGAGTGGTGGCGGACCCCGTGGCGAACAGGAGGCGCTGGAAGAGGTCGTTGCTCTCGGCGAAGTCGACGGGCCGGGTGGCGTCGTCGATGCTCGCGCCGGCGGAGCGCAGGAGCGTGGTGACCTGTTCGAGGAGCGCGCGGGTGTCGGTGTCGACGCGGCAGAAGGCGTCGTCGGCCCAGACGCCGACGCGGTACCGGGCCAGGTCGCTCTCGGCGGGGGCCGGGAGGTCGATCCGCCATCCGGCCCGGTCGGCGGGGGCCGGTGCGGCGAGGACGTCCAGCAGGAGGCCGAGGTCGCCGGCCGTACGGGCGATCGGACCGAGGGTGAGCATGTCGCCGCTGGTGGCCCAGCCGGGCAGGCGGGGAATGTGGCCGCGGGTGGGGACGACGGGCAGGGCGCCGCGCGAGGTCCGCAGGGCGTACACGCCGCAGTAGGTGGCCGGCAGGCGAAGCGATCCGGCGAGGTCGGAGCCGACTTCGAGGCTGGTGAGGCCGGTGGCGACGGCGGCGGCCGCGCCGCCGGAGGAGCCGCCCGCGGTCCTGGTCCGGTCGTACGGGTTGTCCGTCCTCCCGAAGAGCGGGTTCGACGTCTGGATGTCCTGGCACATGACCGGCACGTTCGTCTTGCCGACGAGGACGGCGCCGGCGGCGCGCAGGAGGGCGACGGCGTCGGCGTCCCGGTCCGGCAGGTGGCCGGCGAGATCGGGGGAGCCGCTGGTCGTACGCATCCCCTCGGTCTCCAGCGCGTCCTTGACCGTCATGGGGAGACCGTGCAACGGCCCGAGGGGCTCGCCGGTCTCGGCGAGGTGCCGGTCGGCCCGGTCGGCGGCGGTGCGCGCGGCGTCGGCGTCGAGGGTCACGACGGCGTTGACGTGGGGGTTGGTCTGGGCGATGTGCTGGAGGTACTGCTCCAGGAGGTCGCGGCTGCTGATGTCACGACGGCGCAGTGCGGCGACCTGGTCGCGGGCGGGCGCCAGGTGGAGCGCTTCGAGGCCGGCCTGCCGGGAGCCGGGCCCGGGCCGGGCAGAGGCGGGGGCGGTCGCGGCGGCCGGGGTGGCGATGCCGGGGGAGGCGGTGGGCTGGGGGCGGCGGGGGATCACGTACAAGCTCCTGGTGCGGTGGGGGAGTCGGGAGTGCCGGTGCGCGGGCCGGGGCGGAGGGCGTCCCGGGGTCCGGCGCCGGGGTCCGGCAACCGGGCGGGCGCCCCGCGGTCAGGAGGGCTGCTGCCCCGCATCGGGCTCCAGTACCGGGCGGGCGTCCAGGTTGTCCCGCAGCCGGCGCAGTACCGAGAGCGCGATGTGCAGGTCCTGGGGCGGGATGCCCCCGGCCAGATGCTCCAGCCAGCGTTGTTCCAGGGGGCGCAGGCCGTCCAGGGCCTGCCGTCCGGCCGGGGTGAGTTCGACCAGCGGACTGCGCTGGTCCTGTGGGTTGGGGCGGGTCGTCAGGACGCCCTCGGCGCGCAGGCGGTCGACGGTCTGCTGGACGGCCTGCCGCCGCAGCCCCCGTTCGCGGGCCAGGCGGGCCACCGTGGAGGGGCCGTCCAGCAGCAGCCCGGCCACCTGCCAGCGCGCCGAGGTGAGCCCTGCGTGGCCGGAGAGCCAGTCCCCTTCGCGCAGCAGCCGGCCGTTGACCGCGAAGACCTCGGCGGTCACCTCGATCAGCGCGTCCACGTCCACGTCCACGTCAGGGGGTGAGGAATCCATGGCCACAGCGTAGATCCCCGGGTACGGGCGGGTGCCCGGGCCTCCTGGAAGCGGCTTGCCGGAGCGTGCCCCCGGGCGGGAACGACAAGAACTTGTCGAAATCCGTTCCGGTGATTACGCTCGGCGTCCGGCCGGGGCGCCGACCGCGGACAGGGTGTGCGGACGGCGCCGTGACCACCGGCCCGGAGAGTGAGGAACCGTGTCATCCGCGCATCCCGGCATCGCCGACGAGGCGGCGCAGGCCGGCGGGGCGTTCACGCACCGGCAGATCCTGACGGCCATGTCGGGGCTGCTGCTGGCCGTCTTTCTCGCGGCACTGGACCAGACGGTCGTCGCCACCGCGATGCGGACCGTCGCGGACGACCTGCACGGCCAGACCGAGCAGGCCTGGGCCACGACGGCGTACCTCATCGCCTCCGTGCTGGCGATGCCGTTCTACGGCAAGCTCTCCGACCTCTACGGGCGCAAGCCGATGTACCTCGTCGCGATCGCCGTCTTCGTCGCCGGGTCGGTCCTGTGCGGTACGGCCGGCTCGATGGCGCAACTCGCCCTGTACCGGGCGGTCCAGGGGCTGGGCGGCGGCGGGCTGATGTCCCTGCCCACCGCGGTCGTCGCCGACCTGGCCCCGGTGCGCGAGCGCGGCCGCTACTTCGCCTTCCTGCAGCTGGCCTGGGTGGCGGCGAGCGTCGTGGGCCCGCTGGCGGGTGGCGCCTTCGCGGAGGCCGGCCAGGTGTTCGGCGTGGCCGGCTGGCGCTGGGTGTTCCTGCTGAACGTGCCACTGGGACTGCTGGCCCTGGTCACCGTACGCAGGGCTCTCGACCTGCCGCACGAGCGCCGGAAGCACCGGATGGACGTGCTGGGCGCCGTCGCGCTGGCACTGTTCCTGGTGCCGCTGCTGATCGTGGCCGAACAGGGGCGGACCTGGGGCTGGGGCGCGCCCGCCTCCCTCGCCCTCTTCGGCCTGGCCGCCGCCGGACTGGCGCTGTTCGTTCCCGTCGAACTGCGCCGCGGCGACGAGGCCGTACTGCCGCTCCGGCTCTTCCGGCGCGGCGGCATCGCCCTGTGCTCGGCGGTCAACTTCACGATCGGCGTGGGCATCTTCGGTACGGTGACCACCCTGCCGCTGTTCCTCCAGCTCGTGCAGGGACGGACACCGACCGAGGCGGGGCTGGTGGTGATCCCGTTCATGGTGGGCACCATCGCCTCCCAGGTGGTGTCCGGCAGACTCATCGCCGCCTCGGGCCGGTTCAAGAAGCTCGCCGTCGTCGGCCTCGGCTCGATGGCCGGAGCGCTGCTGACCCTCGCCACCGCCGGCTCCGCGACCCCGATGTGGGGCATCGCCCTGACCGTGACCTGGCTGGGCGCCGGCATCGGACTGTCCCAGACCGTCATCACCCTGGCCATGCAGAACGCGGCGCCCAAGAGCCAACTCGGCGTGGCCAACGGCGCGTCCGGCCTGTGCCGGCAGATCGGCGGCTCCACCGGCATCGCGGTCCTGTTCTCCGTGATGTTCGCGGTGGCGCTCGGCCGCCTCGCCGACCTGCTGCGCTCCGGCCGCTTCGCGGGCGTCCTCGCGGACCCGGCGGTCACCGGCGATCCCGCCAACCACCGCTTCCTGGCGATGGCCGGGTCCGGCCGGGACACGGGCATCGACCTCGACGACACCTCCTTGCTGCACGGCATCGACGCCAGGCTGGCGCAGGCGGTCACGGAGTCCTTCGCGCACGGCTTCCACATCATGTTCCTGGCCGCCGGAGCCGTGCTGCTGGCCGGCTTCGTCCTCACCTGGTTCCTGCGCGAACTCGACGACGGCGCCCCGACACCGGAGCGCGCGCTGCGGGTGGTGAAATAACGGCGGGCGCGCTCGCCCGTCACCCGGACGGCCGAGTGGGCGAGCCCGTGAAGTGTCGGGGAAGGGACGATGGGCACCCAGGAGGGAACCGTCCCCGTCCGCTGCTCCGGGAGCCCATCGTGACCTGTTCCGACCGACGTGACCTCGGCCTGCTGCTCCTCCGCGTCGGCACCGGCGGAGTGCTGGCCGCACACGGCGCGCAGAAGCTCTTCGGCTGGTTCGGCGGCGGTGGGATCGAGGGGACCGGCCAGTTCATGGAGTCCGTCGGCTACGTTCCGGGCAAGGCCAACGCCACGGTCGCGGGGCTCACGGAGGCCGGCAGCGGCGTACTGCTGGCGCTCGGCCTGGCCACCCCGGCCGCCGGCGCGGCCGCGGCGGGCGCGATGGCGGGCGCCGCCGCCGTCCACGCCCCGAACGGGTTCTTCGCGCAGAGCGGCGGCTACGAGCACCCGGCCTTCCTCGGCCTGACGACGACCGCGCTCGGCATCACGGGCCCCGGCCGGATCTCCCTGGACCACGCACTCGGCCACTCCGTCAACCGCGGCTGGATGGTCCCGGCGGCGCTCGCGGCGACGGCAGCGGCCACGGCACTGGTGGTGGGCGCCCGCAACAAGCGGGCACGGCAGCTGTCGGAGGAGGAGTGAGCGCCGTGGCGCCGGTACCGTACGGAGGACCGGCCGACGGTACGGCGTAGCAGCCGACGCCCCCTCGGGGACGGTGGCGCCCGCCGGTGTCAGCTCCCGTACTGCTTCGTGCCGGGGTGCTCGACGAGCAGGATGTGGGCGCTCTCCTCGGCGACGGGGCGGTGCCGTACCCCCTTGGGCACGACGAACAGTTCACCCGCCTT
Organism: Streptomyces sp. NPDC052496; assembly: GCF_040679095.1. Taxonomy (NCBI): domain Bacteria; kingdom Bacillati; phylum Actinomycetota; class Actinomycetes; order Kitasatosporales; family Streptomycetaceae; genus Streptomyces; species Streptomyces sp. NPDC052496. The sequence continues at coordinate 50,886 of NZ_JBFAUH010000022.1, forward strand.
CAGCACCACCGGTTCCCGGCCCTCCAGTTCGATCCGGAAGGTGCCGTCCCAGCACAGGAACATCTCGTCCTCGTCGTGGTGGTGCCAGGGAAAGCTGCCTTCCAGCCGGGCGAGGCGGACGGCGGTGGTGTCGTTCACCCTCGCCAGGGTGTGCTGCTGGAAGGGCCCGGGAAGTGCCGCGATGGCGTCGGGGACCGATACCGGGGCGAGGTGGCGCAGGTCTTCGTGGTGGGTGGTCATGCCGTGATCCTCGCCGCCGGCGGGGCCGGTTCACAGAGCCAATACCCCAAAATTGGTCCGCCTGATGAACCGATCCGCACCTCCCGCCACCGGAAGAACCCGACCATGCCCATGAGCCCGGCCGAGCCGGCCGACCGCCTGGGCCGCTGGTCGGCCGGCCGCGGCCCGCTGTACCTGCTGCTCGCCGCGCGCCTGCGGCGCCTCGTCGACGAGGGTGAGCTGCCACCGGGTACGGCGCTGCCGCCCGACCGGGTCCTGGCGGCCACGCTCGCCGTCGGCCGGGGCACGGTCGTCGCCGCGTACGAACAGCTGCGCCGGGAAGGCCGGATCACCCGGCGCCAGGGCAGCGGCACCCGCGTCGCCGGGCCGCCCCGTACCGCACCGCAGGAGAGCACCGGAGCGCCGGTCTTCCTGCACCTCCTGGAACCGCGCGACGACGACACGATCCTCCTGGCGTGCGCCGCCCCCACCGCGCCACCGCCCATCCTGCGCGCCGCGTACGAGCGGGCCCTGTCCCGGCTGGCCACGGTCGAGGACGACATCGGCTACCACCCGTCAGGCCACCCGGAACTGCGCCGCGCCGTCGCCCGCCACTACGCGCGGCGCGGCGTGCCGACCGACCCCGGACAGATCCTGGTCACCAACGGCGGCCAGCAGGCCCTCTCCCTGCTCGCCCGTGCCTTCGTCCAGCCCGGCGGCACGGTGCTGGCCGAAGCGCCGACCTACCCCGGTGCCCTGGAGGCCTTCCGCGAACACGCCGTGCACCTGCGGACCCTTCCCGTCGGGCTGGACGGCTTCGCGGCGGCGACCCGTTCCCCGGCGCGCCGCCCGGACCTCGCCTATCTGGTGACCACCCACCACAATCCGACCGGAGCGGTACTGCCGCAGCTGGCGCGCCGGCGGCTCGCCGCGGCGGCCGCTGACGCGGACATCCCGCTCATCGACGACGAAGTACTGGCCGATCTCGCCTTCCCCGGGCACCACATGCCCTCGCCGCTCGCCGCGTTCGGCACACCGGTCATCTCCGTCGGCTCGCTCAGCAAGAGCGTCTGGCGCGGGCTGCGCGTCGGCTGGGTCCGGGCCGCCCGGCCCGTGGCCGACCGCCTGGCCCGGCTGCGCGCGGTGCACGACCTCGGCGGGAACCTGCCCGCTCAACTGGCCGCCGCCGAACTCCTCCCGGACCTCGAAGAACACTGCCGGGAAGCGTCGGCCGACCGCCGGGCCCGCCACGACCACCTACGGGCGCAGCTCGCACGGCAGTTGCCGGAATGGGACGCCCCGGCCGTCACCGGCGGAACGACCCTGTGGGTGCGCCTGCCGCACGGCGACGGGGACTCCTTCGCGCAGATCCGCCGCTGCGCACCCCGGCGCCGGTACGGCCCTGCGCCACGGCGTCGTCGTGCTGCCCGGCAGGGGACTGGACGCCTCAGGGGGCAGCAGGCAGTACCTGCGCATCCACTTCCAGGCCGGCACCGACCGGCTGACCGAGGCAGTACGCCGGCTGGCGTCGGCGTGGCGCGACCACCGCGGCGGACCCGGGCGGGGCGTCCCGGCGCCCCGGTCACTGGCGGTCTGACTCCGGCCCCGCGGCCGGTACTTCGGAGTCCGGTACGCGGGTGAGATGGAAGTAGAAATCCTCCGGATCCCCCTTCTTGTCCATCACGCACAGCAGGACGTCGTCGGTCAGCCGCCGGAAGTGATCGATGACGGGCAGCTGGTCGTAGACCATCGCGGCGGACTGCTTGCCGCGGTGCACGACCTCACGCAGCGACGCGAGCCCCATCTCGGTGTACGAGTACACCGTCCCGTCCTCGTCACGGCAGAGCAGCGGCTCCACATGATCGGCGTCGACGAACCGCTTGCCGTACCACCGCATCTTCGCCAGCAGCGCGGCGTTCTCGCCGGCGTCCTCGAACGCGCCACCCCGCCACGTGCCGATCAGGAACGCGGTGTCGACCGGCTCCAGCCGGTCGAAGAGGTCCGCGAGCCGCGTGCTGTCGTACGTGCTTCCGGACGCGACGGCGTCCAGGACTTCCTGCTCGATACCCATGGGCGGGGCCTTCCTCGGCTGGGGGACGGGCGGGGTACGCGTGGTACTGCCCGGCAGGGGAGGGGCGGCCGCCCGGCCGGGCCGTACGGGGTCGAAGCGGTGGTACATCCGCGCATGCCAGAGCACCACCCGCTCCAGTGCCACCGCCGAACCGTACCCGGCCCTGCTGAGCGGAGCCAGGGCCCGCCGGCAGGTGTCCAGCCCCGCCGCGGCACGCTCGTACGCGGTGTGCCCGGTCAGGCCGAGAGCCAGGACGTCGGGTTTTCCCTCGGCCCGCTCCCTGCGGTGGCCGCGGAGATCGTTGAGCAGCCGGACCGCGATCGCCGCCTCGCGCAGCGCGGCGCGCAGCACCGGCAGGCGCCGGGGCAGGTCCGGCTCGTCCAGCAGCGTCCACAGGGCGGTGACCTGCTGTTCGACACCGATGCTCCAGGCGCCGTGCCGCAGGTAGTCGGTCAGCCCGGGCGCCGCGCCGCCGGTGGCCGCCGCCCGCGCCGCCTCGTGTTCGTGCCGCATGCCGATCAGTGTCTGATGCATGCTTTCCCGCCAGACGGCGACGAGTTCGGGCCGCCCGCTTCCGGCCACCTCCCCGGCGATCTCGGCCAGAGCGCGCGCCACGGGGTCGTCGCCGTCGGCGCCGTGCCCGTCGAGGATGCGGTGCCAGCCCTGGACGCGGGCCGTGGGCCAGTCCGGTGCCGCGGGCCGGTCCGGTGCCGTGGGAGCGGCCGTCTCCGGCGCGTCCAGGACGTTGTCGATCGCCATCAGCCAGGCCGTCAGCCGGGACATCAGCAGACAGGTCGCGGGCGGCAGCCACGGGGTGAAGAACGCCGTCTGGAGGCACATGAGGGGGACCAGCGCGGGGGCCATGGGCAGTCCGAGCCTTTTGAGCCAGATTTCCAGACGTGGCATGTTCTGCAACGCGGCGGAGCATGTGTCCGCCATGGAGACGATCTCCCGGGGAGGGTGGCCGGCGGGGCGCGAGGTGTCCACCCCGTCAGGCTACGTCCCGCGCGTCCGGGCCCGGTCCGCCGACCCGTACCGCCCACCGCGCTGAACGCGCGGAAGCACGCAGCACGAGCGGGACCACGCAGAAATCGAGGCACGATGTCAGCAGGACGAGCGTTACCGCACCAACCGGCCGCCCGCTTGTCGCCCACGCTCGCCCCACGGGTGACCCGCGCCCTCACCCTCGCCACCCGGCACACCCTCACCACGCAGCACGACAACGGCTCATGGCTCGCCACTCCCGCCCCTCGCATCACCGAAACCGCACTGTGCACACTGGCCCTCGCGCGCTCCCCGCACCCTGGCGCGGACCGCGCCGCCGAGCGCGGCAGGGCGTGGCTCGCCGCCGGGGCCGCCCCGCAGGACCACCACCCGGTGGCCCGGGCCGTGGAGACCGCCCTGCTGTCCCTGGCCCTCGGCAGCGGCGGTCCCGTCGACGTGAGTCACCCCGCCTTCGAGGACCCGGCGCTCTCGGCCCGGGCCCGGCTCCTCCAGGCCCTCGCCCTGCACTCCGGCCGGACGGTCCACGGCAGCACCGGCCCGGACGCGCTGCGCGCCCGGCTGGCCGCCGCGGTCGCCGCCCGGGGACGGCTCAAGCGCTGGTCCCGGGTGGAACTCTGGTCCGCCCATGCCCTGGTGGCGGCTCACTTCGGGGATCTGACGGCCGTCCGGCACGCCGTCCGTACGATCGCCGACCAGCAGTCCCCTTCGGGCGACTTCTTCGGCAACCCGGTCACCACGGCGCTCGCGGCGCTCGCGCTCCAGACCGCCGCCCCCGGCTCCGCCGCGGCCCGCCGCTGTACGGAACACCTGCTCAGGAGCCAGCACGCGGACGGTACGTGGCGTTTCTCCACCAGCGACGTCTGGGACACCGCGCTGACCGTGCGCGCCTTCCAAGGCGTGGCGGACTTCGACCGGCACGGGCTGCCCGCCGCCGTCGCGTTCCTGGTCACGGCGCAGAACCCGGACGGCGGCTGGCCGTACCGCCTGGGTGTCGAGTCCGACAACGACACCACCGGGGCGGCCCTGATCGCCCTGCGCGGCGCAAGCGCGGGCGGTTCGAGGGCCGCGGGCGGCGCTGCCGGTGCGGCGATACGGGCCGGGGTGCGGCACTTGGCCCGGCAGCAGCGGGACGACGGCCTCTGGCGGACCTGGCAGTCCGCCGGAGACCCGCCCGTGGACGACGTGATCGCCCATGTCGTCACCGCGCTCGCCTGCCACTCCGGCCGGCACCGCGTCGACCTGTCCACGGCGCGCGCCTGGCTCACCCGGCGTTTCGAGGACCAAGGGCGCTGGTACGCCGGATGGTACCGGGGCCTCCCGTACGCCACGGCCGAAGTCCTGCCCGCCCTCGCGGACGGCCACCGAGCGGCCCGCGCGCTCGCCGAGACCCGTAACCCCGACGGGGGCTGGCCCGTCGAGCCAGGCGGCCCGAGCACGCCCGCCGCCACCGGCCTGGCCCTCGCCGCCCTGGAACGCGGCGGCCTCCGTGCCGCGGACCTCTGGGCGCCGGGGCTCGCCCACCTCGTGGAGACCCAGCGCGCCGACGGCACCTGGCCGGGCGTACCGCTCATGTACGGCCCGCGGCCCCTGCTCACGCACTTCCCCACGCACACCCACGCGTTCACCGTGGAGGGCCTTGCCGCCGGACAGCGCCGCCTCCGTGGCGGAGCGGGAGGCGATGGCCCCCGGCCGTACGAAGGCCAACTGACCTGCGGCCGTACGGGAGGAGGCGCGACATGAGCGGAACCGGTGCACGGCCGGCCGCGCGCCCGGGGCGTACCCCCGCCGAAGCGCCCGTCCCGCCCGGCCGGATGCCGCTGGCGGGGCACGCCCCACGGCTCGACCGGGACGCCCTGCGCTTCGTCCGCGGACAACGGCACCACGGACCGGTCACGAAGATCTACATCGGCCCGCGCCCGGTCCACCTCGTCAACTCCGCCGAGCTGGTACGGGAACTGCTGACCGCGCAGGCCCGTTCCTTCGACAAGGGCGCCATGTTCGACGCCCTGCGCGTCCCGCTCGGTGACGGGCTGATCACGGCCACCGGAGACCGCCACCTGCGGCACCGCCGGATGCTGCAGCCCGCCTTCCACCACGACCGGATCGCCGGTTACGCCCGCGTCATGTCCGAACGGTCCCTGGCCCGCTCCGCCGCCTGGGCACCCGGCGCCACCCTCGACCTGGTGCCGGAGATCCACCGCCTGACCCTCGACATCCTGCTGCGTACGCTTTTCGCGGAACCCCAGGACCCCGAGCTGCGTACGGCCGTCCAGGACTGGCTGGCCGTCAAGTACCACTCGATGCGCCTCGCCCTCTCCCCGCTGCACGCCTGGGCGCAGCGCCTCCCGCTGCTGCCGGGGTGGCGCCCGCCGGACGCCGGGCCGCTGCGCAGACTGGTGGCCGTCCAGCAGCGGATCATCGACACGTACCGGGCCGACGGCCGGGACCGCGGCGACCTGCTCTCGATGCTCCTGCTCGCGGGCGGCCCGGGAGGCGGAGGGGGAAACGGCCCGGGAGACGGTGGGGGAGACGGCCGGGGAGGCGCCCTGACCGACACCGAGGTGACCGACGAGCTGATCACCCTCTTCCTGGCCGGCACCGGTACCGTCAGCGCGTCCCTGGCCTGGGCGCTGTACGAGATCTCCCGCCGCCCCGACGTCCAGCGGCGCCTGCACGACGAGCTGGACACCGTTCTCGCGGGCCGGCCGCCCGGCTTCGAGGACGTGCCCGCGCTGGTCTTCACCCGGCAGGTGCTGACCGAGACGCTGCGGCTGCACCCGCCGTCGTGGCTGCTGATGCGCCGCGCCGTACGCCCGGTCACGCTCGGCGGCGTACGGCTCCCGCCGGGCGCCGAGGTGTTCTTCAGCCCGTACGCCCTGCACCACGACCCGCAGTTGTACGAGGACCCGGAACGCTTCGCCCCCGACCGCTGGCCGCCGGACACCGCGGCGAAACCGCCGCGCCACACCTACCTGCCGTTCGGCGCCGGCAGCAGGCTGTGCGTCGGCGAGGACTTCGCCTGGACGGAACTGACCCTGGCGGTCGCCGCGTTCACCGCGCCCCGGCGCCTGGTTCCGGCCCCCTCCGCCCCCGTACGCACCCTGGTCGGCACCGTGCTGCGCCCGGACCGGCTGCCGCTCACGGCACACGCCCGCCCGTCCTGACCCCCAGCTGCCCGGCACTCCGTCCCGCCTCACCCCACCGCCCGGTCGTCGGACCCACCACGAGGAGCCGCACATGTCAGCGCACACCCAGCCGCCCGGCAACGGCATCAGGCACGGCCGGCTGCGGGACCGTACCGCCCTGGTGACCGGCGCCGCCTCCGGAATCGGCGCGGTGTGCGCGGAACGGCTGGCCGCGGAGGGCGCCGTGGTGGTGGCCGCCGATCTCGACGAGGACGGCGCCGCGCGGGTGGCCGGGCGGATCACCGCGGCCGGCGGCACCGCCCTGGCCCGGCGGGTCGACGTCACCGACCTGGAGAGCGTCACCGGCGTCGTCAAGGAGGCCGCCAGCCTGGGCGACGGGCTGCGGATCGCGGTCAACAGCGCCGGGATCAGCGGCCCCCTCACCCCGCTGGCCGAGCTGTCGCCCGCCGACTTCGACAGCGTGCTGAAGGTGAACCTCTACGGCGTCTACCACGCGCTGCGCTGCCAGCTCCCCGCGATGGCCGCGACGGGCGGCGTAATCGTCAACCTCTCCTCGATCGCCGCTCATTCGGCCTTCCGGGGCCACGCCGCCTACGCCGCGGCGAAGCAGGGCGTGCTGGCTCTGACCCGGACCGCGGCCCGCGAGTACGCGCACCACGGCGTCCGGGTCCTGTCGGTGTCACCGGGCGTCATCGACACCCCGATGGTCACCGCACTGCCGCCCGGGGCCGCCGACCACCTCATCGCCTCCGTCCCGTTGCGCCGCACCGCGCAGCCGGAGGAGGTCGCCACCCTCATCGCGTTCCTGGTCTCCGACGACGCGTCGTACGTGACGGGAAGTGATCATGTCGTGGACGGAGGATACCTGGCCAAGTAGCCTCACCTCCGCCGACCGAAAGGACCACCTCGCACCCATGGACCCCGCCGACTTCTACACCGGTCTCGTCGCGGAGCTCTACACCCCGCTGAGATCCTCCGCGCCACCGGACCCCGAGGTCTATGCGGCCTTCATACGGGAGGCGGGCGGCCCGGCGCTGGAACTGGGCTGCGGGGACGGTGATCCGCTGCTCGCCCTGCGCCGCGCCGGCCTGGACGTGGAAGGCGTCGACTCCTCCGCGGACATGCTGGAGCGCTGCCGCCGCCGGGCCGACGAGGCGGGCATCGCCGTCACCGTGCACCACCAGCGGATGGAAGCGCTCTGCCTGCCACGCCGGTTCCGGGCGGTCTTCCTGGCCGGGCCGACCTTCAACCTCCTGCCGGACGACAGCGTCGCCGACGCCGCCCTCCGCGGCATCCGCCGCCACGTGGACGACGGGGGTTCCGCGCTGATTCCGCTGCACGTCCCGGCGCCGACCCCCGCCGACCGGATCGGCCAGGTCAGCACCGCGCGCGCCGACGACGGCGCCGAGCTGCGGTGCACGTTGGTGTCCGAAGAGCGCGACGAGACCGCGCGGACCCGGACCACCGTGCTGCGCTACGAGCGCCACGGCGCCGGCGGACCCACGGTCGTGGAGCGCCCGTGGCTGCTGCACTGGTACACCCGCGCCGGCTTCGAGAAGCTCGCCGCGGCGGCCGGGCTGCGCACGGTGTCGGTGACGGACGCGGACGGCAACGCCGCCGAGGACGACGCCCCGTATCTGGTCTTCCGCCTCCAGGCAGGCTGACGCCCGCGCGCCGGCGCGCCCGCCGTGCCAGGTTCAGCCGAGGCCGGTCATGATGCGGCCGACGAGTTCACGGTTGCCCGGGGGGATCGCGCCGAACCCGGTGTCGGCGGTGTGGACCTTGGCGTCGGTCTTCGCGGGGCGGGCCGGGCCGTCGTCGGCCACGGCGGTGGACGCCGCGGGAACGACGGCGGCCGCGGCGAGAACCGTACCGGCGAGGGCGAGACGTACGCGCATGCGGATCACTCCTGTGGGTCCTGTGTCCCCTGGGAAAGGGGATGTCCGGACCTCCAGCACAACTGTTCTTCCCGGCGCGCGCATTCTCTCGGGGGCACCCGGGTGGCTCGGCGGCGGCGCCCGGGCGGTACCGGGGATTCAGCCGCTCCTGTCACGGCGTGCTGTTGTCGAGACGGATGCGGTGGGCGATGACGTCGCGGGCGACGTCGAGCAGGGCGCGGTCGTGGGAGTACGCGTGGGCACGCAGCCGCAGCAGGGCCTCGTCGAGGGCGATGCGGAGCTGGACGGCCAGGACGCCGGTGGCCTGATGGACCTCGGCGCGGTGCAGGGCGAGTCCGGCGCCGTGCTCGCCGGTGAGCAGCCGGGCGGGGGCGGTGTTCAGCAACAGGGACAGCGCGGCCCGCGCGAAACGGTCGGTCGCCTCCGTCTGCTGCCCGCTCGGAGCCCCCGGGCGGATGCGGTACGCGGTCAGGACGCCGAGGGACACGACGCCCAGGCGCAGCGGTACGGCCATGACGGCGCGGACGGGTGTGCGGGCGGCAGCGGGCAGGAACAGGGGCCAGACGCCGGCCGGGGTGGTCGCCAGGTCCGGTTCGGTGACGGTGCGGCCCGTGCGGATCGCGTCGAGGCTGGGGCCCTCGCCGAGGGTGTACTGCAGGTCGTCCAGGACGGGCCCGAGCCGGTCGGCGGCATCGTCGCACCACAGGAGTTCCAGCTGGCCGCGCGGGGTGGCCAGGCACAGGGTCAGGGCGTCGTGGCCGAGCAGGCGCGCGGCGGTTCCCGGGCTTATCACGCTCAGGCCCTGGCCGGTGCGCGCGGCGTGGCGCAGCCGGCCGAAGAGCGTCTCCAGCTCGGCGCGGGGCATGGTCTACCTTCTGCCGCGGCCGCGGCCGGCGCGGGCGGTGTGCGGTCCGTCCCGCCGGAACTTCATGGCTGGGACAGTTCGGTGGGCACCGAACCCTTGGCGACGTCGGCGGCCAGGTCGGTGAGCTTGCGCTGCCGGGCACGGGCGTGCGCGCGCAGCCGTTCGAAGGCGTCGTCCAGGCTCACGCGGAGGCGCTCGGACAGGACGCCCTTGGCCTGTTCGATCACCAGACGGCTCTCCAGCGCGGTGGACAGCTGCTGGATCAGCACGGCCTGGTCGTGCAGGTCGTGCTGGTGGCCGAAACAGGCGGCGGTGGCGTCGGCCAGGGCCTGGGCGATGCGCAGGTCGTTGGCGGTGGGGATCTCGGACGCCTGGCCGCACATCAGGTTGAGGGCGCCGGCGGTGAAGCCGGGGGTACGCAGCGGGACCGCGGCGACCGCGATGACACCGGCGCGCCGGGCGTGCCGGGCGAACCGGGGCCAGCGCATCGCCGCCGGACCGGTCAGCGAGGCCGGCGGCATGGCGGCGCCGTCGCGGGTGGCCTCCAGGCAGGGCCCTTCGTCCAGCTCGACCTGGACCTCTTCCAGCCGGCGGTAGCGTTCGTCGGAGGCAGTGGCGTACTCCACCCGCCCCAGGTCGTCGAGGACGGTGACGCCGGCTCCGGCCACCGGCAGCAGGGACGTGGTGTGTCCGGTCAGATCGTGCAGCAGTTCCAGCGGATCGAAGTCCGCCGTACGGTGCACCAGGTCACGCACCGCCTCGGCGATGCGCGCCTCACGTTCGGTCGCAGGCATGTAAGGCCGCCGATCGGCATGCTCCCGCCTCCACGACGTGGGCGCGGGGTCCGGGCGCGCGCCCCGGCGGTGGGAAAAGGAAGTCCGGTCTCAGGAACCGCTGCTGCCCGCTGACAGGACTGTCCGCCTCGTTTCTCACCTCGGCCCATCGGGGCCGCCTCGCCGGCCGGTTCCACCCGGCCCTGGACGGCCGCTACGGTGCACCGTCCACCGTAGCGCTCCGGCGAAGGCGCGGACAGGAGAAGCCGGTGTCCGTGCTGTCGGTTTGCGGCACCACGATGCTCATCCGACGTCGGCACCACGCGTGGCTCCCGCTCCGTCAGAACCGCCTCGTGCCCCGGTCAGGGCGGAAGAGCACCCACAGCAGGAAGGGGCCGCCGAGCACGCTGGTGACCACGCCGACCGGGATCTCCACGGGGGCGATCACCCGGCCCAGCGTGTCGGCCCCGGCGATCAGCGCGCCGCCCACCAGGCCGGAGGCCAGCACCGGTACGCGTGACCGGCCGCCGAGCCGGTCGGCGAGCACGGGGGCCGCCAGTGCGACGAAGGCGATCGGGCCGCCGATGCCGGCCGCCACGCCGGAGAGGACCACCGCGAGCGCCAGGGTGAGGGCGCGGACCCGCCGTACGGGTACGCCGAGCCCGGAGGCGGTGTCGTCGTCGAAGCGCAGCAGCTGGAGCCGGTTCCCCGCGGCGAGGGCGAACGGCAGCAGCACGAGCAGGACCAGCAGCAGTGGTGTGCCCACCGACCAGTCGCGTCCGCTGAGGCTGCCGACCGTCCACAGGAAGACGCCGCCGGCGGTGTTGTCGTTCTGACGGGACATCACGAGATCGGTGACGGCCCCGACGACGGTCGAGACGCCGATGCCGACGACCAGGACGCGGTGTCCACGGTGGCCCGCGCCGCCCGCGCACAGCACCACGAGCGCGGCGGCCAGGAACGCGCCGACCGGCCCGAGCCACCACTCGCCGATCATGCCGGTGGACGAGCCGACGACGGAGGCGACGACGGCCGCGGTGGCGCCCTCGTTCACGCCGATGATGTCGGGGGTGGCGAGCCGGTTGCCGGCCAGCGTCTGGGTGAGGCAGCCGGCAACGCCCAGGGCCGCGCCGACCAGCACGCCGACGGCGATCCGCGGCAGCCGGAAGTCCTGGACCAGCATCACCGTCGCGGGATCACCCGTACCGAACAGACCGGCCAGCGTCTCGGAGAAGCTCATGCCGGTGGAGCCGGCGAACGTGCCCAGCGCCACGAGGGCCACGATGAGCACGCCGAGCGCGACGGCCACCAGCGAGCCCCGGCGGGGGAAGAGCCAGGAGAAGGCGCCGGTCCGTAGGACGAGGCTGTCGGGTGGGGAGACGTCGGGTGCGGGGGAGCCGGCCGTGGCGGGGGCCGAGGGGGAGGGGGCCGGGAGAGTCCGGCCGGGCGTCGGTTCCGCGGCCCCGTGCGTCGGTTCCGCCGTCCCGCGTGCCGGCTCCGTCACGCCGCACCCCCCGCCGTCGACATCCGCCGTGAGCGGGCGATCCAGATCAGCAACGGCCCGCCGACGAAGGCGAGGAGCACGCTCACGGGGGTCTCCCAGGGGCGGATGGCGACACGGGCGAAGATGTCGGCCGCGATCATCACATCGGCGGCGATCAGTGCCGACAGGGCGAGCTGCGCGGCGATGCGCGGGCCGGTGACGGCGCGGGCGGCGTGCGGGGCCAGCAGGCCGAGGAAGGCGATGGGGCCGGCGAGCGCCACCGCGGACCCGGCGAGCAGGGTCACCGCGCCGGCGACCACGACCCGGACCAGCCCGGGCCGGTGTCCCAGCGACCGTGCGCTGTCGTCGCCGAGCGCCAGGGCGGCGAGCGGACGGGCGGCCCCGAAGGCGACCAGCAGGCCGGCCACGACGAGGGGGATCAGCGGGTAGGTGTCCGACGTCTTGATGCCCGCGAGGGAGCCGATGGTCCAGTAGCGGAAGGTGTCGAACGTGGACTGGGTGCTGAGCAGTACGTAGGAGGTCATGCCGTGGAAGGTGGCGCCGAGCGCGGAGCCGGCCAGCACCAGCCGCAGCGGCGAGGCCGCGGCCCGGCCCGAGGCGGCCAGCAGCAGGACCACCGCGCTGGCGGACATGCCGCCGGCGAGGGCCCAGCCCAGCAGGGCGTACGAGGAGTCCACTCCGAAGTAGGTGAGGCCGATGACGACGCCGAGCGCGGCGCCCGAATTCACGCCGAGCAGCCCGGTTTCGGCCAGCGGGTTGCGGGTGACGGCCTGGAGGAGGCAGCCGGCGGCGCCGAGGGAGACGCCGACGAGCACGGCGGCGAGCGTCCGCGGCAGCCGTACGTCGAGTACGGCGAGCCGGAGTTGGGCGTCGGCGCGGGCCGCCGGGTCACCCATGAGGAAGTCCCACGCGCGCGCGACGGGGCTGGATCCGGTGCCGATGAGCAGGGACAGCAGCACCAGGGCGGCCAGCAGCACGGTCAGCGCGACCGCGGCGGTCAGGATGCGCGGGCGGTGACCGGGCTTCCGTGACGGAGGGGGCCGGGTGTCGCCCGCGGGGGCCCCGGCCTCTTGCGCAACCAACATAAGGTTAGCCTAACCTAAGCCTCGACCGGGGCTTTCGTGGCCCGGCAGGCCCGGACACCCGGGCTTTCCCGGCGTGCCCCGTACCAGCTGTTCCGTCAAACGCCGCTCCGGCGCCGGACTTCACCCCTCGGAGACTACCGACATGTCCACGCACCCCCTGCCGCGCGTCCGCCTGACCGCGGCGGCCGCCGTCACCACCGCCCTGGCGCTGGCCCTCACCGCCTGCGGAGGGGACGAGTCCGGCTCCGCGAAGGCGAAGACCGGCGGCGCCGGCAAGGTCACCGTCACCGACGCCACCGGTACCGAGGTCGAAGTCCCCGCCAAGCCCGCCAAGGTGGTCGCGCTCAGCGAGCTGGACCTCGACTCCGCGCTGGCCCTCGGGGTCGAGCCGATCGGCCTGACCGCCGGCCGTGGCCAGCAGGGCGCCCCCGGCTACCTCGCCGGACGCGCCCAGGACATACCGGTCGTCGGTGCCGTCACCGGCCCCGACATCGAGAAGGTGCTGCGCGCCAAGCCTGATGTCATCCTCGCCGGGCAGCTCGCCGACCGGAAGGTGCTCCAGCAGCTGAAGGCCGTCGCGCCGACCGTCGTCACCTTCGGCAAGGACAAGGACTGGAAGAAGGCGCTCGACCTCACCGGCCGGGTCCTCGGCAAGCAGAACGAGGCCAAGAGCTTCCTCACCGGTTACGAGTCCAGGGTCGCCGGCCTGAAGAAGAAGCTCGGCCCGAACGCCGGCGCCACCGTCTCGGTCGCCCGCTACTCCGCCAAGGGCACCGCCGTGATGCAGCAGGGCGTGTTCATCAGCGACGTGCTGAAGGACCTCGGCTTCAAGCGGCCCGGCATCCAGAACGACCGCGGCCAGGGCCACTCCACCCCGATCAGCGACGAGGACATCCGGCAGATCGACGCCGACTGGCTGTTCATCGGCACCCTCGCCGCCAAGGGCAAGGACGCCGACCTCTTCACCGAGCTGAAGACCAAGCCCGCCTACCGGCAGCTCGGCGCGGTCCGCGACGGCCACGCCACCGAGATCGACGGTTCCAAGTGGACCAGCCTCGGCGGCGGCCTGGCGGCCCTGTCCGTGCTGGACGACATCGAGAAGGCCATGGCCAAGTGACCGACGGCGCCGGCCCGGACGCAGCCGCCCGGCCCGGCGCCCCCCTACCCGCGAACCCCGGCCGCGGGCCGGCGCCCCGGCCGCCCGGCCCCGGCCACCACCGGCCAGAACCCCAAGGAGAACCCCCTGTCATGGCACTGACCATCGACCACCTGCGCGCGGACGTCGCCGACGTCCTGGGCGAGGACCCGGCCGACATCCCCGTCGACGAGAACCTCGTCGACTACGGCATGGACTCGGTCCGCATCATGGCGCTCCTGGAACGATGGCGACGCGACCACGGCACCCGGGCCGGCTTCGTGGACCTCGCCGAGCAGCCCGCCATCGAGGCATGGGCCCGCATCCTGGGCGCGGCCTCATGACGGCGCTCCTCGACACCGCCGCCGACGGCCTGAGCACCGCCGAGGGGCTGCCGCTGACCGCCGCCCAGACCGGCCTGTGGTACGCCCAGGCCCTCGACCCGGCGAGCCCCGCGCAGAACACCGCGGAGTACCTGGAGATCCACGGGCCGGTGGACCCGGCGCTGTTCTCCGACGCGCTGCACCAAGTGGTCTCCGAGGCCGACGCGCTGCGGGTCCGGATCGTCGAGACCGCCGAAGGGCCCCGCCAGCTCCCCCTGGCCACCGGCCCGGCACCGCTGCCGCTGCACCTGGCCGATCTGCGCGCCGAGGCCGACCCGGACGGCGCGGCGCGCGCCTGGATGCGCGCCGACCTGGCCGAGCCGTTCGACCTGGCCGCCGGGCCGCTGTTCGCGCACGCGCTGTTCCGGGTCGGTGACGCCCGCTGGCTGTGGTACCAGCGCGTCCACCACGTCGTCATGGACGGCTTCGGCTACTCGCTGCTGGCCCGCCGTACCGCCGAGGTCTACACGGCGCTCGCAACCGGCGAACCCGTGGGCCCCGCCACCTTCGGGCGGCTGACCGACCTGGTCGACGACGACGCCGCGTACCGCGCCTCGGACACGTACGAGACCGACCGCCGGCACTGGAACGAGGCGTTCGCGGACCGGCCCGAAGCCGTCAACCTGGCCGGACGTACCGCCCTGCCCGCCCGCACCCACCTGCGCCGCACCGCGTACCTGGGCCCGGAGACCACCGAGCGGCTCAAGGAACTGGCGGCCTCGGTCCGCGCCACCTGGCCCGACGTGCTGATCGCCGCCCAGGCGCTGTACCTGTCCCGCGCCACCGGTGCCGGGGACGTCGTCCTCGGGCTGCCGATGATGGGCCGCATGGGCTCGGCGGCGCTGCGCGTCCCCGGCATGGTCATGAACGTACTGCCGCTGCGGCTGACCGTGGCCCCGACCGCCACCTTCGCCGAACTGACCCGCCAGGTCGTCCTCGGCATCCGCGCGGCCCGCCGCCACCAGCGCTATCGATACGAGGACATCCGGCGCGACCTGGGACTGCTCGGCGCCGACCGGGCGCTGGTCGGGCCACTGGTCAACGTGATGCCGTTCGATTACGGCCTGGACTTCGCGGGCGCCCCGGCCACCGCGCACAACCTCTCCACCGGACCCGTCGACGAGCTGACCGTCAACGTCTACGACCGCGCCGACGGCCGCGGCCTGCGCATCGACTACGACGCCAACCCCGACCTGTACGAGGAGGACGGCCTCGGACACCACCAGGAGCGCTTCCTGGCCCTGCTGTCCCGTCTGGTGCGCGCCGACCCGCACGCCCCCCAGGGTGAGCACGGCATCGCCACGGCGGCCGAACAGGCGCTGGTGCTGGAGAAGTTCAACGCCACCTCCCGTGCCCTGCCGCCCACCACCCTCGTCGGCCCCATCGAGGCACAGGCCGCCCGCACGCCCGGCGCCACCGCGCTGATCTCCGGGGACACCACGTGGACGTACGCCGCACTCGACGCCCGCGCCAACCGGCTGGCCCGCCACCTGGCGACCCTGGGCGTGCGCCCCGGCACACTGGCCGCCGTCGCCGTACCGCGCTCCGCCGATCTGGTCCTCACCCTGCTGGCCGTCCTCAAGGCGGGCGGCGCCTACCTGCCGCTGGACCCGGACTACCCCGCCGACCGCCTCGCGTACATGCTCGACGACGCCCGGCCGGTGTGCGTGATCACTGACCGGGACGGCCGGGTGCCCGGCGACGGGCCGGTGCCGGTCGTCGTCCTGGACGGCCTCGGTCTGGACGCGTACTCCGCCACCGTCCCGCCCCGCCCGCTCACTCCGGACCACCCCGCGTACGTCATCTACACCTCCGGCTCCACCGGCCGCCCCAAGGGCGTCGTGGTCAGTCACCGTGCCATCGACAACCGGCTGCGCTGGATGCAGGGGCAGTACGGTCTGGAGCCGGGTGACCGGGTGCTCCAGAAGACGCCCTCCGGCTTCGACGTGTCCGTGTGGGAGTTCTTCTGGCCGCTGCGCCAGGGCGCCACGCTGGTGGTGGCCGAGGCCGGCGGACACCGGGATCCCGCCTACCTGGCCCGCGTCATCCGTGAACAGGCCGTCACCACCTGCCACTTCGTACCGTCCATGCTCCAGGTCTTCCTCGCCGAGCCCGACGCGGCGAACTGCACTGGTCTGCGCCGGGTGTTCTGCAGCGGCGAGGCGCTGCCGCGCGAGACGGCCCGGGAGTTCACGCGCGCGCTGCCCGGCGTGGAACTGCACAACCTGTACGGCCCCACCGAGGCGGCCGTCGACGTCACGTACCACGCGTGCGCGCCCGGCGACGAAGGTCCGGTGCCCATCGGGGCGCCCGTCTGGAACACCCGCCTGTACGTCCTGGACGCGGCCCTGCGGCCCTGCCCGCCCGGCGTCCCCGGCGAGCTGTACCTCGCCGGAACCCAGCTCGCCGACGGCTACCTGGGGCGGCCCGGCCTGACGGCGACGCGCTTCGTCGCCGATCCGTACGGGCCCGCCGGCAGCCGGATGTACCGCACCGGCGACCTCGCCCGCTGGACCGACCGCGGCGAACTCCACTACCTCGGCCGCACCGACCACCAGGTCAAACTGCGCGGCCAGCGCATCGAACTCGGCGAGATCGAGGAGGCACTGGCCGCCCTGCCCGCCGTCGCCGCCGCCTGCGCGGTGGTCCGCGAGGACCGGCCCGGCGACCAGCGGCTGATCGCTTACGTCACGTACGAGCAGCGCGACCGGACCGCCGCGCCCGACCCGGAGGAGCTGCGCGCGGCACTCGCCCGTACGCTGCCCGAGCACATGGTGCCCAGCACCGTGCTCGCCCTGGACGCGTTCCCGCTCAGCCCCAACGGCAAGCTGGACCGCGGACAGCTCCCCGCTCCCTCCTTCGAGGCCGGACCCGGCCGCGCCCCGCGCACCCACCAGGAGGAGACCCTCACCCGGCTGTTCGCCGAAGTGCTGGGCCTGCCCCGGGTCGGTGTGGAGGACGCGTTCTTCGACCTGGGCGGCACCTCGCTGCTGGCCGCCCGCCTGATGGCACGCGTCCGCGACACGCTCGGCACCCGCCTGGCCATCGGCGCGCTCTTCCAGGACCGCACCCCGGCCGCGCTCGCCGCCCGCCTGGACGGCGACGGGACCGGCGGCGACGCGCTGGACGTCCTGCTGCCGCTGCGCCCGGCCGGCGACCGCGTACCGCTGTTCGTCCTGCATCCGGCGGGCGGCATCAGCTGGTGCTACTCGGGCCTGCTCTCCCGGCTCGACCCCGCACAGCCGGTGTACGGCCTCCAGGCGCGCGGCCTGGCCCACGACGCACCCCTCCCGGCGACGATGGATGAGATGGCCGCCGATTACGTACGGCAGCTGCGCACCGTCCAGCCGCACGGCCCCTACCGGCTGCTCGGCTGGTCCGTGGGCGGTGTCCTCGCGCACACCGTGGCGGTACAGCTCCAAGAGGCGGGGGAGCGGGTCGACTTCCTCGCCCTGCTGGACGCCTACCCTTCCGACCAGTGGCGCGACCAGGCCGTCCCCAAGGAGACCGACGCGCTGACCGCCCTGCTGCGGATGGCGGGTTTCGAGCGCACCGGTGAACTGACCCGCGAGGACGTCCTGGAGACGCTGCGTCGTGAGGGCAGCGCGCTGGCCGGACTGTCCGACCGGACGCTGTCCGCCGTCGTCGACATCGTCGT
Organism: Streptomyces sp. NPDC052496; assembly: GCF_040679095.1. Taxonomy (NCBI): domain Bacteria; kingdom Bacillati; phylum Actinomycetota; class Actinomycetes; order Kitasatosporales; family Streptomycetaceae; genus Streptomyces; species Streptomyces sp. NPDC052496. Next base: position 68,628 of record NZ_JBFAUH010000022.1, read on the forward strand.
CAACAACGCCCGGCTCATGCGCGAGCACCAGCACCGGGTGTTCGCCGGCGACGTGCTGTTCTTCACCGCCGCCGCCCCGCGCGCCGAGGACTGGCTCACCCGGGACGCCTGGGCGCCGTACGTGCGGGGCGCGCTGGCCAACCACGACGTGGACTGCCTGCACCCGCAGATGACGCAGCCGCGCTGGATGGACGGGATCGCGGCAGTGGTCGCGGAGCGCCTGGCCGCCCTGGACCGGTCAACGGGCCAGGTGGGGCAGGGGCGTTGAAGGGGAGTCCGGTCGCTTTTCGCCGACCGGCCCCGAGCTGAGTGCAACTTAGGTAAGGCTAAGCTAACCTTTGATCCCGTCGGGTGGAGCTCCCCCGGCCCGCCCCTCTCGCCTGCCCTCCAGGAGGAGTGAAGACCATGCACGCCACCCAGCCCCCGCGGCCCCGTGCCACCGCCCGCCGCCTCGCCCGCACCACCACGGCCCTGACCGCCGCCGCGGCCGGCGTCCTGGCGCTGAGCGGCACCGCCGTCGCGCACGACCGCCCCGCGCCCCAGGCCTCGTACCGCGTGGACACCGCCCAACTGGCCACCGGCCTCTACCAGTCGGCCTACTCCGAGCGCCACCACGTCCTGTGGGCCACCACAGCCGTGGGCCGGCCGCCGGTCACCCAGTCCAGACTGCTGAAGGTCGACCCGAAGACGCTCAAGGTCGAGGCCGCCTACACGCCGCCGGTCACCGACCAGGCGACCGGCGCCGTCGAGGCGGTCTACGGCGTCGCCGTGGACGACGAGCACGACACCGTGTGGACCACCAACACCCGCAACAACTCGGTGGCCGTCTACAACCAGCGCACCGGCAAGCACCTCGCCACCCTGCCCGGCGTCGCCCACGCCCGCGAGATCGTCGTCGACAAGCGCCACGACCTCGCCTGGGCCGGCGGCTTCGGTGACGGCTCGGTCGTCGCCTTCGACACCCGCACCTTCAAGGAGAAGAAGCGGGTCAAGGTCGAGGGCGCGGGCACCGCCGGACTCGCCGTCGACAGCCGTACCGGCACCGCCTACGCCACCGACCTCACCAACGACCGGATCATCGCGGTCAGCCCGTACAAGGCCGAGCCGCGCTTCATCCCCACCGGCGACGCCCCCATCGGCATCGCACTCTCCGCCGACGGCCGCACCGCCTACACCGCCGACCAGGCCGCGGGCACCCTCTCCGTCGTCGACCTGCGCAAGGGTGCCGTCACCCGGACCGTCGCCACCGGCGCCGGCGCCCTCTCCGTCGCCGCCGACCACCGCTCCGGCCGGGTCTTCGTCGCCAACCGCGGCAGCGGCACCACCACGGTCGTGGACCCGAAGCAGGGCACCGTCCTGGCCGACCTGGCCACCGGCCCCAACCCGAACCACGTCACGGTCCGCCGCGGCACCGCCTACGTGGTCGACAAGTCCGCGGCCGGCACCGACCGGATCGACTCGGTGCACCGCATCAGCCTCACGCGCGCTCACTGAGGCGGAGCCGTTCACGACGGCGTCCCTCGGACCCGGGGCCCGGCCGCACTCCAGCGGCCGGGCCCCGGTGCGTCAGCCGGCCCGTCCGAGCAGGTCGCACAGCCCGTCCACCAGCTCCGAACGCCAGCACAGGTAATCGTGGCCGCCGTTGTACTCGCGGTAGACCGCGTCGTCGTACCCCTTGGCCGCCAGGGTGTCGCGCAGCCGGCGGTTCGCGGGCAGCGCGACCCACTCCTGCTCGCCCGCCGACAGACGGAACCGCACCGGGAGCCGCGGCGACGCCGCGATCCGTTCGGTCAGCCACTGCGCGCCCGGACCGTTCGGCCACCAGAAGGAGCCGGACTGCGCCAGGACGGCGCCGAACCGGCCGGGCGCGGACACCGCGGCGTACGCGGCGGTCAGACCGCCCAGACTCTGGCCCGCCACGACGGTACGGGCGGGATCGGCGGTCAGCGGCAGGTCGGCAGCCGCCCAGGGCAGCAGCTCGTCCGCGAGGAAACCGGTGAACCGCGGATCACAGGTCATCTCGGCCCAGCGGACGTCCGCCCCCAGCGACTCCGGCAACAACGCGACCAGTGGCGGGATCCGGCCGTCCGCGACGAGATGGTCCAGCGCGGTCGCCACGCCCAGCCCCGGCTGCCACATCTCCCCGTCCAGCAGGACGAGTACGGGCAGCTCCGCGCCCGGTTCCGCACCGCCGGCCGGCACGTACCGCCAGACCCGGCGCTCGTTGCCGAGCAGCGCGCTGCGGACGGTGTGCTCGGAGACCGTGCCGCGCGGCACACCAGGGCGCTGCTGCCACTCCGCGCCCTCCGGTGCTCCGGACAGCGTGACGCAGGAAGCCGGAGCGCCGCCCCAGCGGCTCGCCAGGGAGCGCGGGTTGAACGGATCGGTACGGCGCTGTGTGCGCAACCACGGCCAGTACGCGGCGTCGTCGGCGGGGCCGTCGCCCTCGTCCACGCACAGGGTGTACGTGGCGTGCCAGTCCCGGCGCATCCGTACCGACCAGTGCCACACATCCGTGCCGGGGACGTGCGCCATGAGGTTGCCCGCCGGATCGCGCGGATCGGCGAGCTTGTTGGGCGACACCAGGACCGCGCGGGTGGCCGGGGAGCCGCGCCACAGGAACGTCACCAGGGCGTGGTCCGCCGCGCCCTGGGGATCCGGTCCGGTCAGCGGCGTACCCTCACGCTCCACCGCCCGCCAGAACTCCGCCCCGGACATCTCGGCCGCCCGCCGGACGACCCGCTCGTCGGTCACCCGCGGCACAGGAGAAGGCCGCGGCACCCGGGGCGGATGCCGGGGGGTGCCGGAGGGCGGGGCGGTGGTGGCGATCGGGGAGGGCATCGGGGCGGACTCCGGGGGGGTGCGGGGGAGGGGAGGAGACGGGTTGGTAAGGTCACCCTTACCTTAGTCGCTCTCCGGTCGGCCCGCCGGGCCTGGTCAGTCCGCGGGGCTCGGCCCGTCCACGGGGCTCGGTCCGTCCGCGGTGCCCGGCCGATGCGCGGATACCGGGTCGGCCGAGGGCGAGTCTTCCGCGTCCCTGCCGCCTGCCCCGCCCGCCCCCGCCGAGACGTCGGCTCGTTTCCCGGCGATTTCCCTGGCCAGCTTTTCCGAGAAGAGGCGCATCTCCGCCTCAGCCCTGAGGTCGAACACGATCTCTCCGTCCTGCCGCTTCCCGTCGGCCGGCAAAGCCCGCTTCACCTGCCGCTATACCTGGTCTTTACCTTCGGGTCGCACGCCACAAACGACGTAGGTACGAACACGGCAGCACCACTCGGCGCACAGCACTCGCAGAGCGCCCCCGGCGTACGCCTCAGACATGGGGCAAGGGAACGCGCTTCAGTTCAGGAGGACGGCGAGGCCGAGCCGCCGTCCGCTTCCTGCGGGCCCGGGCACACGATGAACGCGGTGCCCTTGCTCAGGTCGACGCTGGAACGGGGCGGCGCGCCGTCGCTCTCGTCGTCCCGCCGCAGCAGTTCCACCCGCCGCTGCTCCAGCTCCGCCGTCTTGTTCCCGTTCACGACCGCTGTGAACTCGTCGAAGGCGATGCTCGACAACGACGGTCCGGTACGCCTGCGCAACCACGGGAACAAGCCCAGCCCCGTACACCACCGCCACGCGCTCTCCACCAGGGCGAGCAGGGCCAGCAGGCACGCGAAAGCCGGGAAGGACATGAGCCAGACCGCCACAGTGACCCCTCGTCGCTCGTCTCGCCGATCGCTACAAGATCACTGTCGCGGACCCGCGGCGCGCGGGGATCAGACCAGGGGACGATTCTCCTCCCCCGCGCGGGGGAGGCTTCGGCACGCAGACGCCGCCGGCGGAAACGGTCTCCTCGGGGGTCGTGGTGTCGCAGCGCGGTTCACCGTTCCCGTCCCTCGCCCGCCGCGCGGCGAATGCGCACCGTACCGGCGTCCAGGTCCACCTTGAGGGGCGGGTCTCCTGCCGTACGGACGTTCTTGCGTACGCGTTCCTGTTCCATGGCCCGCTTCACGGCCTGGGCTCCAGGGGAGCCCTCCTGGACGAGATCGGCACCGATGGAGGACAGGCGCTTGGTCCTGCGCCAGTAGATCCAGCCTCGGGACTCCATCATCAGCAGGACCCGGTCCGCCAGAAACGCCGCGAGCCCCAGGGCGACCACCGCTCCTGCGACCCAGAATGCCGTAACCATCGGTCACCGACCGGGTGAACACAACTGGGCGGATGAACCGCCGGAACGTAAGCAATGATTCATGGCACCGATCATGCCACGACCGGAATTGACACAAGGCGTCACTGACCCTGGGCCGTGGCACGGCTCGTCAGCTCTCCCGCGCCCACGGCCGCAGCTTCTCCGGGTTGCGGACCACCCAGATCCGGATGACGCGCCCGTCGCGGATGTCGAACGCCGCCACGGTCAGGACGACGCCCGCACGCCGGGCCACCAGGCCCGGCACACCGTTGACCGACCGCACCAGGAGTTCGAGCCCCGGAGCCTTGCCGGCGACGGCGGCCATGTACTGGGCGATGCGCGCACCGCCCTCGACCGGGTGCAGGACGGCGCCGGCCAGGCCGCCGCCGTCGGCGGTCAGCACGGCGGCCGGGTCGAGGAGGCCGACGAGAGCCGCGATGTCCTTCACCTCCCAGGCTTCCTTGACCCGCCTGACCACATCGGCCTGCCCGGTCGCCGTCGCCGGAGCGCGTGCCGCGCCCGCCCGACGCCGGGCGGAGGCCGCCAGTTGCTTGCAGGCCGCGGGGGTCCGCCCGAGGACACCGGCGATCTCGGCGAACGGGTACCGGAAGACGTCGTGCAGGACGAACGCCACCCGCTCGGCAGGCGTCATCGACTCCAGGACGACGAGGAAGGCCATGGTCACCGACTCGTCCAGCACGATCTGGTCGGCAGGGTCCGCGGCGCCGGCGGGGCCGGTGCCGCGTGCCTGGTCCCACTCGGCGCGGTCGGGCAGCGGCTCGGGCAGCCACGCGCCGACATAGCGTTCACGGCGGGCCCGTGCCGAGCCGAGCAGGTCCAGGCAGATGCGGCTGGTCACCGTCGTCAGCCAGGCGCCGGGGGACAGAATCTCCGCCCGCCGGCTGCGCGGCAGTCCGTACCAGCGTGCGTAGGCATCCTGTACGGCGTCCTCGGCCTCGGTGACCGAACCGAGCAACCGGTAAGCGATGTTGACAAGCCGGCGCCGCTCGCCCGCTGTCCCGTCTGTGCCGGTCTCCGCAGTCTCCATGTCTCCGGCCGCCCCCGCCTTACCTTTCGCAGGCCCGCGTCGTCGGGCTGGTGAGACCTTATCGACCTGCTGCCCGGCGGCGGAAAGAGGTACCTGACATGGCCACTGAGACGACGGCGACGACGACAGGCGCGAGCGCGACGGCGAACGCACACCGCAGGTTCACCTTGCTCCGGATCACGATCGCCCTCCAGACCCTGACCATCTTCCTCCAGGCGGTCTCCGCAGGCCTGTTGCTGACCTCGTCCTACGGAGCGACGCTGCACAGCGTCGGAGCCCGTGTGATGTACGGGGCGTCGATGCTGTACCTGCTCGCGGCCGTACTGGCATGGAAGCCGGGCGGCGGCTCGCCCCGGCCTGTCCGGCACGCGTCAGGCTTCCTCGCACTTGCCTCGGCCCAGGTCGTGCTCGGCATCGCGCACGTCCCGTCGGTCCATCTCCCCCTGGGGGTCCTGATGTTCGGCCTGAGCGTGCTGGCGCTGGCCCGGCGCTGAGGACGGCGCCCCGTCCCGCGTCGCATGGGGCGTGAATCTTTCTTACGGCGTGCCGCAGGGCCACCGATGCTGGTGGGGCAGCGGAGGGCGTCGGGAGGCAGGGTGAGTGGTTCCGGGGGCGGAAACGGGGACGGCGGCGGGGAACAGGGCGAAGGGCAGGAGGAAGGCGCGGAGCGCCGGGCGCGGGGGCGCCGTGCGTGGCGCTGGCTGCGTGACCACAGTACGCACGCGCTCCTGGTGGCGGTCGCGGCGGCCGTGGTGGGCGGAGTGGTGCCGGTCCTGGTGACGGGGGCGTTGCAGGACTGGCTCTCGCCACCGCCGCCCGCTCCGGCCACCTGCCCGGGGGCCGGGTGCGACGGGAAGGACTCGCAGGAGGAAGGGTGTTCCGCCGACGCGGTCACCTGGCTCCCGCCGCAGCACAACCCGGTGTCCCTGCACGTGCGGTACAGCAAGCGCTGCGGGGCCGTGTGGGGGCGGATCACTGCTGCGGAGGTGGGGGACGTGGTGACCGTACGGGTGGAGGACGGCTCGGCCCGGAGTGCCGTCGTCGAGTACGGAACGGACCAGTACACGTCGATGGCGTCGGTCGGCAGCACGTTCCGGGCCACGGCCTGCGCGGAGCCGACCACTTCGGCGTCGCGTACCCGGCGCTGGCACAAGTACTGCATCGTGGTGACGGACACCACGGCCTGGAAGTAGGCACGGCCGGCCCGCGCACTGCCGCGCCCGAAGGCCGGACACACGGCGGACCACGAAGGGAATCGCCTGGCCCGATCCGGCTCCCGCCAGGGTGGTGAAGAGTAGCCTTCAGGTGTGGAGAGCGGCCGTGTTCCGGCTGCGGTCCGCCCTCCGACGCGGAAGGCTCAACGATGGAGCGTCGGGTGTCAGTGCGGCAACTGCTCGCCGGTCTGGCGCGGGCCGTCGACGCGGAGGAGCACCGCGTGTGGGCGTTGCAGTGCGCACACGCGCTGGGGCTGGAAGGCGTCGCGGTCTCCTTGCGGTGGGGCGCTGAACTGGTGTGGTTCAGCGACGACACCAGCGCACGGCTGGAGGACGCGCAGTTCACCCTCGGGCAGGGCCCCTTCAGTGCGCCGCCCTACCAGGTGGTGGATCTGAGCGCGGGCGAGACCGAACGGTGGCCGCAGTTCGCCGCGGAGGCCCAGGCCCTCGGCGTGCGGGCGATGTTCGTCTGGCCGGTACGCGCCGGAGGGGTACGCTTCGGTTCGCTGACCGGGTACCGCCTGACCCCAGGGCCGCTGACCGCACCGCAGGCGGCGGACGGACTGCGGGTCGCCGACGCGCTGGCCGGACGGCTGCTGACCTGGCGGCCGGACACCGGGGAGTCCGCCGCCCACGACGGGCCGGGCGCCGCGGGCGCGGTCGACCTGCACTGGGTCGAGGTGCACCAGGCCACCGGCGTACTCAGCTGCCGGCTCGGCGTGCCGCTGGAGGAAGCGCTGGTCCGGCTCCGGGCCCGGGCGTTCGCCTCCGGCCGGCACCTCACCGAGACCGCCCGCGCCATTCTCGAAGAACTGCCGCCGTGAAGCCGCCGCCGCGCAACTGCCGCCGTGAGGCCCGCATCCGTGGCCCCGCCGCCGCGCAACCGTCGTCGCGAAGCCCCCCTCGCGGCGCTGTCTCCGTTCCACCACCGCAGCCGAGCCGCAACCGTGGCACCGCCGCCCGGCACGGGCCTGCCACGGTCCGGGGCCGGGCCCGGACCCGCGTACCGAGGAGCAGGGACATGAGCAGGGAAGACAAGATCGCCCAGACCTTCGTCGAACTCGCCGACACCCTCGTCGCCGACTTCGACGTCATCGACTTCCTGCAGCAGCTGACCGTCCGCTGCTGCGACATCTTCGCCGTCACCGACGCCGCGGTCGTGCTGGCCTACCCGGGCCCGCAGATGTACAGCCCCGCGCCCTGCGACCCCAGCCCGGCGCTGTCCCAAGTGCTGGACCTGGCCCTGCGGGAAGGCCCCGCCCTGGACGCCTACCGCACCGCCGAACCCGTGGCCCCCGGTGACCTCTCCCAGGCCCCTGCCGCCTGGCGCGACTTCACGGTCCAGGCCCGGGCCGCCGGTTACACGTACGCCTGCGCCGTCCCGCTGCGGCTGCGCCGTGAAACCCTCGGCAGTCTGCTGCTCCTGCGCGCCACCGACAGTCCGGTGCCGCTGGACGATCTCGCCATGGCCCAGGCCTTCGCCGACGCGGCCACCATCGGCCTGGTGCACGCCCGCGCCCTCCGGCACACCGACACCGACGTCGTCGACGAACAGGTGCACGTCGCGCTGCACAGCCGCATCCTCATCGAACAGGCGAAGGGCTACCTCGCCGCCTGCCGCGACATCTCCCTCCGGGACGCCTTCGACCTGATGCGCGACCACGCCCGCCGCCACCACGTCCTGCTGTCCACCGTCGCCCAGAGCACCATCGACGCCGGAGGCCTGCCCGCGGCCGGCGGACGGTGAGGTCCGGAGCGTCAGGGCCGGTCATGGCGTCCGCCCGCGGTAGCGGTGCGATGTTCGGTGACCGCGAAATCGGTGCAGGTCATGACCATGTCGCACATATGATCCTCTCACTCTGTATTTCTGTTCGTGGGGGGACTCCGCCCTGTGGGCGCGTCTCTGCGCGCCCTGGGAGCCGTCCTGGGCCGCCGGCAGAACACTTCCGATCGGACCACTGGAACCCATGCACGGAATCCTTCCCTTGATCGTCCTCACCGTCACCGTCTGCACCTGGCTGTGGAAGCGGAGACGGACGACGAAGCTCGCCGCGGCGGCCGGTGCGGACCTGCTGCCGCCGGCACGCCAGGACACCGGCCGGCACTGCCCGGATCCCGAGGCGGACGCCGTGACCGCCGCCCTCGCCCGGGGCGAGTGGCAGACCGCCGCCAAGGCGATCGGCGCCGCGGGTACGGACTGGGAACGCCGCTCCCGTCTCGTCGGCGTCGCCGCCGACCGGGCGGCCGAGGACGACACCTGGCTGCGGGCCTGGGAGGCGGAGCGTCCCGACGACCCGGACGCGGCCGTGGTCCGCGCGGCCGCGCAGGTGGCGCTGGCCTGGGAGATCCGGGGCGCGTATCGCGCCGAGCACACCACCGCCGAGCAGTTCGCCGGGTTCCACCGGGTCCTGGGGGGCGCCAGGGAGGCGTTCGCGCGGGCGGAGGCTCTGGCGCTGCCCGGTGACCCCACCCCGTACGTCAAAAAGATCCCGCTGTACATGGGCCTGGGCGCCCCGCACGAGGCGATGCTCGACCTGTGGGAGGACGTCGTCTCCCGCGCCCCGTACCACTTCGAAGCGCACAAGAGCGCCCTGCAGTACTGGTGCGCGAAGTGGCGTGGCTCCGCCGAGACCGCCCGTGACTTCGCCGGGCAGGCAGCGGCCGGTGCCCCGCGTGGCAGCCTGCTGACGGTCCTGCGGCTCATCGCCTGGTACGAGCACCACGACGACGAGGCGCCGGCCGAGGCGTACGGCTGGCCCGAGGTGATGGGAATGACCGATGACGTGCTGCGGGACGTCGGCGCGGCACGGCCGGACGACCCGAGAGTGGCGACGGTCCGGCACCTGCTGGCCTACTTCCTGACGCGGCAAGGCCGGTACGAGGCGGCCCTGGAACAGTTCCGCGAGGTGGACGGCTACGTGGACGCGCTGCCGTGGCACTACCACCCCGAACCGGCCAAGACCTACTGCCACTTCCGCACCAAGGCGCTGCGGGGCGCCGTGAGGGAGAAGTGAGCGGAGCCGTTGGCGAGGAGTGAGATGAGCCGTTGACGATGTGACTGATAATGTCAGCAGCTTGTCTGTTTCGACCCCATTCGAGGACCATACGTGACCGTACCCACCCCGCCTGACGGTGAGCAGCCCGCCGCCCCGACACCGGACGAGCGCGACCCGTGGCGCCCGCCGGCCGCCGAATCCGAGCCGACAGCCGGGGCCGGGCCGGCCTCCGCGACCGGACCGGCCCCTGGATCTGGGCCGGCCTCCGCACACTGGGGTCCGCATCCGATGGGCCCGTACCCGGCGGGTCCGTATCCGACGGGCCCGTTCCCGGTGCCGCAGCCCAGCAACGCCATGGCCGTCACGGCGCTGGTCCTCGGCGTCCTCGGTGTCGTCCTCGGCCTGGTCGTCTTCCTGTTCTGGATGTCCTGGCTCCCGGCGCTGCTGGCCGTCGTGTTCGGCTTCGTCGGGTTGAGCCAGGTGCGCAAGGGCCGGGCGCGGGGCAGGGGCATGGCGCTGGCCGGTGTGATCCTGGGCGGGATCGGGCTGCTGATCGCGACCGTGGCCGGCGTGCTCGTCTTCACCGCGGCCCAGAAGACGGCCGACGACAGGGCGCGCGCCCGCGCCGACAGGGAGAAGGCCAAGTCCTCCGCCGAGGCGGAGGAAAAGGCGCGGCATCTGTCGTTCGGCGGTACCTATACGTTCGGGAACGGCCTGAAGGTGACGGTCGAGAAGCCGAAGCCCTTCGTCCCGGACGATTACGTCCTGGGGCACGCGAAGGGCAACAAGGCCGTCCAGGTGACGATCAAGGTGGTCAACACCGGTACCGAGCGGGTCGAGATCGAGACCGGGCTGCCCTCCGTCAACGACGCCGACGGCGCCTCGACGGAGCTGGTGATCGACGGCAGCGGGCGGCAGAAGGTCCTCACGGGCTACGCCTTGCCCGGAAGGGAACTCGTCGGCAAGTACGCCTTCTCGCTGCCGCCGGACGCCGCCGACCGCATGGAGGTCGAGTTCACTCCGGACGCGAAGCGCTGGGAGCGGTCCTACTGGAGCGGCCCGACCAACCTGACGGAGAAGTGACGCGGCGAACTGCGCTGAACCCACAGGTGCCTGACTCGTGATGAACGGTCAGGCACCTGTTTCGTACCGGGCGCGCGGGCCTGAGGCGCCACCTGATGCGTACCGGGCGGGCGGGGACCTGAGCCGCCGCCTTCCCGCCGCGCGTTCCCGTCACGCGCCGCGCCAGATGTTGTCGAAGGCCGCCTGCTCGACGGTACGCCGCTGCCGTACGGCCTCCAGTTCCACCACCGCCTCGTTGACGGCGGCGAGTACGGTCATGACCGCGTCGTCGGTCCCGCTCAGGGCATCGTCGGCCGGCGCGTCGCGGATGCCGGCGGCGGCTGCGAGGGCGGCGAGGACGGGCTCACCCGAAGCCCAGCGGCCGGCCGCGTGACCGCGGGCGGCGGATGAGCCGGCCGGCGCTGTCCGGCCGGCGCGGAGCCGAAGCCGGAGACGGCGTTTTCGGAGGCTGAGGCCTTCTTCCTTCAGGGCGGCCCGGTAGACCGCGGACAGGCCGCGACCCCGGCGCCACAGCCAGTCCTCGACCGACTCGTACGGTGCCTGCCGCACGAGCGAGGCCGCTGCCGCGTCCAGGAGGCGATCGGCCGGCGTCGTGCGGTCCTGGCCCTGGCTCGGGTCCTGGCCCTGGCCCCGTTCCCGGCCCCGCTCGCCGGGAACGATGCGGTCACCGTCCAGCGTGACGGCCTCGGCGTGCAGGAGGTCGATCAGCTCGGCTCCCGCCAGGGCAAGGGAAAGGTCACCCGCATCCACGGGACGGGGGGACTCCCCGCCCGCGGCGACGATCATGGCGACGATCTGGAGATCCCGCGGTGTGGTCATGGAGCGGCTCCCTGTCGGAGGGGCTGGGGCAGAGGCCGGGGCGTGGCGTGGCGTAGGTGGTGGTGGTGCGGCGGTGATGCGGCCCGCCGGTAACCGCCCTCACTCCGTGCCGAGTTGACTGTAGCCCGGCTCGCGCCGGAGGAGGCGTCGACCGGCCTGCGGCTGCGCCGTGTGCTCCACGTACACCCGGTGCGCCCGGGACGCGGGCCTTCCGGGCCGGATGCCTGGATGACCGGATATCCAGATACCCCTCCGGGTACCCGTCGCAGGGGGAGCGCTTCCGGACGGAGGCGTTCCAGGCCTCACGGGACGCCTGGATGATCAGGCGCCTCGGAAGCCCCGGAATACCCCCCGGGGTATCGCTGTTATCGTGGACAACAGATACCCCCTGGGGTACACACCGTTCTCATGAAGGAGGCGCAGTCGTGTTCTTCGTCGACACCCTGGCGTTCGAGGGCCTGGGCAACCGCAGCTACCTGGCCGGTGGCGGCGGTGCCGCGGTCGTGATCGACCCGCCGCGCGACATCGACCAGGTGATCGCCGCGGCGGCGCGGCGCGGGGTGCGGATCGCGTACGTGGCGGAGACGCACATCCACAACGATTACGTCACCGGCGGCCTGGAGCTGGCCCGCGTCACCGGCGCCGCCTACCTGGTCCCGGCCGCGGCGAAGGTGTCGTTCGCCCGCACGCCCGTCGCCGACGGCGACACGGTCACGGTCGACGACGGCCTGGTCCTGCGCGCCATCGCCACCCCGGGCCACACGCCGCACCACACCTCGTACGCGCTGGAGGACGACGGCCGGGCGGTGGCCGCCTTCACCGGCGGATCGCTGCTGATCGGTACGGTCGGCCGTCCCGACCTGGTCGAGCCGCGGCTGACCGAGCAGCTCGCCCGCGCCCAGCACGCCTCCGCCCACCGCCTCGCCGACGAACTCGACGACGAGGTGCCTGTACTGCCCACCCACGGCTTCGGCAGCTTCTGTTCCTCCACCCAGGCCGAGGGGGACGCCACCACGATCGGCAAGGAGCGTACGGCCAACGACGCGCTCACCCTCGACGTGGACACCTTCGTCGCCCGCACCCTGGCCGGCCTGGAGGACGTACCCGCCTATTACGCGCACATGGGCCCCGCCAACGCCGCGGGCCCGGCACCCGTCGACCTCACCCCGCCCGAGCCCGCCGACGCACGGCAGATCGCCGAGCGGCTGGCCGCGGGGGAGTGGGTGGTGGACCTGCGCAACCGGGTCGCCTTCGCCGCGGGGCACGTGGCCGGATCGTTCAACTTCGAAGGCGACGGCAAGCTCGCGACGTACCTGGCCTGGCTGATCCCCTGGGGCAAGCCGGTCACCCTGCTCGCCGCCACGCCGCGGCAGCTCGCCGACGCCCAGCGGGAACTGACCCGGGTCGGCATCGACCGCCCGGCCGCTGCCGCCACCGGCGACCCGGCCGGCTGGATCCGCGAGGGCGAGGAACTCGCCTCGTTCCCGCGCGCCACCTTCGCCGACCTCGCCGCGGCCCGCGAACGCGGCGAGGAGGCCGTGGTGCTCGACGTGCGCCGTGCCTCGGAACGCGCCGACGGTCACGTCGAGGGTTCGGTGCACATCCCGGTCCACGAGCTGCACGGCCGTACCGACGAAGTGCCGCAGGGCGTCGTGTGGGTGCACTGCGCCGGCGGGATGCGCGCGGCGATCGCCGCCTCCCTCCTGGACGCGGTGGGGCGGCAGGTCGTCGCCGTCGACGACGGCTTCGAGGCCGCGGCCGACGCGGGCCTGACCGTCACCGCCTCGCCCTCGTGAGGTCTGCCGTGCGTACCTGCGCCTGTACCCGTCCTCGTGCCTGTACCTGTATACGGACCTGTACCTGTATACGTATCTGCGCCTGTATACGTACCTGCGTTCGCGCCGGTGACCGGGGTGGCTCGGCAGCGTGAGTGCACTGATCCTGGCCCTGGTCGCGGGCGGTGCGGTCGGTCTGGCGCTCGGCGCGCTCGGCGGGGGCGGCAGCGTCCTGGCCGTACCGGCGCTGATCTACCTGCTCGGCTTCACGCCCGCCGCGGCCACCACCGCGAGCCTGCTCATCGTCACCGCCACCTCCCTGACCGTGCTGTACGCACACGCGCGGGCCGGGCATGTGCGGTGGAAGGCGGGAGCGGCGTTCGCCGCCGCCGGGGTCCTGCCCGCGGCTCTCGCCGGGGCCGCGGCCGCCCGTCTGCCCCAGGCCGCCCTCACCCTCGCCTTCGCGGGCGTCGCCGCGCTCGCCGCGGTCATGATGCTGCGCCCGGCCGCGGCGAGGGCCGGGGACCGAGGGGTACGGCCGGGGCGGGCCGCGGGTGCCGGAGCGGGGCTCGGTGCCCTGACCGGGCTGCTCGGTGTGGGCGGCGGCTTCCTCGCCGTACCGGCCCTGGTCACCGTACTGGCCTTCGAGATGCAGGCCGCCGTCGGCACCAGCCTGCTGGTCATCAGCGTCAACTCGCTGGCCTCACTGGCCACCCGTTCCGGGGCGGCCGGCTCCCTGGACTGGACGGTCGTCGGCCCGTTCACGGCGGCTGCCGTACTGGGGGCCTGGGACGGTAAACGCCTCGCCGCGAAAGTCTCCGGGCCCCGGCTCCAGCGCCTGTTCGCCTTCGCCCTGCTGGCCGTGGCGGCCTTCATGATCGTCGAGGCCGCGACGTGACGCGGGGTGCGGGAAGGCGTGGCGCGGGGGCGCGTGCCGCCGGCGCGTGTGCGGCGGAGCGGCGAAGGGGCCGGGCTGCCGGTAACCGCCGTCAGGCCAGCGAAAGGAACAGCTTCTCCAGCCTCGCCCGCATCTGCTCCCGGTCCCCGCCGGTCTGCTCCCGGTCGGCCATGCAGTGCTGCAGGCCCGTCGCGATGATCGCGAACCCGGCCCGGTCCAGCGCGCGGGAGACCGCCGCGAGCTGTGTGATGACGTCCTCGCAGTCCCGGCCGTCCTCGATCATCTTGATGATGCCGGCGATCTGGCCCTGGGCCCGCCGCAGCCGGTTGAGCACGCTCTTCAGCTCATCGGCCGCCATCTCCAGCTCCACACTTCCTCCTCCGTGGCCGGCCCGCGTCCTGGGAACGGCCCGGCACACCTCAGCCCGTCCGGGCGTGGCTTCGGGGACATCGGATACCCCGCCGGGTACCCTAGTCCGTTCAGGATCCATCCCCGGGTGACGAAACGAACAGGAACCCCACGCACATGATCACCCACGCTGCCGTCCACCCCGGCCAGGCCGTCGACCGCCTGAGCGCCTACACCGTCGTCGACGTACGCACCCCCGGCGAATACGCCGCGGGCCACCTGCCCGGCGCCCACAACATCCCCCTCGACCACCTCGCGACCGCCCTGCCCGCCCTGAAGGCGGCAGCCGCCCGCGGTGAACTGCTGATGGTCTGCGCCTCCGGCAACCGCTCCGCCACCGCCTGCGAACAGCTCGCCGCCGCGGACGTCCCCGCCACCACCCTCACCGGCGGCACCGCCGCCTGGACCGCGCAGGGGTACCCGGTCGAACGCGCGGCGAACAGCGGTGCTCGGACCGTCTGGCCCATGGAACGCCAGGTCCGCCTCGCCGCCGGCTCCCTCGTGGTGGCCGGTCTCGCGCTCGGCGCCCGATACCGGCAGGCCCGCTGGCTGTCCGCCGCGATCGGCGGCGGCCTGGTCTTCTCCGCCGTCACCGACACCTGCGGCATGGCGTCCGTGCTCGCCAGGTTCCCCCACAACCGGCCCCGCGCCGCCGACTTCGACGCCACGCTCGCATCCCTCGGCGGCCGGCGGTAGCCAACGGCCCCCGTACGCGCGCGCCTTGCCGAGCTGGGCGGTACGCACACGCCGCCCAGCTCGTGTCACCGCCGAGGCGCCTGCCGGAAAACAACAGCAGACCCACCACCCCCACAAGCCCCACCAGCGCACCACATACACTCGCCGTGGCGCCGGACCGTCGTGGCGCGGGTACGACCGTAAGGAGCAGGGGTGTTGGAGCAGGGCTACCCGGTGGGCCGGATCGATACCGGTACGGCTCACTCGGCGCGCGTGTACGACTACATCCTCGGCGGGAAGGACCATTACGCCGTGGACCGCGAGGCCGGTGACGTGATGTGCCAGGAGTGGCCGGCGCTGCCCGTCCACATGCGGGCCAACCGGAAGTTCATGCACCGCGCGGCCCGCTACCTGGCCCGCGAGGAAGGCATCGGACAGTTCCTCGACATCGGCACCGGCCTGCCCACCTCCCCGAACCTGCACGAAGTGGTCCAGCAGGTACGGCCCGACGCCCGGGCGGTGTACGTCGACAACGACCCGATCGTGCTGACCCACGCGCGGGCGCTGCTGACCGGCTCCGCCGAGGGCCGGACCGCGTACATCGACGCCGACATGCGCGACCCGGAGGCCATCATCGGATCCGAGAAGTTCCAGGAGCTGCTGGACCTGCGGCAGCCGGTCGGCCTGATGATCATCGGCATCCTCCACTTCATCCTGCCGCCCGACGACCACAGCCTGGTACGCCGCCTCCTGGAGCCGCTGCCCGCGGGCAGCTTCCTGGCCATGACCATCGGTACCGCGGACTTCGCGCCGCGCGAGGTCAACCGGGTCGCGGACGAGTACGCGCGCCGGGGCATGCCCATGCGGCTGCGCACCAGGGCCGAGGCCGAGGCGCTCTTCGAGGGGCTGGACCTGGTCGCCCCCGGGCTGACCCAGGTCCACCACTGGCGCCCCGACGCGGACCAGGAACAGGTCGACGACCGCGACATCGCGATGTACGGGGCGGTCGCCCGTAAGAACGCCTGACACGACCCGGCCAGTTCCGCTCCACTCCGACGTCGGCTCCGAACCATATGTGACGAGCCGACGGACCGAGTGCAAGGGGGAGCCGCATGCTGCTGACGCTGACCGGAGGATCGGGTGCGGGCAAGACCACGCTGGCACACGCGCTGACTGCCACCGCACCCCAACTCTCCACCCAACTCCTGCACGGCGACGCGTACTACTTCGAGACCCCGGAGCGCGGCGGCGTCTGGATGCGCGACGACGCCGGCGTACCGCACCTGGACTACGGGATGCCCCAGTCGGTGGACCTGCGCCGGCTCACCCACGACACCGAGGTGGCGCTGGCCAAGGCCGCCGTCGTCATCGTCGAGGGCCTGTTCGCCCACCACGTCGCGCCCGCACCCCACTGGCCGCGCCTCGGCATCTTCCTCGACCTGCCGGCCGACCTCCGGCTGGTACGCAAGATCCAACGCAAATGCCTGCACCACGGTTTCCCCCTGGAAACCCTCCTGTGCAACTACCTCCACCACCGGCGTGCCGCCCACGAACGCCACGTAGAACCGGCCCGTGCACACAGCGACCTGATCCTCGACGGAACCCTGCCCACCGACACTCTGGCTCGCCAGGTCTGGTCGAGGGCAGGCTTGCTGCGCGTGGACGACGCCTGGAAGTCGGCGTGAAGTCATCACTTTGCTGATTGTTGACTGTGTCTTGGCCGTTCTTTGCCGGTAGCGTCCAGTCTTGATCGGCGAGCCCCGGACATCTTTCCGTGAGCCGCCCGTAGCCGCCGTAGTTGCTGGATGTCACGTCACCGGAGGATGTATGACCTCTCGTATCGCCGCCGTCATGACCACGTGCGCGCTCGGTCTCGGGGCGCTCGCCTCGGGAGCGGGTGTTGCCGCAGCGGCCCCGTCGGCCGCCTCCGCCGCCGTCGACGCGCGCGCCGCGGCCGTCGACCGGTGCAGCTATCAGGTGGTCCGCTCCGACGATTCCCGTTACGTCTACTCCGTGAGCGGAGTCGTCGGCGGCAGCACTCGCGAACTTCCGACACAGAAGGAGGACTTCGTGAGGATCGCCGGCGAGTGGCTGAAGGTCGCCCAGGTCGACGCGTGCGCGGACGGGCAGACTCAGGCCCCTGCCACGCTCCGCGTCACGGGCAAGCTGGAGCACCCGGAGCACTACGAACCGTCCGTACCGAGGACCATCCGCAGCGACGCCCTCAAGCCCGCCTCCTCCTCGGTGATCCCGAAGGCTCCGCGCCTGACGTCCGTCGACCGCATCGACGCGGCCACCGTCCGCGTCAACTGGGAGCCCGTACAAGGGAACCCGGATCAGGTGATCGTGCTGGAGCGCAAGCCCTTCTACAGCAGCGAGATCGGCGTGTGGCACCCCTACACGTTCCAGTGGGACGCGCCGAGCGGCGCTGCTTCGATGGAACGGAAGCTGCAACGTGACCCCGACGTCCCGTCCGAGGTGCGGTCGCACTCCTACTGGATGCGCGTGACGAAGAACGGATTCGTCAGTGATCTGCGCGCGGAGCGGCCGACGACCGTCGAGCCGTGACGGGCGGGTGACGCGGGGGCGCGGCCACCGCCTGCGAAGGCGCACGGCAGTTGAGCGCGCCGAGCCGCCCATGCGGCGGCCGTGCTCCGGCGTCACCGCGGCCGGGCCCGCGCCCGTAACCTGGCCCCCATGACCAACTCACTTACGGACCTTGACGATGCCGGGGTAGCGGCAGTGGCGGCGCGCGCCGGTGCGGACGTGGTACGCGACATGTACGGCCAGGAGCTCGCCCGCATCGACAAGGGGGCCGGGGACTTCGCCACCGCGGCCGATGTGGCGGCCGAGAAGACGATTCTCGACGTCATCCGGGTCGCCCGGCCGGACGACGCCGTGCTCGGCGAGGAGGGCGGGCAGCAAGGCGCCGCGGACACCACCCGGCAGTGGCTGGTGGACCCTTTGTGCGGCACGCTGAACTACGCCGTCGGGACCATGCTGGTCGCCGTCAACGTGGCGCTGCGCGGCGGTGCGGCAGCGGTGGCCGACCCGTTCGGTGACGAGCTCTTCTGCACGGACGGTGAGACCGCGTGGACGGGGAACGAAAGCTCCGGCAGCCGGCTGGCCCCCACGTCCGCCTCCCGGCTCGTGGACGTCAACCTCGACCCGCCGTTCCCCGGCGCGCCCGGCTTCCGGGCGGTCGAGCTGCTGGCCCACGCTTCCTTCGCGGAGCACTTCCGGCCGCGCGTGGCGTCCACGTCGCTCGCGTTGGCCTGGGTCGCGGCCGGCAAGCGCGCCGCGTACGTCACGGACGGCGCCGGCCTGTCCGGCAGCGTGCACTTCGCCGCCGGCATCGCTCTGTGCCGGGCCGCCGGCTGCGTCGTCACCGGGATCGACGGCGCGCCGGTCGGCCCGGGCGGGAACGGACTGGTCGCGGCCGCCGACCGGGAGACCCACGGGCTGCTGATGTCGATGATCCACAGCCGGCGGTAGCGCTGCCGCATACGGACGGACGGCCGCCCCCGGAGCGGCCGTCCGTCGCGTCCGGGGCGCTCGTTCGCCGCCCCGGACGGGAGGGCAGGGGTCACAGCCGGGACTGGGCCCCGAGGGTCGGAGTGGCGCCGTTCTTGTAGAGGGCGATGAGCTTGCTGAAGTCGAACGGCCGCTGGTCCACGCAGGTGCAGCGGTAGGTGTCGCACTGGTCGCAGCCGACGGTGCACGGCGGCTGGACGTCGGGGTTGCCCTGGTTGTGGTCGCGGGTGGCGTCCCAGCCGGACAGGGCGCCGAGCTGGTGCTCGTGGGCGAACTCGACCAGGCTGCGCTGGTTGTCGAGGGTGAAGACCCGCTTGTTGATGTTGCAGCCGAACATCGGGGTGGCGCCCGTACGGTTCCAGACCTTCGTCGCGTTCCACGTGGGCCACAGCGAACCGATCTGGCCGTGCATGGCCTTCAGGCCGATGACGCAGCACTCGTACATGTCGGGCGGCGCGCTCTGGCCGAACTCCATCAGCATGCCGTTGACCAGGCCGGGTTCGATGCCGGCGGCGGCGACCTTGGCCAGGAACTTCACGCCGACCGGGCTGAAGCCCGCCGACCCCTCACCGGGCTGCGCGTCGGCGGGGAGGGTGTAGGACACCTTGAGGCCGGGGTGCTTGGCGAGGACCTGGGAGACGGCCGCCGTGTGCCGCAGGTGGGCCGCCTCGTCGGACAGGAAGTCGCCCTCGAAGTCGAAGTCCAGGCGCGCCACCGTGTAGTTGCGCAGGAACGCCTCGTACTGCTCGACGATCTTCGGGACGCTCGTCTCGACGGCTTCGAGAGGCCGCCCGGAGGCACCGCCGCAGGAGAAGGCGACCTTGCCGCCGGTGACGGCCAGCTGCTCGATGTCCTTCTTGCCGTACGAGCTCTGGTCGACCTCCCAGTCGGCGCCGTCCTGCCCCGCCCACGCCAGCTTCTTGCTGCTGTTGGCGACGATGAAGCCCAGCATGAAGCCGTCGACACCGGATTCCTGCGCGTACTGGGGGAGGCTGGGGTTCGGCCAGGCCATGTAGTCCACGTACGGCGCGCGCGGCATGTCCCAGGGGCCGCCGTCGGGGAGCTTGTCGGACGTGGTGAACTCCAGCGGCTGCGACTGGTCGGAACGGTTGCCGGCCAGGTCCAGGGCGGTGACGCGGACGGTGTACTTGGTCGTCGGGGAGAGCCCCGAGAGCACCGCCGTCTCGTCCTTCACGCGCAGCGGCTGGGGACCGCCGTAGACCACTTCGTACCCCAGCACGCCGATGTTGTCGGTGGAGGGGTTCCACGAGAGCGTGGCCTGCGTCGGGCCGAGGGTGTCCACCCGTACGTTGCCGGGCACGCTCGGCGGAGTCGTGTCGTCCGGTACGTCCGCGGGCCGGCCATTGATCTTGAATTCGGTCGGCAGCGGGCCGGGGCCCGGCATGGACCGGGCGAAGCCGAGCCTGAACTCCTGGTTGCCGCGCTGCGGCTGGACGGTCTGGCGCTCGGGCACCAGGCGCCCGGTGATCACATTGCCCGACCGCTGCCAGACGAGCCCGTAGACGTCGGTGACGTTCTGGTCCGACTGCACGCGGAAAGAGATCTCCGGGTTGACGAGTGGTTCGCTTTCGAAATTCCAGACCGTGGCCTTCATGGTGCCGTACCACTCACCAGGAGATTCCCATTCCGGCGTGACGTACTGCTTTGCCATGTCCATACCCCTTGCTTCCGGCGTCCGTTCCCGGACGGCCCTGCCTCCGTTGCGACAGGGAACCTAGGTACGGCGAATACCCTCGTCAATCACGGAATTCGGCCAGCGGCGGACCGGCCGGAAGAACGCGTGCCGGGCGGTGGGAACGCGCCGCCGACGGAACGGCGCGGAATCGAGGGAGTGAGGGCGGGGGCCGGTGCGAAGGGATTGAGCGTATGTGATGCGGAGTGGTGAGAGGTGCGCGTCGGATGAGAAAAGGGATCTGCGCGGTGCGGCGTCCGCACGGAGACGGACGCGCTGTTCGCGACGGCTCGACTACGCTGTCCCGCATGACGGAGCCGCCGTTGCACCCCAACGTCGAAATGGCCATTCATTATCACGAGGCGGTTGCCCGTGGTGCGGTCGGCGAGGAACTGGCCTGCTTTTTCGCCGAGGAGGTGGAGCAGCAGGAGTTTCCCAACGCCCTGTTTCCCGAGGGCGT
Source organism: Streptomyces sp. NPDC052496 (assembly GCF_040679095.1). Lineage (NCBI taxonomy): Bacteria > Bacillati > Actinomycetota > Actinomycetes > Kitasatosporales > Streptomycetaceae > Streptomyces > Streptomyces sp. NPDC052496. The sequence continues at coordinate 89,399 of NZ_JBFAUH010000022.1, forward strand.
CCGGCGGGACCTGGCCGACGTGCTGCGGAGTGCGGAGCGGGGCCGTGGAATCATCAACCGTCAACGGTTCGAGACGCACAACGCGATCGCGGTCGGCGACCAGGTGGCCATGGAAGTGACATGGACCGGGACGCTCGCCGCACCGGCGGGGGGCCTGCCCGAAGGACACGTGCTGCGCGCCCATATCGCGGTCTTCCTCGAATTCCGTGCCGGCAAGATCGTCGCCCAGCGCAACTACGACTGCTACGAACGCCTGGAGCAGGACCAGAGCCCGGCACGTCAGGGGCGCGCGGACAGCTGACGCCGGCGGGCCGGGTTGTCCGTACGGCCAACGCGTGCCCCGCCGGTTCGTCGTATCGGACCAAGAAGGCGGCGGCTCACCGTACGTACGCTGCGGCTGAGTTCATCCGGGCCGCCCGGAGGCGCGCCTGAAGTCCGGTACGGAACCACAGGGCAAGCCTCCCCGCGGCGCCGGCTGCCCCCGTTCCCCGCCCGCGAAAGGCACCGCCGTGACCCTGGACCTGCACCACCGCGCCGTCGTCGCCGATGCCCACAACGACCTCCTCATGGCCGTGGCCGCCCGCACCCCGGAACGCTGGGGCAGCTTCTTCCGCGACCGGTGGCTGCCGCAGCTGCGCGAGGGCGGCATCGACATCCAGGTCCTGCCGGTGTTCATCGACACGCAGTACCGCCCCGAGGGGGCGCTCCGGCAGACCCTCCGCATGATCGAGTGCGCCCATGTCCTCGCCGAGGCCAACGCGGAACAGGTCGCGCTGTGCCGCAACGGTGCGGAGATCGACGCGGCCCTGGCCGAGCACCGGATCGCCCTCGTTCTCGCGCTGGAGAGCGCGCCGGGCGTCGATGCCTCCGTCGAACTGTTCGCCACCCTGTTCCGGCTGGGCGTACGGATGGCCTCGATCGCCCACTGGGGACGTACGCCGCTCGCGGACGGCAGCCGGGAGGACGCCACCGGCAGCCGGCTCACCGCCGACGGCGTGCGGGCGCTGCACGAGATGGAGCGCCTGGGCATCCTGTTCGACATCTCCCACCTGGGCGCGAGCGGCGTCAGCCACGTCCTGGAGCTCGCCACCCGCCCGCTGATCGCCACGCACTCCTGCGCCCGCGCCCTGCGGGACCACCACCGCAACCTCACCGACGACCAGCTCCGCGGCGTGGCCGGCACCGGCGGCGTGGTGTGCGTGAACTTCGTCCCGGACTTCCTCACCGACGACGAGTCGAAGGTGAGCGTCGACCGGGTCGTCGACCACATCGAGCACGTCGTCTCGGTGGCCGGCATCGACCACGTCGGCCTCGGGTCGGACTTCGTCCGCGAGATCATCGCGGACCTCACACCGCCCTGCTGCGAGAACGCCGACGGCGACGACCCCGTGTTCGCCTTTCCCGACCTCGAAGGCCCGGCCGGTATGCCCCTGGTCACCGAGGCGATGGTCCGCCGGGGCCTGCCGGAGGAAGCCGTCCTGAAGATCCTCGGCGGAAACCTGCGGCGGCTCATGAGCACGTCCATGGGCTGACACGTCCATGGGCTGAACCGGCGGCCGCTAGGCCGCGAGCCGGAAGCCGAAAGCCACAAGGCCGAGAGCCGAGTACCGAAAGCCGAGCGCCGCCCAAGCCAAGCCGCATCGGCTACCTCAGCCACCTCACTCCCCGGGCCCGGCCGCCCGACACCTCACGAAGGACTCACCCGTGCCGCACGACTCCCCGCACCTGCCCGCGCCGGCGGACCACGCACCGCCCCTGGACGCCATGCTCGCCGACCTCGAAGAACTCGTGACCTGCGAGTCCTACTCGGCCGATCACGCAGCCGTGGCCCGCAGCGGCCGGGTGGTGGCCGCGCAGGGCACCCGCCTGCTCGGCGCCCCGCCCCGGACGCTCACCGTCGAAGGCATCACCCACGTGCAGTGGACCTTCGGAACGCCGCGCGTCCTGCTCCTGGGCCATCACGACACCGTCTGGCCGACCGGCTCCCTCAAAACCCACCCCTGGTCGGTCGAGCAGGGCATCGTCCGCGGCCCCGGGGTCTTCGACATGAAGGCCGGCCTGGTCCAGATGTTCCACGCGCTCGCCTCGCTGCCCTCCCTCGACGGTCTCTGCGTCCTCGTCACCGGTGACGAGGAGACCGGTTCGGACACCTCCCGCCGGATCATCGAGGACGTCGCGCGCCGGTGTTCGGCCACCCTCGTCCTGGAGCCGTCGGCGCCCGGCGGAGCCCTGAAGACCAGCCGCAAGGGCGTGTCCCTCTACGACATCACCGTCCGCGGCCGCGCCGCACACTCCGGCCTGGAACCGGAGAAGGGCATCAACGCGGCCACCGAACTCGCCCACCAGATCCTCGCGCTGGCCGGCATCGCCGACACCGTCACCGCCGCCACCGGGCCCGGTACGAGCGTCACTCCCACCGTGCTGGCAGCCGGCACGGCGAGCAACACCGTGCCCGCGCAGGCTGAACTGAGCGTGGACGTCCGGGTGCCGCACGCCGCGGCGCAGGAAGCGGTCGACCGGCTCATCAGGGGGCTGGAGCCGCAGGTCCCCGGCGCCCGCGTACGGATCAGCGGCGGTCCCGACCGGCCGCCCCTGGACCCCGCAGCCTCCCAGGACCTGTTCGCCCTGGCCACCGAGCAGGCCGCGCGGCTCGGCCTCGGCCCGCTGCGCCAGGCGGCCGTCGGCGGGGCCTCCGACGGCAACTACACCGCCGGGGTCGGCTGCCCCACCCTCGACGGCCTCGGCGCGGTGGGCGACGGCGCGCACGCCGACCACGAACACGTCGTCGCCGCCGCCCTGCCGGCCCGCGCCCGGCTCCTGGCCCACCTGGTCGGAGCACTGCGATGACGGCACCCACCATCCGGGAGCTCAGCCGCTTGGCGGACCTCGACGCCGTCAGTCTGCTCTACGCCGGCATCTGGGGCACCGAGCCCGGCAGTTCCCCTCTCTCCGCCGAGGTGATGCGGGCCCTCTCGCACGCCGGCAACTATGTGGCGGGAGCGTACGAGGGCGGCCGGCTGGTGGGGGCGTCCGTCGCCTTCTTCGGCGAACCCGTGGGCGCCAGCCTGCACTCGCACATCACCGGTGCCGTCATGGGACGCGGCGTGGGCCTGGCGCTCAAGCTGCACCAGCGGCGCTGGGCGATGGCCCGTCAGCTGCGGCGCATCACCTGGACCTACGATCCGCTGATCCGCCGTAACGCCTACTTCAACCTGGTCAAACTCGGCGCCCGGCCGCAGGAGTACCTCACCTCCTTCTACGGCGCGATGGACGACGTGATCAACGGCGGCGACGAGTCCGACCGGGTGCTGGCCGCCTGGGACCTGGCCGCGCCCTGCCCGCCCGGGACGACCGAGCTGCCCGCCGGTGCCGTCCACGGCCTCCGGGACCACGGCGGCCGCCCCGAGCCCGGCACCACCGACGCCGAGACCGTACTGATCGACCTGCCCGACGACATCGAGGCCCTGCGCCGCACGGACCCCGGCGCCGCCCGCGCCTGGCGGTTCGCCGTACGGGAGACCCTGGGCGGCCTGCTCGCCGAAGGCGCCCACGTCGTCGGCTTCCACGACCGCCGCCGCTACGTGGTCCAGCGCCCCACCGCGCCCGCCGCAGCCTGACACGCGCGTGGGGCACCCATGCCTGACACCCGCGCGCGACATCCGTGCGTGACACCCCTGTCCGAACACCCACGCCTGCTTCCCGCCCCCACCACTGCCCCCGCCCCCGCACTGCCCTCCCCGCAAAGGAGCCACCCCCCGTGAAGACCAAGATCTCCGGCGTCGAGCTGCGCCGGATCGCGATGCCGCTCGTCGCCCCGTTCCGTACCTCCTTCGGTGTGGAGACCAGCCGCGACGTGCTGCTGGTCCGCGTCGTCACCTCGGAGGGCGAGGGGTGGGCCGAGTGCGCGGTGATGTCCGAGCCCCGCTACTGCTCCGAGTACGTCGACGGGGCCCAGGACGTCCTGCGCAGGTTCCTCGTGCCCGCCCTGCCGAAGGACGGCGTGGACGCGCACACGGTGGCACGGGTCCTGGAGCCGTTCACCGGCCACCGGATGGCGAAGGCCGCGCTGGAGACGGCGGTGCTGGACGCCCAGCTCCGCAGCGCCGGCGAGTCCTTCGGCTCCTACCTGGGGGCGGCCCGGGACCGGGTGCCCTGCGGCGTCTCGGTCGGGATCATGGACTCCGTACCCGAACTCCTGGACGCCGTGGACGGATATCTCGCCGAGGGTTACGTACGGATCAAGCTGAAGATCGAGCCGGGCTGGGACGTCGAGCCGGTACGCGCCGTACGCGAGCGCTTCGGCGACGCTCTGCTGTTGCAGGTCGACGCCAACGCCGCCTACACGCCGGCGGACGCCCGGCAGCTGGCCGAACTGGACGCCTTCGACCTCCTGCTGATCGAACAGCCGCTGGCCAACGACGACCTGGTGCGCCACGCCGAACTGGCCAAGCTGCTGCGCACCCCGGTCTGCCTGGACGAATCCATCGAGTCCGCCGCCCACGCCGCGGCGGCCGTCTCCCTCGGCGCCTGCTCCGTCATCAACATCAAGCCGGCCCGCGTCGGTGGTTACCTCGAAGCCCGCCGCATCCACGACGTCGCGCGCGCCCACGGCGTCCCGGTCTGGTGCGGCGGCATGCTGGAGACCGGCATCGGCCGCGCCGCCAACGTCGCCCTGGCCGCCTTGCCCGGCTTCACCCTGCCCGGCGACACCTCCGGCTCCAGCCGCTACTTCGCCACCGACATCACCGAGCCGTTCGTCCTGTCCGACGGCCACCTCGACGTTCCCGGCGGTCCCGGTCTCGGCGTCGAGCCGCTGCCCGACGTTCTCGAAGAAGTCACCACCGCCAGCGAGTGGATAGCGCTGTGAGCGCGCCGGCGGCCGGGCCGCTCCCTGCCGAGGGTTCGTACGGTGAGGGCAGTGAAGGCGGACGGCCTTAGGTTGTACGGACGGACAGCGAGACCGATGAGGAGCACCCTATGGACGCCCGTACCGTCGGCGACCTGGTCGATGTCGTCGGCAGCCCGCCCCTGCGGCTGCACACGGCACCCGCCGGCCCGGCCGTCCCGGTCACCGAGGTGCTGCTGTACGACGCGCACGCCCCGCTGCCCGACGCGCCCGGTGCCCTGCTGCTCGCGGTCGGCGTGCGGGCGGCCGCGGCCGGGCCGCTGGTGCGGGCCGCGGCCGGGGCCGGGATGGCCGGGATCGTGGTGCGCGGTACGGACGGGCCGGCCGGCGAGGCGGAGGCGTACGGCACGGCGCTGCTCACCATCGACGAGGACGCGGCCTGGCACCACGTCCACCTGATGCTGGCCTCGGCGATCGGCACCCGGTCCGCCCACGGCACCGGGCTGGGGGACCTGTTCGCGCTGGCCGACGCGATCGCGGCGGCGACCGGCGGGGCGACGGCCGTGGAGGACCCGCGCCAGCGGATCCTGGCCTACTCCACCGTGCCCGGCCAGCCGGTCGACGAGGACCGCCGGCAAGGCATCCTGGGGCTTCAGGTTCCGGGCAGCGTGGACAACTCGGCCCAGGTCCGGTCGGTGTTCGCCGCGGACGGCCCGGTGCGGCTGCCCGCGCTCACCGCGGGCGACCTGCCGCGACTCGCCGTCGCGGTGCGGGCCGGCGGCGAGACGCTCGGCTCGGTCTGGGTGATCGACAGCGGTACGCTCGCCCCGGACGCCGAGCAGACCCTGGCCCGGGGCGCGTCCACGGCGGCGCTGCTCCTGCTGCGTGCCCGCGCTGCCCAGGAACTGGCCCGCCACCAGAACACCGACCTGGTGCGCCGCCTGCTGAACGGCTCGGCGGACGCCTCGGCCGCGGCACACCGGCTGGGCTGGGACGCGGTCCGCGTGGCCGCGTTCGTGCCGGCCTCCGCGGCGAGCGTGCCGGACGCCGAACGGACCTCGCTGCGGCTGCTGGACGTCGTACGCCTGCAGTGCGAGGTGCGGTACGGGCGGCACGCGTGCGCGCTCCTGGACGGAGTGGTGTACGCGCTGCTGCCCGCACCCGGCGAGCACGGCGGGCCGCCCGCGCCGCAGCACCGCAGGACGGCCCATCAGCGGCACCGGCAGCTCGCCGAGGACATCGTGCGCCGGGCCGAACGGTCGCTGCGCGTACCGGTACGGGCGGCGCTCGGCGAGACCGCGGACCTCGGCGGCGTGGCGGACTCGCGTGCGGACGCGGACATGGTCCTGCGCCTGCTGCACGACGCCCTGCCGGTGGCCGCCGTCGACGAGGTACGCCCGCAGGTGACCCTGCTGCGGCTCGCCGAGGTGATGAGCGAGCGGCGGGAGCTGCGTACGGGCGCCTGGCACCGGGTCCTGGCGGCGGACGCCGAGCACGGCACCGACCACGCCCGCACCCTGGTGTCCTGGTTCGACGCCGGCTGCGACGTGGCCGGCGCGGCTCGGCTGCTCTCCGTCCACCCCAACACCTGCCGCTACCGCCTGAAGCAGGTCGGCCGGCAGCTCGGCATCGACCTCGGTGACCCCGACGAACGGCTGGTCCTCTGGCTCCAGTTGCGGACCCTGGCGGGGCTCGGCGGTAACGCGGGAGCCGCGGAAGCCGGCCCCGCCCAGGGTCCAGGCACCCCCGTCAGCGGAGTTCGCGGATGAGATCGCCGATGATGGCGTCCACCTTGTCCGAGTCGAACGATTCCGAGCCGATCAGCAGCGTCACGGCCCGCTGTCCGTCATCGGTGACCGCGTTCCGGAATGTGTGGCCGCTCTCCATATGGCCGCTGTGCCCCCAGGTGACGAATCCCGGAACGCGCTCGTAGCGCTCGACTCCGAGGCCGTAGTGCTCGCCCGGGAAGCTGTCCGGCACGGTCTTCTTCATCTCGGCGAGCTGCGCCGGAGCCAGCAGTTTCCCGGACATCAGCGCGGTCCAGAACGCGGTCGCGTCGGCGCCGGTGGAAATCAGCGCACCCGACGCGTCGGCACCGGAGGTGTTCCATTCCGTCCGGTCCAGCAGCGTTCCGTCCCGGTCCACATAGCCGCGCAGGTCCGGCTCGGGCAGTGTGGTCCGGTCGCCGGGCCAGTAGGTCTCGCGCAGTCCGAGGGGCTTGATGATGCGCCGCTCGATCTCGGTGCCGATGCTACGGCCGGTGACTTTCGTGACGATCAAGCCGGCCAGGTTGTAATTGGTGTTGGAATAGGCGAATCCGGAAGGGGTCCGGTCATCGGGCGGGGGCAGTCGCAGCGCCTGTTCGACCGTTTCCCGAGGCTCCATGTGCTCCCAGCGGTGCGCCTCCAGGTCGTCCCACGCGTCCAGGTAGTCGGGCAGGCCGCTGGTGTGCTGCAACAGCTGCCGGACCGTGATCCGGCGCCCGTCGTAGTGCCGGGTACGGACGAGACCGGGCAGGTACGCGTCCACGGTGTCGGAGAGAGCGATCCTGCCTTCGCCGACCAGCTGGAGCACGACGGTCGCCGTCCAGGCCTTGGTGTTGCTGGCAATGCGGCTGTGCTCGTTGCCGGCGGCCTTTCGGCCCGTCCTGAGGTCGGCACGGCCGACACCGCTGTTCCGGACACCGCAGCGCGGACTCTGCACCGTCACGCTGATTCCGGAAGCGCCGACTTCCTCCAGGGCCCGCAGGGCTTTCCGTACGGGTGCGGTGTCACACCGCGGTGTCGCGGCCGACGCGGAAGGCGCGGTGAGCAGAGAAGAGGTGATGGCCAAGGCCACGACGGCACTCGTCCGGTATCGCATGGATGTCTCCTTCTCCGAAGGACTGATGGGGATGGCGTGCGGTCGGTTCCGTCTCGGGCCGCGGAATGCGGGCGCAGCCACCGCGGCGGGGCCCCAAGGCAGGCGCGGCCGCCGGAATGCGTATGCGGACAGCGTTGCCTTCGGCCCGGCCGCGCGCATGCGGCGCCTGTCCAGAGATTCGATGCCTCATTTGTGCGTCCGGCCAAAGAGGCGGCGCGTTATCGGGGCAGGGCGGGCCCGGACGCGGTGAGCCAGGGAAGTGACTCCGGAGCCTGCCGGTCATCGCCCGCGCAGGACCGGGTACAGGTCTGGCGTCCGTACGATCTGTCCGTCCGCACGAAAGCGCACCTCGATGGAAGACCTCCTCTCCGCGGCCGTACCGCCGCCCGCGGTCCTGCGGGACTACGCGTTCCTGGGTGACGGCGAGCGCGGCGCGGTGGTCGGGCCGCAGGGAGAGGTGGTGTGGCTGTGCGCGCCCCGCTGGCACGACGACGCGGTCTTCGCCGCACTGGTCGGCGGGCCGGGACACTACACCGTGCGGCCGCAGAACGCCTGGCGGGTGCGCGGGGGACACTACGAGGACGGCACGCTGATCCACGTCAGCCGCTGGGTCACCGACGAAGCCGTCATCGAGTGCCGGGAGGCGCTGGCGCTGCCCGGGGCGCGGGACGCGCTGGTACTGCTGCGCCGGGTGCGGGCGGTACGGGGAGACGCGCGGGTCCACCTCGTACTGGACCCGCGGCCCGGATTCGGCGCTGAGGTCATGACGGAGGAGCGCGGGACGGCGGACAGCCGTACCGCCGAGGGCGGCGGCCTGCACCTGTGGTTCGGCGGGGCGGCCGTCCGGCGGGGCCCGGGAGGCGGCTGGCAGGGCGCCTTCACCGTTCCGGAGGGGGAGGAGCGCGACCTCGTCCTGCGCATCGGCAGGCGGCCGCCGGACACCGCGCCGGAGCCGCGGCGGCTGTGGCGGCAGACGGCGGAGGCGTGGCGCGCGGCCGTACCCGGCTGCCTCGACACCGCCGCGCCCCGCGACGCCCGCCACGCCTTCGCCGTACTGCACGGGCTGACCAGCAGCTCCGGCGGCATGGTCGCGGCCGCCACCACCTCCCTGCCCGAGCGCGCCGAGGCCGGGCGCAACTACGACTACCGCTACACCTGGATCCGCGACCAGTGCTACGCCGGGCTCGCGGTGGCCGCCCACGGCCCGCACCCGCTGCTGGACCGGGCCGTGCGGTTCGTGAGCGCGCGGCTGCTGGAGGACGGCGACCGGCTCCGGCCCGCTTACACGGTGGACGGCGCACCGGTCGCCGACGAGCGCCCGCTGCCGCTGGTCGGGTACCCGGGCGGCAGCGACTTCGTCGGCAACCGCGCGGGCCGGCAGTACCAGCTCGACACGTACGGGGAGGCCCTGCAACTGCTCGCCGCGGCGGCCCGGCACGGCGGGCTGGACCGGGACGGCCGGCGGGCGGTGGAGGTCGCGGTGCGGAGCGTCGAACGGCGCTGGCAGCGGCCCGACGCCGGGGTCTGGGAGCTGGAGGACCGCTGGTGGACGCATTCACGGCTGAGCGTCGTGGCCGGGCTGCGGGCCGTGGCACGCGACGTTCCGGGACCGGCGGCGCACAGCCGGAACGAGCTGGCCGACGCCGTGGAGGCGGAGACGCGGCGGCGCTGTCTGCGGTCCGACGGCGTGTGGCTGCGCGCGCAGGACGACGCGGGGGCCGAAGGCGCCTTGCTGCTGCCGATGGCCCGCGGCTGCCTGCGTCCGGGAGACCCCAGTACGTACCGCACCCGGCGCTTCATCGAGGAGCAGCTGGTGCAGGACGGGTACCTCTACCGGTTCCGCCATGGTGACCGGCCGTTGGGTGAAGCCGAGGGAGCGTTCCTGCTCTGCGGCTTCATGATGGCGCTCGCCGCACACGCCGGAGGCGACCGGATCACGGCCTTCCGCTGGTTCGAACGGACCCGCAGCGCCTGCGGTACGCCCGGGCTGTTCGCCGAGGAGTACGACGTGGAACAGCGCCAGCTGCGGGGCAACCTCCCGCAGGCGTTCGTGCACGCCCTGCTCCTCGAAGCGGGCGCCCGGCTGACCGGGCCTGACCCCGCCTGACCGGACGCCGGACCCCGGCCGGCCGGACGGTCACCGCCATCTCGCGGAGCGCCCGCGGACGTTGATGCTTCCGCCGATTGTCGTTCCCGATCAAGAACCTGTCGGCCGTGCCCACCGTCTCCTGGACGAGAGATCAGTCAGGAAGGCACCGGTTGACGCACCGCACCGCACCGCACCGCACCGCGCCGACGCACCGCGCCGTGCGCGGCGGTCGCCCGCCGGTCCCTTCCCCTCCCCGCCCGGCGCCCGCCGCGGAGGAGGGCACAGGCCCGACCCCCTATGAACGAGAACGTGAGAAAGCCGCTGGCCATGGTGACTCGGAGGACGGTTCCGGTGCAGCTCGTGGCCCGAAACGCAGAGCGGTGTGAGTTCGACCGGTCAGTGACCTCGACGGCCGCCGGGCGCGGCGGGGCGGTCGTGGTGACAGGGGAGGCGGGGATCGGCAAGTCGGCGCTCATCGACGCCGTGGTGGGGGACCTGGACGAGTTCGAGGTGCTGCGGGCCGCCGGTACGGAGTTCGAACGCGACCTTCTCTACGCGACGCCGCACCAGCTGTGCGCTCCCCTCCTCGAACGCCGGCGCAGACTCCCCGTGGTCCAACAGCGAGCCCTGGAGGCGGCGTTAGGCCTCGGCGCGCAGATCTCGCCCGACCCGTCTGCTGCGTGGTGGACGACGCCCAGTGGATCGACGACGCTTCGCGGCGCGTGTTGGTGTTCGTGGCCCGGCGGGTGGCCGCCGAGCGCATCGCGACGGTGTTCGCCGCCCGCGACGCAGGCCTGCCGTCCGGCCTCGCCGAGCTGCCGCGCATCCCCCTCACGGGACTGGCCGACGAGGACGCCAGGGCCCTGCTGTGCGCGTCGACGCTCGCCGGGCCGGATGCCGAGGTCATCGACCGCATCCTCGCCGAGGCGCACGGGAACCCGCTGGCGCTGCTGGAGTTCGCCCACCACGCGGAACCGTTCGGCGTCCCCGGCCCCCGCCGGTTCCGGGCCGGCGTGGTCGACGCACTGGAGGAACAGTTCGTCCAGCGCTTCGAACGGCTGCCGGAGGCCGTACGGTCGCTGGTGGTGCTCGCCGCCACGGAACCGGTCGGCGACCTCGGCCTGCTGCGCCGCGCGGCCCGACTGCTCGGGCTGGACGCCGCGGAGCTCACGCTCGCGGAGAACGCCGGACTGCTGACCCTCGGGCCGCTGCTGCGCTTCCGCCACCCGCTGGTGCGCTCCGCCGTGTACGCGTCGGCCACCCCGGAGAAGCGCCGCGCCATGCACGGCGCCCTCGCGGCGGCGACCGACCCGGAGACCGACCTCGACCGCCGGGCGTGGCACCGGGCCCACGCGGTCATCCACCCCGACGAGGACATCGCGGCAGAGCTGGAACGGTCCGCCGACCGGGCCCGCCTGCGCGGCGGGTTCGCCGCGGCCGCCGCGTTCATGGAGCGGGCGGGGCAGCTGACCCCCGCTCCCGGCCGCCAGGCCGGACGGCTGCTCGGCGCGGCCCGACTGCGGTTGCAGGCCGGGGCGCCCGACGCGGCCCGCGCCCTGGTCACCCGGGCGGAGCGGCGCCCGATGGACGCCGAGGGCCGCGCCAGGGCGCGCCTGCTGCGGGCCCGGATCGACTATCAGCGGTCCCACAGCCCGGAAGCCACCGCCCGGCTCGTCGACGTCGTCACGGAACTGGCCCCCGAACAGGCCAGGGAGACCTATCTGGAAGCGTTCGCGTCGTTGATGTACAACGACAACCACCCGGGCCGGCTCAAGGAACTCGGCACCCGGATCCGCAGCCGGGCGCCGCAGCGGGAGACCGCCCGGCCGGCCGACCTGCTGCTGGACGCGCTGCTCGACCAGACCATGCGGCCCCCGGAGGAGGCGGTGCCCGCGATGCGTGACGCGGTCGCGGCGTACCGTAAGGCTGCCCGCTCGTCCGGCCCGTGGCGGATGAACCTGCTCTGCCAGGCCGTCATCGACCTGCGGGACGACGAGGCGATGGAGGAGACCGCGGACTGCCAGGCGGAAGTGGCGCGCCGTCAGGGCTCCCTCGCCTCGTTGCCGCAGGTCCTGCGCTACCAGGCGGTCGCCCGGGTGTCGGTCGGCCGGTTCGACGAGGCGCGCGCGCCGGCCGGGGTGCGGACGCCGCCGCGGCGATGACACACCTGGGGGCGCTGGCCCGTGCCTACCCCGCCCCCTGGGCCGTCGCCGAGTGGCTGCAAACCCGGGCCCTCCTCGAACGGGGCGAGGACTGCGAGGCGCTGTACCGGCAGGCCATCGGCCAGTTCGCCCGGACCCGGGTACGGGTGCTCCACGCGCGCGCCCGGCTCACATACGGGGAGTGGCTGCGCCGCGAGAACCGGCGGGCCGAGGCCCGTGACGAGCTGCGCGCGGCGCACGACATGCTGTCGCGCATCGGTGCCCGCGCCTTCGCCGAGCGCGCGGCCCGGGAACTGCGCGCCACCGGTGAACAGCCGCGCCGGCCCGGTGAGGACCCGCTGGGCCGGCTCACCGCGCAGGAACGGCTCATCGCCGGGAAGGCCGCCGCCGGGGCGACGTCCAAGGAAGTGGGCGTGATGCTGTTCCTCAGCCCCCGCACCATCGACACGCACTTGCGCAACGTGTACCGCAAACTGGGCATCTCCTCGCGCCGCCAGCTCCGCGAGATGTCGCTGTGAGGGCGCGGCCGGGCGGCAGGCCGGCCCGCCGGACCGCCGCCGTTCAGGACCGGTCCGCACCGGACCGGCCGAACAGCTCGATCTCCGCGATGGCGGCCGGCATGCGACTCCGGTCGTTCGTACATGCGTCTTCCCGCCTCTGCGTACGCGTCTCCCTGCCCGCGCTGCGGCGGACGCCACCCCCTGTCTAGAGCCCGCGCCCGCGCGTGAGAAGAGCCGGGAGGGCAATCCGGGCGGCCTCCCGGGCAGCGAAGCGGCGCCGCCGTGTTTCCCGTGCGGAACGTTTCCCCGGCTCCGGCCGGGTGATCCCGTGGCGTATTGCGGCAGCCGCTCGTTGCTTGCCTGCCGTTGCACCGGAAAAGCGGAAAGGCGCCTGACGGGAGCCGCGGCCCGTGTCAGGCGCCTTCCCTCACACGCCGTACGAAGAAGGCCGTACGAAGAAAGCCGACGTCACTACTTGAACAGGCGATCCCCGCTGTTGGCCATGCGGTGGGTACCGCTGTGGCGGTTCACCCAGTCGCGGATGGCGTTGATGGCGTTGGCGCACTGCCAGCTGTCGTTGTACTCGTGCTCTCCGGTGAAGTTGGCGTAGCCCGCGATGATGCCGTCCACCCGCGCCTCGCCCAGCAGTTTGTCGACGTACCACGGGTCGTTGTAGGTGGTCGTCCAGGAGAGGGTGGCGGCGAGCTGGCCGGCGGCGCGGTCCGCGGCGCCCTTCTTCAGCTCCGCGCACGTGTTGTAGGTGGCTTCCGTGCAGTTGCCGAAGCCCTTGGAGATGTTGTTGTCGCCGTAGTCCATCACCCGGCGGCCGTTCGGGAAGCCGGCACCGGACCGGTTGAAGGCGTTGCGGACCTGGTCGCGGGTGCCGGTCGTGGTGATGCCCTCCAGCTTGCCGAGCTTGCCCTCAAGGCTCTTCCAGCCCCTGCCCCCGACGTCCGGGGTGTTGCCGCCGTGGTACTCGAAGAACCCGTAGAGCACCTGGATCCCGGCCGCCGTCAGCCGCTGTGCCTTGTCGCGCAGCCCGGCGACGCTGCACGCACGGTTCGGCTCTTCACCGCAGTAGTTCGGGTCCTTGATGTCCAGCCAGACCAGCGACAGCCGGCGCCCCGCGGCGGCGTTGGAGAGGATGCGGTCGATCATGCTGTCGAAGCTGGGGCCGTACCGGTTGTCACCGGCCGAGGAGCAGTCGTGCCAAGCGCGCCATTCGTTCGGGTTCCACCAGGCACAGACGTCGATCTCGATGGCGTTGGCGCCGTGCTTGAGCGCGGCGTCCACGCCGTCCAGGGTGTCGACCCGGTGCGCGATGGCATAGATCGCGTGCCGCTGGTCGGCCGCTGCCGCCGGAGTCGTACCGAGCGCGGTGGTGCCGATGATCGCGCACAGCGCCGCCAGCAGCGCCAGTAAGGCCCGAGGGCCGGTGCCACGTCGGAGGTGAGTGGTCAAGAGAGGTACTCCTCGAAGTCGGTGTCCTGGAGCGCTGCGGAGCGGACAGCTGCGTGAAGTACGGCGGCGAGGGGGCGGTCGGGCGTGCCGACGCTGCCGTCGCGGGCGGGCGCGGCGCCGTCTCCGTGCGCTCGCCGAGCGGCGCGCCGCACGCCGGTGCCGTCGCCGCCGGCCCCGCGGCGCTCCGTTTCGTAAAAGGTGACGGCAACATTCCGTCTACCGGCGCGAAGTTATCGCGCCGGGCGCGGTGTCCGTGACCTGTTCTCGGTCTGTTTGCAGCACCAAATGGCCATTTTGCGGCCCGAGTCGGGCCCGGCCGTGTCCAGGGCGGGCCTTGCCGGACGACTCCGCCCTAGCCGCTGACCAACGCGGATACCAGGCTCGCCACGGTGACGGTGTTGAAGACGAAGCGGTGGCCGTGTTCGCCGCCACCGTTCGCCGCATGTCCCGTGAGGTCACCCTGACGTCGGTGGTGCCGAACCTCGTCATCGCCGCCAGGGCGAAGCAGACGTAATCGGCCCAGGCCGGGGGTTCCTCGCCGGGGGGTCAGGGCAGCGGCGCCCCGCGCGCGGCGACCCACAGCTCGTACCACTCCTCGTGTGTCAGGTCCGGCTCGCGGCGCACCGCGTCCGCGCAGGCGCCGATGCGTTCGGGCCGGGTGGTGCCGACGACGGGGGTGATACCCGCCGGGTGACGTCGGAGCCACCACAGGAGGATGGTTTCGGGGGTGGTGTCCTTGCGGTGGGCGAGGTCCGTGACGAGGCGGCCCACCGGCGTGTCCGCCTGGCTCAGGCGGCCCTGGGCGAGCGCGCCCCAGGCCTGCAGCCGGATGCCGTTGGCCGTGCAGTGTTCCAGCGTGCCGGGGGTGAAGCCGTTCCGCGTGGCGGCCGGGGTGTTGACCAGCACGCCTGCCTCCACCCAGTCGCGCCGGGCCAGGCTCATCTCCAGCTGGTCGACGACCAGGGGGACGTCCAGGTGGGCTTGGAGAGCGGCGATCTGCGGGCCGTTCATGTTGGACACGCCGAACTGCCGGACCAGGCCCTGGGCGTGGAGGGAGGTCAGTGCCCCGGCGATGTCCCGCGGGTCGGCGAGGGGGTCGGGACGGTGCAGGAGGAGGACGTCGAGGACGTCCGTGCGCAGCCGGCCGAGACTTTCCTCGACCCGGCGCAGGATGCTCGCTCCCCGCAGGTCGTAGTGCCCGGGCCGGTCGCCGTCGGGCAGCCGGATGCCGCACTTGGTCTGCAGGACGATGCGCTCCCGCAGCCCGGGCGTCCGGGCGAGCACCTCGCCGAAGACGGCCTCCGCCTTGCCGTGCCGGTAGATGTCGGCGTGGTCGAACGAAGTGATGCCGGCCGTCAGGGCTGCCTCGATCGCGGCCTCGGCGTGCTGGATGTCCTGTGGAGTGTACGGGCGGGTGTCCCAGTCGCCGCCGAGCCCCATGCACCCGTGTACGAGTTTGTGGGTGCGGATGTCGGTAGGTGTGGTTGAGGTATCAGCGGCCAAGTCGGTCTCCGTGGTGTGTGCGGGGAGTGGTGCGTGGAGAAAATACAGAAAGTGGTTGTGCGGAGAGCCGTCCGTGCGGTCGGCGGTGTCGTCGGTGTGCGTGCGACGCATGATGCGGCCGCTCTGTCCACTTCCCACTTCCCCGTACCCCGGGCCCGCACCATCAGGAGGGCCGACGCGTCCCGGCGATTCAGGCGACCGGAGGCGCGGCCGCGGCGAACTCCGGAGCCAGCAGGTGCGCTCCCGCGTGCACCCCTCGTACGGTGATCCCGCCCAGGCCGGGCAGCGTCGGCAGCAGTCCGCTGGTGAGGCAGGCGTTGACCGGGCGGGAGGCGTAGCGTGTGCGGGCCCGCGGTACCGGCGTCACCAGACCGGCGGGGGCGCCCAGCGCCCCGGCGATGACGGTGGCCCACTCGGCACGCGTGACGCGGTCGGGCCCGCCCAGATGCAGCACCGGCGGCAGCGGATGCCGGGCGTGCAGCAGCGCGGCGGTCACCTCCGCCACGTCGTCCAGGAGCACCGGTGTCGTCCAGTGGTCGTCGGGGGCTTCGACCGGCTCGCCCCGCCGGAGCCGGTGGGCGCAGGCCGCGAAGAAGTTCAGCCACTTGCCCGCGTCGGCGGGCTCGTGGCCGTAGACGAGGCTGACCCGCAGGATCACGGACCGGGGCGCCTTGTCCAGCAGCACCCGTTCGGCTTCCAGCTTGGCCCGGCCGTAGGCGTTCGCCGGTGACACGGGGGTGCTTTCGGTGTGGTGTGCCGAGGTGCCGTCGAAGACGTTGTCCGTGGAGATCATGACGATCCGTGCGTCCGGCGCCAGGCCGGCGAAGGTGTCCGCCACGGCGACGTGCGCGGCCAGCGCCTCGTCCGGGTGGGCCTCGCACCAGGTGACGTCGGACGGACCGTGCACCAGGACGACGCGTCCAGGGCGCAGCCGGTCGAGCAGCCGGCGGGAGGCGCGGGTGTCGGTGGCGTCCAGGGCGGCCCAGCGGGCCCCGTACCGGTGGGGCGGCAGCGCGGGCGGGCGGCGCGAGACGAGTGTCACGGCTTCGCCCGCCCACGCCAGACGCAGGGCGATTCCGGTGCCCACGAGGCCGCTGCCCACGACGAGGGTGCTCTCACCGGTCATGACGCCCCCTGGGAGGAGGGCACCGGCGTCCGCCCGGCCAGCAGGCGGCCCACACCGATCAGCCCGTGGTCGTCGTCGGCGACCCCGAGCGACACCATGGCGTCGATCTGCTCCGGACCGAGGCCGAAGCAGCCCAGCCGCCGCAACTCGGCCACCAGCATGCGCCGGTACGGTTCGCCCACCGCCAGGGCGAAGCCGCCCATCAGGATGTAGCGGCACACCCCGATCGACGCGAACACCCCGGTGATCGCCTGGGCCAGCGGCGCCAGGGTGCCGCGCAGCACCTCTGTGGTGAAGGGGTCACCTGCACGCACCGCCCGGGCGACGGCCCGGTTGTCGATGTGCTCCACCCGGCCGTCGCACAGCGCGGCGAGCCGGGAGCTGCGGAAGGCGGACCCGTCCTCGCGCGCGGCCCGGCGCGTCGCCGCCAGCACGCCGCGGCCGGAGGCGACGGCGCCCAGGTGGCCGCGGCCCCCGCAGTCGCACAGCGGCGCGTCGGGGGAGCGGTCGCAGACCCAGTGGCCCAGTTCACCGCCGTGGCCGTCGGCGTCGACCAGGACCTCACCGCCGCGGAACACCTTGTTGCCGATGCCGGAGCTGACGGTCAGCAGGCAGAAGTCCCCGGGTTCGGTGGCGGCGTACCGCCAGGCCGCCGCCGTCAGGTCGTTGACCACGACGGCCGGCGCGCCGGTCCGCGCGGTCAGCAGTTCGCCGAGCGGCAGCGGGTCACCGCGCCGCCCCCAGACGGTGGGAGCGGCGAGGATGAGCCCCGCGGCCGAGATGGGTCCGGCGAACGCCACGCCCAGGGCGCGCGGCGGCCGCCCGCCCGTGTGCGCGGCGACCTCGCGCACGATCTGCTCCATCAGCCGCTGTTGCAGCACCGGCACCGGTGCCCCCGGGGTGCGGTGCATGCCGTCGACCGGCATCCGGCGCACCCCCGACAGGGTGCCCGTACGCGGGTCGTAGCCGCCGACCCGCAAGGTCGTGCCGCCCACGTCGAGCACGGTGAACGTCTCGTCAGCCGGCACGGTGCTCACCCGCCCCCTCCACCCATGCCTCCTCGAAGACGAGCAGCCGCAGGTCCTGCTCGGAGTCGTTGCGCAGGCCGTGTTCCCCATAGGGGGCGT
The DNA here is from genome assembly GCF_040679095.1 of Streptomyces sp. NPDC052496. Taxonomy (NCBI): domain Bacteria; kingdom Bacillati; phylum Actinomycetota; class Actinomycetes; order Kitasatosporales; family Streptomycetaceae; genus Streptomyces; species Streptomyces sp. NPDC052496. The sequence goes on from NZ_JBFAUH010000022.1 coordinate 107,075, forward strand.
TGACGACGATGTCGCCGGGGCCCACGCGGAACTCCGTACCGTCCCGGTACATCAGCCCGCTGCCGTCGAGCACGATGTAGGTCTCGCGGTCGGCGCCGTGCCGGTGCCGGCCGATCGAGGTCCCCGGCGGCAGGACGGCCAGGTCGATGAATTCCGTGCCCGGGGTGCCGGGCCGGCGGGTGAAGGCGCGGTGCGCGAAGATCGTGCCGGAACCGCCGTGGTCGCGTTCCTTGCCCCGCATCAGGTCCCGCAGGTTGGTCACGGGTTCAGGCATCGTGCCGCGCCCCGTCCGCCGCCAGTGCCCGCAGCGCGTCCTCCAGGACGTACCCCGGTATGTCCGCCAGTTCCTCCACGAAGGCCGCTTTGCCGACGGCCGTCGGTACGACGAGGTGCAGCTTGCGGCCCCGGCGCTGCCAGGAGGCGCGCAGCGCCTGTGTCATCAGCTCCGGCGTGCAGGTACTGGGGTCGAACACCGGCAGCCCGATCCGCCGCAGCAGCCGGACGACGCGGTCACAGGTCTCCTCGTCCGCCAGGCCGAGCAGGCGCGCCAGATGCGCGGACAGTGCCATGTCGACGGCGACCGCCTCGCCGTGCTCCAGCCGGTGTCCGCCGGCCGTCTCGATGAGCGGGCTGAAGGTGTGGCCGAAGTCGACGAGCCGGGCCAGGTCGTGCTCGTGGAGGTTGGGGCAGAGTTCCTCCATCATCAGGCGCATCGACGTCCGCAGGATGTAGGTCTCCAGCTCTCCGTACGAGCGGTCCGTGGGGCCGGCGGTGGGCCGGCGGAACGCGTCCGGGTGGCGCTCCAGCGTCCGGAAGAGGTCCTCGTCCAGGATCACGGCCATCTTCACGATCTCGGCGAGCCCGCAGCGGATCTCCCGGTCCGGCAGTGTCGTCAGGAAGGCCGGGTCGTTGAGGGAGGCGTGCGCCGGGTGGTACGCGCCGAACATGTTCTTCGTCTGCAGGGCGTTGACGCCCGTCTTGACGCCCACGCCGACGTCCACCTGGCCGACGAGCGTGGTGTTGACCTTGATGTACCGGATGCCCCGCGCGTAGATGGACGCGGCGAAGCCGACCACGTCGGCGACGATGCCGCCGCCGAAGGCGAGCAGCAGGCCGTGCCGGTCCAGCCCGTCCGCCTTGGCCAGGGCGCAGACCCGCTCCGCCGCCGCGAGCGTCTTGTGGCGCTCGCCGGTGGCCATGACGTGCAGCGTCCACTGGCCCGGCCGGGTGTGGGCGTCCAGATAGGCGCGGAGCCGGTCGCCGTACAGCCGGTTCACGGTCGGGCTGACGAAGGCCACGACGCGTCGGCCTTCCAGGTGGCCGGCGAGCAGGGTGCTGCCCGGATCGAGCACCCCGGAGGCGAGGTCGACCCGGTACCGGATGCCGTCCGGTGCTTCCAGGGTGAAACCGCCGGGGTCCTCACGGACCCCCGCCGGCGCGCTCCGTACGGCATCGGCGGGGCCCTCGCAGCCCCGCGCCGGCGGGTGGCCGGCGCGGTCAAGAATCTGGCCTGACATCTTTCTCCTTACGGGTTCTCGCGTGGGGGCGGAGGTCCGCGAACACCCTGGCGAGGGTGGCCACGAGGGGCTGTCCGGGAAGGTCCTCCAGCGGTACGGGACGGCCCCGGGCATCGCTGACGGGCAGCCGCCAGTTGGGGTGCACCGTGGACGTACCGGGAAGGTTCTGGGGCCTGCGGTCGCCGGTCGCGTCCGGCAGCCAGACGCCGAGCAGGCGGGCCGGGGTGCGGCACAGGAAGCGGTGCAGCGCCACCAGGTCGCCGTCCGGGTCGGGCAGCAGCCCGAGCCGTTCCAGCTCGGCCAGCCATCCGTCGCGTTCGGCTGCGGCCTCGGCCTTCTCCTCCGTTTCCGGGCGGGTGAGCAGGCCGAGCCGGGCCCGCAGGTCGACGTGTTCGCCGCTGAGCCAGGCGGCGGTCGACGGCAGGTCGTGCGTGGTGAGCGTGGCCAGGCAGTCGCGCCGCCACCGGTCGGGCGGCAGCGGGCCGTGCCGCCCTTCCGAACCGCCGAGGTACTCGAACCGCTGGACGGAGGTGCCGAGGATGCCGCGTTCGCCGAGCGCCGTACGGACGCCGGCCTCGACGGTGCCGAGATCCTCACCGATCACACCGGCGCCGGCGCGGTGCGCCTCCAGCACGAGCACGCCCAGCATCGCCTCGGCGTCGTAGCGGACGTACGTCCCCTCGGACGGCGGCCGCCCCTCGGGCACCCACCACAGCCGGAACAGGCCCATCACATGGTCGATGCGCAGGGCGCCCGCGTGCCGCAGCCCAGCCCGCAGCAGTCCGGCCAGCGGCCGGTACCCGGCCGCCGCGAGCCCGTCGGGCCGCCACGGCGGCTGGCCCCAGTCCTGGCCGTGCGGGGTGAAGTCGTCCGGCGGCGCGCCGACGCTCATGCCCGCGGCCAGGCAGTCCTGGAAGGCCCAGCTGTCGGCACCCTCCGGGGCGACACCGACCGCCAGGTCGTGGATCAGGCCGATCTCCATCCCGGCGTCCACGGCTGCCGCCTGAGCGGCGGCCAGTTGCCCGTCGGTGACCCAGGCCAGCCAGCGGTGGTAATCGACCTCGGCGGCCAGCTCCCGGCGGGCCCGGGCCACGGCGGGGGAGCGCGGGTCGCGCAGCGGGGCCGGCCAGGACCGCCAGGCCCTGCCGTGCACACCGGCCAGCGCGCACCAGGTGGCGAAGTCCGTCAGGTCCTGGCCCTCGCGGGCGGCGAAGTGGGCGAAGGCGGCGGCGCGCCCCGGGGACAGCGGCACCTGGTGGACCGCCCGCAGCGCCTCGTGCTTGAGCGAGCGGACCGTCTCCCGGTCGATGAGCAGGTCGCCGCGGAGCATGCCCTCGTTCAGCACCCCGGCCTGGGCGACGCACCGGTCGGCGGTGCGCCGCCCTTCGCCCCTGAGGTACGCGTACTCCGGGACGGCCTCCACGCGCACATGGAGGGGATCGAGGTAGCGGCGGGAGCTGGGCCGGTACGGTGACGGATCCGGCAGCGGCCCGGGTTCGAGGGCGTGCAGCGGACCGAGCTGGACGAAGTCCGCCCCGAGCGCGCGTCCCGACCAGGACGCCAGCTCCGCCAGGTCACCGAGGTCGCCCATGCCCCAGGACCGGCGCGAGAGGACGGAGTACAGCTGGACGAGGAACCCCCAGTGCCGCCCGGCCGGCACGGGCAGCCGTGCGGGCACGGCGAGCAGCGGTGCGGAATCGCTTCTTCCGGGCGCGTCGGCGTGCAGGGTGTGCCGGCCGGCCGGGAGAGAGCCGGACAGCGCGGCCGTACCGCCTTCCTCCAGCTCCACCTCCACCGTCGCATCACCGGGCAGGCCGAGCCGCGGCACGGCGCCTCCCCGTACGACGACACACTCGGGCAGCAGCCGGGCCGCCGTGCGCTCGCGGTGGGCGCGCAGCGCGGCCCGGGCCGACGCGTCGGTGGCGGCGTCCACTCCGCATGCGGCGAGAACGGCCACGAGGGTGTCCGGGGACACCGTCATCCGCCGCCCCCGGTCGGTGGTGTAGGTGGTGGACACGCCGTGGGCGCGGGCCAGTTCACTCAGCGCCCCGGTCATGACACTCGCCCCGGGCTGCCGAAGAGGCGTTCCAGTACGGTGGCCACGCCGTCGTCGTCGTTGGCGGGCGCGATCTCGTCGGCCATCGCCCGCAGCGCCGGGTGGGCGTTGCCCACGGCCACCCCGTGCCCGGCCCAGGCCAGGAGCGGGATGTCGTTCGGCATGTCACCGAACGCGACGGTCCGGGCCGCGTCGTACCCGAGGAGCCGCGCCGCCCGCTCCACCCCGGCCGCCTTGGTGGTCCCGGCCGGCAGCACCTCCACCATCCCCCGCACCGAATGCACCACGGTGACCTCGGCACCGCACAAGCGCTGCGCGACCGCCGCGACGTCGTCCTCCGGCAGGCTCGTGTGGTGCAGGACCAGCTTGTCGATGGGGTGCGACCACAGCAGCCCGCGGTCGGCCGTGACGTCCCAGCCGTGCCGGACGCGTTCGCCGAAGCGGGGCGTGACCTTGAAGCGGCTCTCCGGCGGCGCCGTCACGACCCCCAGCTCCAGAGGCCCCAGCACGGCTTCGACGCGTTCGACCACGCTGCGGGCGAGACCGAGGTCGAGCGAGGCCGAGCTGAGCAGCCGGTCGGCGCCGGCGTCGTAGAGCTGGGCGCCCTGTCCGCACACGGCGAGCCCGCGGTAGCCCAGGGCGGCCAGGTACTGCCGGCAGGCCGCGGCGGGCCGCCCGGTGACCACGAGGTGGGCGGCGCCGGCCTCGGCCGCCCTGGCGAGGGCGCGCAGGGTGCGCCCGGAAACGGTCTGGTCGCTGCGCAGGAGCGTGCCGTCGAGGTCGGTCGCCACGAGCCGGAACGGCGGCGGGCCGCCCGCGGACCGGTACGGGACGGCCGGCGGCTCGCGGCGAGCCGCCGACGGCTCGAAGGGAACGGTGTCCCAGGTGACGCGCCCCGAGGCCAGGGTCAGCATGACGAGCAGCTGGCCGCCGACGGGCGGACCGGTCAGCACGCCCTCGAAGACGCCCTCCTGCACCGGCTCCAAGGGCAGCAGAACGACACCGCTGCCCGCGGGCACCGCTTCGTCCGAGGCAAGGGCCTCGGCGGGGGACTCCAGGCCCGAGGAGGACCGGCCGGTACCGGGCACGGCCACTTCCACGTGCCGCGCCTCCGGGTGCCGGTACGTCACGTGCCGACGGCCCGCGGAACCTAGACGTATCCCGTACCGCCCGCGCACCCGCGCCGCCCAGTCCTCCCGGCCGGCCGCCCGCGCGGTACGGGCGCAGGCGGCGAAGTCGGCGCGGGCGTACGCGGCCTCGAAGAGACGCTCGTACGCCGCCTCGTCGAGCGGCGCGCAGCGCCCGTACGCCGCCGCGTCACCCAGGGCCGCGGCGGACCGTGCGATGAGCTGCCGGTGCTGGTCCCAGGCAGCGGCGGGCAGGGCGTCGAACCAGCCGTACCGGACCGCGTCCTCGGCCGGGAAGGGCCGGGGCCGGCCGCGCAGCAGGTCCTCGAAGGCCGCCAGACGCCGGTCGGCGCTGCGGGCCCAGGTGAACCGGCGGGCCGTGGCCCGCGCGGTGGCCGACAGCCGGGCGTATCCGCCGGGGTCCGTCCGCCGCAGCTCCGCGGCCTGCTGGAGGCGCTCGACGAGCGCGCGGGTGAGCGCCGGGTCGTCGTCACGGAACGAGCCGGGCAGCGACAATCCGGTGGCCCGGGGATCGTCCGCGGGCAGGGCGTGCCCGAAGTGCGCCGTGACACTCTGCGCGGTGGCGATCGGCACCGCGCCGCACGCCATCGCCTCGGCCTGGGCGATCAGGAACCCGTCCAGCTCGAACTTCGAGGGGAAGACACAGAAGTCGGCACAGGCCGCCTGCTCGAACAGGGTGTCCTCGTCGGCCAGCCGCCAGTCCAGGTGGATCCGGCCGGGGTAGCGGTCGGCGACGCTCTGGAAGTACACATTGCCGACGGGGGCCGGCTGCCCGCCGCCCCCGCTGGTCGCGAAGCGCAGCACGAAGGCCGCGTCGGTGCCGCTCGCCAGCACCTCCTCCACAGCGCGGACCAGCTCCAGCTGGCCCTTGTGATGCACCGCGTACCGGGCGGCGTGGTAGAAGACCGGCAGGGAGGCATCGATGCCCAGGGAGCGCAGGACCGCCTCGCGGTCGACGGCCCCGGGATCCCGCGCCAGCCAGCTGTCGGATATCCCGCAGCCGCCCGTGAACAGTTTGTGGGCCTGCGCGCGCACCATCCGGGAGACCGGCAAGGTGTGGAACAGGCTCTCGAACGGGGTGTCGCGGAAGGTGCTGCAGTAATCCCGCTGGCCGGGCGAGACGAAGTCCAGAAGATCGGCGTGGGCCAGCACCAGCGGCAGGACGGCGACATGGTCCGGCCCGTACTCCACGTGCATACGGGTGCCTGCCAGCACCCGCGCCATCGCCGCGCCCGGGCTGTCCTCGGCGGGCAGCTCCTCCTCCAGCGCGTCGAGGCCGGCGCCTACGCCGAACATGCCGAGCAGCCGTTCCACCTGCGGGCGGTACACCTTCTGCGTGACGGGCGCGTTGGCCGCGACCGTGCTCACGGTCCGCAGGGACGGATCGCCGGCGAACAGGGCCGGCAGGAGGTAGTGGTAGTACGGCTCGAAGCCGTGGACCACCGCCTCCTGCCCGCCCAGGTACCGCTGGATGAAGTGGGCGCCCGCGACCTGGAAGACCAGGGGCTTGAAGTACGCCAGGTCGGTGCCCTCGGTGCCGGGCGGCGGGTACAGCCGGTCGGGCAGCAGGTCGAGGCAGGAGTCGGAGAGGAAGTACACGTCCACGCCGTCGGTCCGCAGCCGGTACGCCCGGGTGGTCAGCTCCAGGGTGACCTCGGACGGGTGGTCCGGCCACGTCTTCGGGTCCAGTACCAGCGGGACCTGGTGCTCATGGACGTACGGCAGTTCCTCGACGGGGTGCGTGCGCCGCAGCGTGCCGATGAGCCCGTGCGCCGGGGTGACCAGGGACACCCGGTGGCCGCGCGCGGCGTACTCCCGCGAGAGGTTCCACACCAGCGGGGACAGCCCGCCGCGCATCAGACGGTTGTCGAACCCGCCGCACTCGAAGGCGAAGTGGATCAGATGCATGCGTCGGCACCCGACCAGCTCGCCGCCGCGCGGTCACGGGCCGCGCGCAGCCCCGGCAGGTCGATGAACTCGGTGTGGGTGCCGGCGCTGCCGCACACGAACGCCCCGGCCACCGACCCGGCCAGCACACACTCCGCCAAGGGACGCTCCGCGAAGTACGCGTGCAGGAAGGCGGTCACGAACGCGTCACCGGCACCGTTGCTGTCCACCACCGGCCGCTCCGGGCGGACGGCGGGGAAGTGCCGGACGTGCTCGGCACCGCGCTCCAGCAGGTAGCAGCCATCGGCCCCGTCGGTCGCCACCACGAACCGGGCCCGGCCCTCGTCGAGGATCCCCCGCAGCACGGCCTCCAGCCGGTCGTGGATCGACGCCGCGCTCAGGAAGACGTAGTCGGAGCGCAGGGCGTAGTGGCGGTGGTGGGGGTTGCGCCCGTCCCAGTCGTGCAGATCGGTCGAACTGGTCACGCCCAGACGGTGGATGTCCTCGTACATGTCCTGGTTGTGGCCGATGATCGACAGGTGGACGTGGTCCGACCGCTCCAGGTAGGGCAGGTAGAAGTCGCGGGGGAGCCGGAGAGCGGCGGGGTGCCGGCCGTCGTAGAAGGAGAACCGGCGGCCCTGCCGGTCCACCAGGTTCACCGCCCGCGGCGTGCCGTGCGGCGAGACGAGGTGGGCGAAGTCCAGGCCCTGGCGGGCGTAGTGCTCCAGCACCATGCGGCCCTGCGGATCGTCGCCGAGGAAGTCGATGAACTTCGTCCGCAGGCCGAGTGCGTGCCAGCCGAGCGCCACCCCGTTGCCGGTGTGACCGACGTAGTCCCGCAGCGGCTCGACGAACACCGAATCGCCCGGCGGCACCCGCAGTTCGTCCACGCGCACGATGGTGTCCACACCGCTCCCGCCGGCCACCAGGACGTCGTAGCCGCCCGGCCGCCGTGCGCTGCTGTGGTCTTCGTACGAGGTCATGCGCTCACTCCTTCGGCAATGTGCTGAATGCGTCCGTCCTCCAGGACGACCGCCCCGTCGATGTCGGCGTCCGCCGGTATCACCGCGCCGGGCAGCACCACGCTGCGCCGCACCCGGGCTCCCGCGCCGATCCGGACCCCGGGGAAGAGCACGCTGTCCGTCACGAGCCCGGCGTTGACGAGGTCCGCGGGGACCACCGAGGCGCGTACTCCGGGCGCGTCGGCGATCCAGCGCCGGCCGACCCGCGGCCGTACCGTCCGCGGCATCCGCCCGACGGGCAGCGGTGCCCGCGGGCCGGCCGCGAGGGCCAGGTGCGCCCGGTGGTAGCGCTCGACGGTGCCGATGTCCTCCCAGTGGCCGCGCACCTCGTGCCCGCGGATGTGCTCCCCGGCCGCGAGCATCGCGGGAATCACGTCGCGGCTGATGTCGTGCTGCCAGTCACCGCCGTCCAGCGCGGTCAGGTACCGGCGCAGTACGGCGGCGTCGAAGACGCAGAAGGCCGCGAACACCAGGTCGGACGTGGGGTGTTCGGGCTTCTCCGTGAACTCGGTGAGCCGGCCGCCGCCGTCGAACCTGACCATGCCGAACAGGTGCACCCAGCGCCTGTCGATCCGCTGGTAGGAGAGGGTCAGCGCGGCCCCCGAAGCCCGGTGCGCCGCGACGAGGGGACCGTAGTCGTACCGGTAGACATGGTCGGCGTGCAGGACCAGGACGTCCTCGACGCCCTCGGTGAAGACGTACTCGGCCTTGCGGATCAGGGCGTCGGCGGTGCCGCGCTCCAGCGGCCAGGTGCGCCGCGGCAGCTCGGCGGGCAGCCCCCGGCCGCGGTAGGCGGCGTCGTACGGGCCGAAGCGCACCCGGAATCCCGGCTCCGTGTTCCACACGCGGTGCAGGTCGTCCATCAGCAGCCGCTCCTCGTACTGGGACAGCAGCAGCACCTCCGGGAGACCCGAGCCCCGGGCGTTGGCGAGGCTGAAGTCGATGAGCCGGCAGGTGCCGCCGTAGGGGACCAGCGGCTTGAGGCGTCCCGCTCCGAGCGGGCCCATCCGCTGTCCCTCGCCGCCCGCGAGCAGCACCGCGCGTACGGCACGCAGGTCAGTCATGGCGCACCTCGTCCCAGGCCACCCGGCCGGAGGACAGGGTGAGCAGCAGTCGGCCGTCGGCGTCCGGCGCCTCGCCCACGAAGATTCCCGGGCCGGTGCGTTCCAGCATGCGTACCGTCGGAAGTGCGCGGGCCGGGCCTCGCTGTGGTGTGACGACTTGCACCCGTTCGGCGTGCGGGAGGCGGTACTCCAGACGCCCGTCGGCCAGGATGCGGGCGCGGGTGCGCAGCTGGTCGGCCTCCTCCGCGGGCACCGCCCGGGGGAACCGGCCGAGGGTCCGTGCACAGGCGGCGAAGTCGGCCCGCAGCCACGCGGCGCGGAAGAGGCGCGCGGCCGCGTCCGCGTCGAACGGCGCGCAGCGCTCGTACGCCTCGATGTCACCGTGCTCGACCGCGGCCTCCGTCGTGATCTGGTCGTCGGCGAGCAGGCCGAACCACCCGTGCCGCAGGGCCAGTTCGGTGGACAGTTCGGCGGGCCGGCCCTCCCACAGCCGGGTGAACGCCGCCAGGTGCAGGTCGGCGCAGTGGTCCCAGGTGAAGGCGCGGGCGACGGCCGAGGCCCGCCCGGACAGTTCCCGGTAGCGGCCGGGGTCGTCCGACCACAGGGCCGCCGCCTGCCGGATGCGGGCCGCGAGCGCGTCGATGAGCAGGGCGTCGTCCTCCGCGAAGGAGCGGTTGACCGCGAACCCGGTGGCCGTGTCGGGGCCGTCGGCGTGCCGGAAGTGCGCCATGCCGCGCTGGTCGGTGGCGATGGGCACCGCGCCCACGGCCATCGCCTCGCCCTGGGCGATGAGAAAGGTGTCCATCTCGAACTTCGAGGGGAACAGGGCGAAGTCCGACGCGGCCGCGCAGGCGAAGACGCGGGCCTCCTCGACACGCTCCCACTCGAAGTGCAGCCGGCCGGGGTGGCGGGCGGCGACCTCGTGGAAGAGCGGGTCGTCGATGCCGTTGCCGGAGATGCAGCGGATCACGAAGTTGGCCTTCAGGCCCTCGCCCAGCACGCGGTCCACGGCCCGTATCAGCTCCACCTGGCCCTTGTGGTGGACGGCGTAGCGGGCGTTGTGGAAGAACGTGGGCAGCGCGGGGTCGAGGCCGAGGCCGCCGAGCACCCGGTCCCGGTCCACCTCGGCGGGATCCCACGTCAGCCACCGGTCGGAGATGGCGCAGCCGCCGACGAACATCTTGTGGGCGTTGCGGCGCACCACGTCGGCGATGGGCAGCTGCCGGAAGAGCGGCTCGAACGGCGTGTCCCGGAAGCCCGCGCAGAAGTCCAGCTGGCCGGGCGACAGGAAGTCGATCAGGTCGGCGTGCTCGGCGGTCAGCTCGTAGACCGCCACATGGTCCGGCGGGTAGGTGTAGTGCAGGTGGGTGAGCTGCTGGTACTGGACGAGCGCCGCGGGTGCCTCGGGCTCGGGCTCGGGGCCGGGCAGCTCGACGTCCACGCCGAGCAGGTCGAAGAGGCGCGCCACCTCGGGCCGGTACACCTTCTTCGCGATCGGCATGTTGCTCTGTACGTTGCTGACGACCAGCTTCGCCGGGTCCGCGCGCAGGGCGGCCGGCAGCAGGTAGTGGTAGTACGGCTCGTGCGCGTGGACGACGGCCTTCTCGTCGCCGAACCAGCCGCGCAGGAAGCGCACACAGTCCACCTGGAAGACCAGCGGCTTGAAGAACACCAGGTCCCGGCCCTTCGCGGAGTACGGGGGGTAGAAGGTGTCCGGCAGCTGGTTCAGGTGGTCGTTGGCGAGGAAGTACAGGTCCACGCCCTCCAGGCGGATGCGGTGCGCGGTGGTGCGCAGCGCCAGGCCGACCTGTGCGGGAAAGCCCTGCCAGACGCGGGTGTCGAGGACCACGGGGAGTTCGTAGGTGTCCTCGTAGGCCAGGTCCTCCACCTCGTAGCGCTGCCGCAGGTCGTCGAGCCTGCCGTGGGCGGGGGTGACGATGGAGACCCGGTGGCCGCGGGCGGCGAAGGTCTTCGACAGGTTCCACAGGTATACGGACGTGCCGCCCTGCAGGAAGGTGTGGTCGAAGCCGCAGCACTCGAAGTACGTCTCGATGATGTGCATCCGGGGCGCGTTCACGGCGGTCACGTCCTTGCGTGGGTCGACGGGGTGGGGGAGGCCGGCGCGAGCGCGTGGCGCAGGTCGATCGCGGCGTGGTAGGGGCGGGCGTGGGCGTGGTTGTAGCTCAGCTCGTGCAGGAGGCGGCGCAGGTACAGCAGCCGCCGCAGGGGGCTGTCGGGCGTGGGCCCGAGCAGCAGGTGCAGCACCCGCTCGCGCCAGGTGTCCGCGGTGCGGAAGACGGTGTTCAGCACGTCCCGCCGGGCGTCCGGCAGTCCGGGTGCGCCGTCCAGGGAGCCGAACATGGTGGCGGTCGCGTCCATGTCGAGCCGGCGGGCGCTCTCGAAGGCTGCCTCGTCGGCCGCGAAGTACTCCAGCGCGCGCTGGACGGCCACGAGGTCCTGGAGGGGTGACTGCGCGGCGTACCCGGGACCGTCCTCGGGAAGGGCGGGCGTGGACAGGTCGATGACGCTCATCCGCCAGGTGCTGCCGGGCCCTTCGGCACACAGCAGATGCGACAGGTGCAGGTCACCGTGGCAGGGACCGGCCCCGGGAGCCGTCGCCCGGCCGCCCAGCTCGGCGTACAGCCGGTCCAGCCCGGCCCGTAACGCGGCGAAGGCCGCGCTCCGGGCGGCAGGCGGCACGGGAAGGTCCACCACGGCCAGCCGGTGCAGCTGCGCCGCGGTCCGGGGCAGGGCGTCGGCCACGGGGTACCCGGAGGCCGGCCCGCCCAGGCGTGCCGACAGGTCGTGGTGGAAGGCGCTCAGGAAGCGTCCGGCCGCCCGCAGCCTCGGTTCGAGCGGTCGCAGATGGTCGCGTACGAGCTGCTCCGGGGGGATGCCGTCGGTGAGCCGCGGCCACAGGGAACGCAGGTTCGCCCGCAGCGGCGCGTCGATGCCCTGCCCGGGCGCGTGGCGGTACAGCACACCCACCGGATGCCGGGTTCCCCGGACGGGATCGGTGTACGTGTAGTCCCCGGCCCACTCGGGCGTACGCCCGGTGCCGCTCATCAGCCGCAGGACGTCGGGCTCGTGGATCACCTCGTCCAGGCGCCGGTAGGTCTTGTGGACACAGGGCACGCCGCCGATCTCCACCAGCGAGAGCGCGTTGGAGGACCAGCCCTGGTCGAACGGCAGCCACCGCGCCTCGCCGGCCGGCGCCGAGGGCGCGCGGCGGAATTCCACGTGACCGCCGCGCGCGGTGCGCAGCCGCGCGCCCGTCAGCACCCGGCGTACGGCCGCGAGCCCCGACGGCCCGTCGGCGCGCGCCTCGGCCCAGGCGCCCGACGGCTCCCGGTGTACGGGCACGAAGATCCGCTCACCGGAGGCGGGGCCCCCGGCCGCCCGCACGATCAGCAGCAGCTCGTCCGGCGCCGGCTCGGCGTGGTCGGTGACGTCGTAGCGGTGGGCGGCGCGCAGGTCGCGCGGCATCCAGGGCGCGGCGCGCAGCAGGGGGACGAGGTGTTCGTCGCGGATCATGGGTGGGATCAGCTCCCGGTCATTTCATAGGCGTTGACGCCGCGCCGCCAGACGGTCAGCGCCACGGCCAGGGCACCGGCCGTCACCACGGGCAGCCACACCACCAGCCCCACGGAGCCCGTCAGCAGGTAGACGCACGGCACGTACGAGGTGAAGGCGAACGGCAGCACCCAGGTCAGCAGGGCGCGCAGCGAGGAGTGGTAGATGTCCAGCGGGTAGACGGCGAACTCGGACACCTGGTTCGCCGCGTACATCGACGGCAGGCTGGTCACGGTCCAGAAGGACAGCGAGGCGAACAGCAGCTTCACCGAGGCGTGGATCAGCGCGCCGCACAGCACCAGCAAGGGGGCGACGGCCCATTGCAGCGGGGTGAGGTCCAGGCCGACGGCGCTGCCGGACCAGCACACCAGGAAGGCCCCCATGGCCAGTTCGCCGAGCGCGTCGGGATGGAAGAACCGTTCCGAGAGCAGGGCGAACAGCGGATCGACGGGACGGATCAGATAGCGGTAGAACTCACCGCGCTGGACCAGCTTGCGCCCCAGCTCCCACAGCTGGTCGGTGAAGAGGTGGTCCAGGCCGCGCGGTAACAGCGAGAAGCCCATCAGGAACAGCACCTCGTGGTAGCTCCAGCCGCCCAGGGCGGGAATCTGCCGGAAGACCAGGCCCACCACCGCCGTCTGCAGGCCCACGCGGATCAGGAAGGCCCCCGCCCCGAGCACGAAGTCCATGCGGTACGCGCTCAGCCGGTGCAGCCCGACCCCGCCGAGGAAGAAGGCCAGCCGCACGTGGCGCCACACCGTACGGGTCATCCGCCGAGCACCTCCAGACGGCTCAGCGCGGCGCGCCAGAGGACGGCGCCGAGCAGCGCCAGACCGGCCACCCAGCCGCCTTGCAGAGCGAGTACGCCGACGGCGCCGGCCGCCCCGTCGTAGCGGCCGAGCAGCAGGGTGAGCGGCGAGTCGACCATGCCCTGGAAGGGCAGTACGGACGCCAGCGCTCCGAGCGGCCCCGGCATCAGCGCGAGGGGTACCAACTGCCCGGCGAAGAAGGCGACCACGCTCTGCTTCACCATCCGCACGCCCCAGGTGTTGGTGGTGAGGAACCCCGTCATGCCGGTCAGCAGGTTGACGAGGAAGGCCAGCAGGACGGACAGCACGGTGGAGACGAGGAACAGCAGGGCGTCGACGGGCCGGGGCACCGTGAGCGGGACGAGCAGCGCGAACAGGCCCAGTACGGGCACACCGACCAGGACGGCGTTGGCCACCACGACCGGCAGGCACGCGAAGAACCGGACGACCGGGTAGCTGACGGGCCGGACCAGCATGACGGCCACGTCACCGCGGTACACCTCGGCCGCCACCTCGTCGTCCACCCGGTTGGCGTGCAGGACCTGGAGCACCTGGGCCATCAGCAGGTAGGTGGTGACGGTCCCGGTGGTGAAGCCGCCCGGGCCGCCGCCGGGTGGCGAGCCCGCGTACACGGCCCGCCACAGGAAGACGGAGACCGCCGCGCCGGCTGCCGCGGTGATGCCGGTGGTCACGAAAGACGACCGGTACTGCAACAGGGACTGGAGCCCGCCGGTGGCGAAGGGCAGGTAGTGCCCGGCGCGCGCGGCCAGGCGGACGGGCGCGCCGCTCGCCGCCTTCCGTACGGGGGAGCCGCTCATGCCCCACCTGCCGCGGGCCCGCACGGGACCTCGGCCGGGACCGGTCCGGGGTGCCCGCCGCCGTAGATCCGCCGCAGTACGTCCTCCAGGTCCGGTTCCGGCGCGTAGCAGTCCACCAGGTCGAAGCGTTCGAGCAGGAAGGCCAGCACCTGCCGCGAGGTGAACCGGTCCACCGGATACTCGACCTTGATCCGGCCGTCCTCGGCCGCTGAGGCGCTCACCCCGGGCAGCCCCCGCTCGATGTCCGCGCAGGCGCGCCCGGGAGCCGTCGCGTCCCGGTGGTCGAAGAGGACGGACCGCCGGTCGGCGGTCCGCAGCAGGTCCCGGATGCTGCCCTGGTGCACCACCCGCCCCCGGTCCACGACCAGGGCACTGTCGCAGATCGCGGCGATGTCGGTGATGTCGTGGCTGGTCAGGACGACGGTCGTGCCCAGTTCCCGGTGCACGCGGTTGACCAGCTGCCGTACCGCGTCCTTGAGCACCATGTCGAGGCCGATGGTCGGCTCGTCCCAGAAGACGACGGGCGGGTCGTGCAGCAGACTGGCCGCGATCTCGGCCCGCATCCGCTGGCCCAGACTCAGATGGCGCACGGGTGTGGTGCCCAGCGCGTCGATGTCCAGCAGCTCCCGGTACAGCGCGAGGTTGCGGCGGTAGACCGGGCCGGGGATCTCGTAGATGCGGCGCAGGATGCGGAAGGAGTCCGGCACGGACAGGTCCCACCACAGCTGACTGCGCTGGCCGAAGACGACCCCGATGCCGCGGGCGTTGGCCTTCCGGTGCCGGTACGGCTCGATGCCGCGGACCAGGCAGCGCCCGCTGGTGGGCGTCATGATGCCGGTGAGCATCTTGATCGTGGTGGACTTGCCCGCTCCGTTGGCGCCGATGTACGCCGTCTTGGCGCCGGCCGGGATCGTGAAGGACACGTCGTCCACCGCGCGGACGGTCCGGTGCTGCCGGGTGAAGAGGGTGGCCAGACTGCCGGCCAGGCCCGGCTTGCGCTCGGCGAGCCGGAACTCCTTGACGAGATGCTCCGCGACGATCACGACAGCACCTGCTCAAGGGCCTGTTCGAGGAGGCTGACGCCCTCGTCGAGGAGCGGTTCGTCGAGGGTGAACGGGGGCGCCAGGCGCAGGATGTGGCCGCCGAGGGCCACTCGGAGGCCCAGGTCGAGGGCGCGGGCGTACACGGCCCTGGCGAGGTGCGGCGCGGGGGTGCGGCTCTGCCGGTCCGTGACGAACTCCAGCCCGTACAGCAGGCCCAGGCCGCGGACGTCGCCGAGGTTCTCGAAGCGGGCCGGGAGCGGGGCGAGCCGTTCGTGCAGCAGTTCGCCCAGGACGCGGACGCGCTCGACCAGGCGGTCGCGTTCGACGACCTCCAGGGTCGCCCGCGCCGCGGCGATCCCGAGCGGATTGCCGCCGTACGTCGCCGAGTGGGCGCCGGTCACCGAGGCCACCGGGTGGCGCAGCAGGCCGGCGCGCCCGGCCAGCACCGCGAACGGGAATCCGCTGGCCATGCCCTTCGACAGGGTGACCAGGTCCGGCTCGATGCCGAACTGCTCGCTCGCCAGGAACGTGCCGGTCCGGCCGCCGCCGGTCAGCACCTCGTCGGCGACGAGCAGCACCCCGTTGGCCCGGCACGCCTCGGTGATCTGCTCCCAGTACCCCGGGGGTGGTACGACGACGCCGGCGGCGCCGAGGACGGGCTCGAAGACCAGCGCCGAGACGTTCGGCTTGTCGGCGATGTGCTTGCGTACGAGGGAGGCACAGCGCAGCCCGCACGAGGGGCGGCTCAGTTCCAGCGGGCAGCGGTAGCAGTAGGGCGAGTATCCGAGGACGGAGTTGCCGGCGAACGCCTGGTGGCCGACGTCCCAGTGCACGAGCATCCGCGCACCCATGGTCTTGCCGTGGAACCCGCCGCGCAGCGCGCCGATCCGGTTGCGGCCGGGCTCGGCGGTCGCCTGCACCACCCGTAACGCGGCCTCGACCACTTCCGCCCCGGTGGAGAACAGGGCGTAGGTGTTCAGGTGTTCGGGCAGCAGTCTGGCCAGCAGTTCCAGGAGTGCGGCGCGGCCGGGCGTCGCCGAGTCGTGCACGTTCCACAGCAGCCGGGCCTGCGCGGTCAGCGCTTCCACGACGTCGGGGTGTCCGTGCCCCAGGGACTGGGTCAGCGTGCCCGCCGCGAAGTCCAGGTACTGGTTGCCGTCGAGGTCCGTGAGGACGGGGCCGTGCCCTTCGGCGAACACCCGGCGCCCGACGGCCGCCTCGTCCGAGGCGCCCGGGGCCAGATGTCCGGCCTCCCGTTCCAGCGTTTCGCGCTGGTGCCGACCTGTCACTGCTGCTCCCACCCTTCTGGGCGAACCGCTGTGCCGTGCAACGCCGTTGGGCGGTGCCGGGAGTGAGTCAAACATCAATCACCGGAGCCTGCAAGAAATTTCTGCAACTTTCCGAGCAGTCTTGCGGTTCCCGGGCGGCTTCTGCTTGAGTCAGGAGCCGCCCGCACCGGTGACACCGCGACCTTCGTTCGAGGAGAGATCCGTGAGACGACAGACCCCGCCCCTTCCACGACACCGGTGGCAGACGTGAAAGCCCTGGTCCTGGCCGGGGGCACCGGCAGCCGGTTACGTCCGTTCACGTACACCCGCGCCAAACAGCTCCTCCCCCTCGCCAACCGGCCGGTACTGCACTACGCCTTGCAAGCGATAGCCGAGGCCGGCATCGCACACGTGGGAGTGGTGATCGGCGACCACGGCGACGCCGTCCGCCACGCGGTGGGGGACGGAACCGCCTTCGGGCTGCACGTCACCTACCTCCGCCAGCCCGCCTCCCTCGGCCTGGCCCACGCCGTGGCGATCGCGCGGGACTTCCTGGCGGACGACGACTTCCTGCTGTACCTCGGGGACAACTACCTGGAGGACGGCGTGGCGGGCTTCGTCCGGCGCGCCGCCGCCGGCCGGGACGCCGCCCGGCTGCTGCTCACTCCGGTGCCCGACCCCACCGCCTTCGGCGTCGCCGAGACCGACGGTGCGGGGCGCGTGCACCGCCTGGAGGAGAAACCGGAGCACCCCCGCAGCGACCTCGCCATGGTCGGTGTCTACGCCTTCACCCCCGCGGTGCACGACGCGGTACGGGCCATCCGGCCGTCCGGACGCGGCGAGCTGGAGATCACCCACGCGGTGCAGTGGATGATCGACCAGGGCCTCACCGTACGGGCGGAGACGACCACCCGGCCGTGGCGCGACACCGGCAGCGTGGACGATCTGCTGGAGGCCAACCGGCACGTCCTGGACCGGATGACGGGCGGCGTCGACGGCAAGGTCGACGCGGACAGCGTCCTGGTGGGCCGGGTCCGGATCGCCGAAGGGGCCGTGGTCACCGGGTCGCGGATCGTCGGGCCCGTGGTGATCGGCGCGGGCGCGGTGATCAGCAACTCCACCGTCGGCCCGTACACCTCGGTCGCCGAGGACTGCCGGATCGAGGACAGCGCGGTCGACTTCTCCGTCCTGCTGCGCGGCGCCTGTCTGGAAGGCGCCCCCCGTATCGAGCGGTCGCTGATCGGCAGTGCGGCGGTCGTGGCCGCGGCACGGCGCCCGCACCGGGCCCACCGGCTCGTCGTCGGCGATCACAGTAAGGTGCGGCTGGCCTCATGACGTCACGCATTCTCGTCACCGGCGGTGCCGGTTTCATCGGATCCGCCTACGTCCGCGCGCTTCTGGGCCCGTCGGGGCCGCCCGGCGCCGCGGTCACCGTGCTGGACAAACTCACCTACGCGGGCAGCCTCGCCCGGCTCGCACCGGTACGCGGCCACCCGGGGCTGACCTTCGTACAGGGGGACGTCTGCGACGCCGCGACCGTGCGGCGCCTGACGGCCGGGCAGGACGAGATCGTCCACTTCGCCGCGGAGTCGCACGTGGACCGCTCCATCGAGGACGGTACGGACTTCACCCGCACCAATGTGCTGGGCACCCAGACCCTGCTGGACGCGGCACTGCGCAACGGCGTGCGCACCTTCGTGCACATCTCCACCGACGAGGTCTACGGCTCCGTGCCGGAAGGCGCCGCGCGCGAGGAGGACCAGCTCAGGCCCAGCTCGCCCTACGCGGCGTCCAAGGCCGCCGCGGACCTCGTCGCACTGGCCCAGCACCGTACGTACGGCCTGGACGTCCGGGTGACCCGCTGCTCCAACAACTTCGGCCCGTACCAGCACCCGGAAAAGGCCGTCCCGCGCTTCGTGGCCACCCTGCTGACCGGCGGCAGCCTGCCGGTGTACGGGGACGGGCGGCAGGTCCGCGACTGGCTGCACGTGGACGACCACGTCCGGGCGGTCGAGCTGGTGCGCACGGGCGGACGGCCCGGAGAGACGTACAACGTCGGCGGTGGCACCTCCTTGAGCAACCTCGAACTCGCCGGCCGCCTGCTGCGGCAGTGCGGCGCGGATCCCGGCCGCATCACCCACGTCACGGACCGCAAGGGACACGACCGCCGGTACGCCGTGGACCACAGCAAGATCACCGCGGAACTCGGCTACCGGCCGCGCGCCGGCTTCGAGCGGACGCTGGCCGCCACGGTGGACTGGTACCGCACCCACCGGTCGTGGTGGGAGCCCCTGTTCGCGGCCGTCTGAGGGGGCGGCACGGCAGGGGAGGGGAGCGTCGGGCACTCCGGCCCGGACGGCCGGGCGCGTTGGGGACACCGCTGCTGCGGACCCCACGGCCGCGGGCCGGAGTTCGTTGAAGGTAACACCGCTGAAACACTTGCGAAAGAGTTTGCACAAGCGGAGTTCGCCTCCAGCCTCGATGAACTGGCCTTACGCCATGAGGGGTTGACCTGCGGTGAACGGCGCCGTACGGTCTCGACCGCAAAATCTTGCTGCAAAAACCAGATCCGCCTTGTCCGGCATGGCGCGTTGCCCACCGAGGCTCCCCCACATCCCCTCAGACTGGAGCACACCATGGCCAGAAAGACCGTGGCCGCTGCACTTGCCCTCGTGGCAGGAGCCGCTGTGGCCGTCACGGCACCGACGCCGGCGCAAGCCGGTGCGCCCGGTGGCAAGGACGTCACGGCGGTGATGTTCGAGAGAAGCTTCTCCTCCGTGGCGAAGGCCTGCACGGAGGAGCTGGGCCCCGCCGGGTACGGGTACGTCCAGATCTCCCCGCCCAACGAGCACCTCGCGGGAAACCCCTGGTACACGGCGTACCAGCCCGTCAGCTACAAGATCGGCACCAAGCTGGGCGACCGCTCGGACCTCAAGAGCATGATCGACACCTGTCACGCGGCAGGCGTCAAGGTCGTCGCCGACACGGTGATCAACCACATGGCGAACGCCTCCGGCACGGGCTCCGCGGGCTCGCCCTTCAGCAAGTACGACTACCCCGGCACCTACTCCGGCGCCGACCTGGACACCTGCCGGAAGAAGATCGTCAATTACCGGGACCGCTGGGAATCCCAGAACTGCGAGATGGGCGACCTGCCCGACCTGGACACCGGCGAGGAACACGTCCGCAAGACGATCGCGGACTACCTGAACGACCTGCTCTCCCTCGGCGTCGACGGCTTCCGCGTCGACGCCGCCAAGCACATCCCGGAGGGCGACCTCGTCAACATCAAGTCCCGGCTCACCGACCCCGGTGTCTACTGGAAGCAGGAGACCATCGGGGCGCCGGGTGAGGACGTCCAGCCGGCCGAGTACTACGGCACCGGAGACGTCCAGGAGTTCCACTACGCCTACGACCTGAAGCGGGTCTTCACCAAGGAAAAGCTCGCGGCGCTGAAGAACTTCGGGGAGGGCTGGAACTACCTCCGCAGCGACAAGGCGTCCGTGTTCGTCACCAACCACGACACCGAACGCAACGGCGGCTCCCTCAGCTACAAGGACGGTGCCGCTTACACCCTCGCCCACGTCTTCATGCTGGCCTGGCCGTACGGTTCCCCCGACGTGCACTCCGGCTACGAGTTCACCGACCACGACGCCGGCGGCCCGAACAACGGCAAGGCCGACACGTGTGACAAGGGCGGCTGGAAGTGCCAGCACGCCTGGCGTGAGATCGCGAGCATGGTCAAGCTCCGCAACACGGCCGCCGGCACACCGGTGACCCACTGGTGGGACAACGGCGGCAACCAGATCGCCTTCGGGCGCGGCGACAAGGCGTACGTCGCCGTCAACCACGAGGGCTCCCCGCTCACCCGCACCTTCCAGACCTCCCTGCCCGCCGGCCGGTACTGCGACGTGCAGACCGGCAAGGCCGTCACGGTCGACTCCTCCGGGCAGTTCACCGCGACCCTGGGCGCCGACACCGCCCTCGCCCTGCACGTGGGGGCGAAGAAGTGCGGCAGCACCACCCCGACCGAGCCCCCGGAAACCGCCGGAGCCTCCTTCCACGTCAAGGCCACCACGCAGTGGGGGCAGAACATCTACGTCGTCGGCGACCACCCCGCCCTCGGCGGCTGGAACACCTCCAAGGCCCGCAAGCTGGACCCGGCGAGCTACCCCACCTGGAAGCTCGACGTGGACCTGCCCGCGGGCACGTCGATCGCGTACAAGTACCTCCGCAAGGACGCGGCGGGCCACGTCACCTGGGAGAGCGGGGCCGACCGCAGGGCCACCGTCCCCACCGGCGCCGGGATCAGGCTGAACGACACCTGGCGTAACTGACCACCGCCCCGCGCGAAGCGCACCGACCGCCGACCACCGCCGGCGGTCACCGAGAACGGCCGCCCGGCCCACCTCCCCGGTGCCGGGCGGCCCCGCGCCTCGCGGCAGGGCGACGGCCCGTCCGCGTCCGTCACCATGACACCGAGAAGAGGCGTCACATGACCGGACCCGGACACCACCTGACCGCCCTGGCGCTCGCGCTGTTCGCCACCGCCCTGCCGCCGACAGCATCCCCGGCGGCGGCAGGCGGGCCGCCCCCACCGCCGTCGGACGCCCGCCTCGCCCGGGAACCGGACCGGCCCGCCGTCAGCAGGGAACAGTTCTACCTGCTCCTGCCCGACCGGTTCGCCGACGGCACCCCGTCCAACAACAGGGGAGGCCTGACCGGCGACCGTACGGCCACCGGGTACGACCCCACCGACAAGGACTTCTTCCAGGGCGGCGACCTGCGGGGCGTCATCGACCGCCTCGACTACGTCAAGGGGCTGGGCACCACCGCCCTCTGGCTCGCCCCCGTGTTCAAGAACAAGCCCGTCACGGTCCGCGACGGCCGGGCGAGCGCCAATTACCACGGCTACGCCGTCACCGACTTCACCCGGGTCGACCCCCACTTCGGCACCGAGGCCGACCTGTCGGAACTCATCCACACGGCCCACGCCAAGGGCATGAAGGTCTTCTTCGACGTCATCACCAACCACACCGCGGACACCATCGACTACGCCGAGAAGCGCTACGGGTACCGCAGCAAGGGCGCCTACCCCTACCTGGACCCGCACGGCCGCCCCTACGACGACAGCACCGGTGTCCACGGCACGGACGCGGCCGGCTCGCCCTACACCCCGCGGCCCGCCACCGGCCCGCAGGACCGCAAGGTGCCCGCGTGGCTCAACGACCCGGCCATGTACCACAACCGCGGCAACTCCACCTTCGCCGGGGAGAGCGCCCTGTACGGCGACTTCAAGGGCATGGACGACCTGTGGACCGAGCGCCCCGAGGTCGTACGCGGCATGGCGGAGATCTACCAGAAGTGGATCCACGACTTCGGCGTGGACGGCTTCCGGGTCGACACGGCCAAGAACGTCGACATGGCCTTCTGGACGCAGTGGGCCACCGCACTCGACCGCTACGCCGCGCGGCACGGACGCCGGGACTTCTTCCTCTTCGCCGAAGCGTTCTCGGCGGACGCCTCGGTCACCGCCCCGTACGTCACCCAGGGCCGCCTCCACGCGACGCTCGACTTCCCCTTCCAGGCCGCCGCCCGCAACTTCGCCTCCCGGGGCGGCCCCGCCGCCGACCTCGCCCGCGTCTTCGCGCAGGACTACCGGTACAGCACCGACCGGACCAACGCCTACAGCCAGGTCACCTTCCTCGGCAGCCACGACATGGGCCGCATCGGCTCCTTCGTCGCCCAGGACCACCCCGGCGCCGACGACGCCGAACTGCTGCGGCGGGACCGCCTGGCCCACGAGCTGATGTTCCTCTCGCGGGGCAACCCGGTCGTCTACTCCGGCGACGAACAGGGCTTCACCGGCTCCGGCGGCGACGTGGACGCCCGCCAGCCGCTGTTCGCCTCGAAGGTGCCCGACTACCTGGACGACGACCAGATCGGCACCGGCCGTACGGCCGCCTCCGACGCGTACGACACCACCCACCCCCTCTACCGGGCCGTCGCCGCCCTCTCCCGGCTGACCCGGCAGCACCCCGCCCTGCGCGACGGCGTACAGACCGAGCGCCTGTCCCAGGACTCCGTGTACGCCTTCTCCCGTACCGACGTACGCCGGGGCCGCGACTACCTGGTCGCGGTCAACAACGCGACCGGACCCCGGACCGTCACCCTGCCGACCGGCTCGCCGCACACGCCTTACCAGGCGCTCTACGGCACCACCGGCTCGGTACGCAGCGACGCCGACGGGAAGACCACCGTGACCGTCCCGGCCCTGTCGTCGGTCGTCTACAAGGCGGCGCGGCCGCCGGCCCGGCCCGCGGCCGGCCCCTCCCTCAGGCTCCACGCCCCGGCCGCCGGTGCCACCGGGACGGCGGAGATCTCCGCCGACGTCAGTGGCGGCGGCCACCCCCGGGTCGTCTTCGCCGCCCAGATCGGCAACGGCCCCTGGAAGACGCTCGGCACCGCCGACCACGCCCTCTACCGGATCACCCAGAACCTCACCGCGGACCTCCCGGCCGGAACCCCGCTCCGCTACAAGGCGGTCGCCGTCGACAGCGCCGGCCGGACCGCGGGCGACCGCGCCACGACGACCGCGGGCCGGCCACCGGTGCCGGAGAAACCGACGGCGGCGCGCCACTGGGCCGTCATCCACTACCGGCGGGCCGACGGGAACCACGCAGGGCTGCGGCTGCGGACCGCCGACGGCCGGACCGCCGACTTCACCGGCCGGGACGCGTACGGAGCCTTCGCCTGGCTCACCCCCGCCGAAGGCGCCCACGCGATCTCCTTCACCGTGGAGAAGGACGGCATCCCCGACGGCCCCGCCCGCACCCTGGACTTCACCGCCGCGCCCGAAGCGTGGACCGAACAGGGGAGCACCGTGGTGACCTCGGCCCGGCCCCCCGGCGCGTACCCGGAGCAGGATCCGACGAAGGCGGTCATCCACTACCACCGGGCCGACGGCGCCTACGACGGCTGGGGCCTGCACCCCTGGACGGGAGCGGCGCACCCGCCGGAGTGGAACGACCCCGTACAGCCGGTGCGCCGGGACTCCTTCGGCCTGGTCTTCGAGGTCCCGCTGACCGGCCACGCGGACTCGCTCAGCTACCTCCTGCACCAGAAGGAGGAGAAGGACGTCCCGGTCGACGAGACGCTCGACTTCTCCCTGTACGGACACGAGGTCTGGCGTGTGGCCGGGGATCCCGCGTACCTCACGCCGACCCTCGGCGGAGCGTTCGGCCTGGACCTCGGCACGTCGGCCGCGACGTGGCTGGACGACACCACCGTCGTATGGCGGGGAACCGGCGCCGGAGTCGCCAGCCGGCAGCTCGTCTACGCACCGCACGGCGGCATCACCCTCGACCACGGAACCCTGTCGGACGAGGGCCGCTGGCTGCGCCTGGCCCCCACCCGGCTGACCGACGCCCAACGGACGGCCCACCCCGAATACGCCGACCACCAGGCCTTCACGATCGACCCACGGGACCAAGCCCGTATCCCCGAGGCCCGATCGAGCCGCCAGATACTCGCCACCCAACGCGGCCAGGACGGCGCGCTGCTCGGCGCGACCACGGTGCGCCTGTTGCCAATGGCGACGGGTGGCTGACCGGTGAGGGCCCGTACACCTCTTACCGGAACGCCCCGACGTCAGACGGGCAGGACGCAGCCGAGCGAGGACGTGGGGAAGGGCGGTCCGGAGGGGGACAGTGCGCCGGTGTTCCGGTTCACGGTGAAGATGCCGACCGTTCTGCCGTACTGGTTGGCCGCGAACAGCAGCGCACCTCCAGGCGCCAGGCTGATGTGCCGGGGCCATGAGCCGCCGCTCGGCACCGTGTCCACCAGGCGCAGGCCGGATCCGCCGCCGGTGACGGCGAACCGGGCGATGCTCTCGTGTCCCCGGTTGGAGAGGTAGAGGAACCGGCCGTCGTCCGAGATCGCCACCTCCGCGGGGTAGTTGCGGACGGCCTTCCCGGAACCGCCGGGGACGGTGGGCCGGCTCTCGCCGCGGGTCAGCGCGCCGGTCGCCGGATCGTGGCCGTAGACCGTGACCGTGCTGTTCAGTTCGTTGGCGACGTAGGCGTACGGGGCCGTCGGATGGAAGACCATGTGGCGGGGGCCGGCGCCCGGCACCGAGCGCACCTCGGAAACCGGCCGCAGTGCGCCGCTCGCGGTGTCGAGCCGGTACGTGTACACCTTGTCGGTGCCCAGGTCGACGGCGAAGACGTAGCGGCCCTGGGGGTCGGTGACGACCTGGTGCGCGTGCGGGCCCTCCTGGCGTTCGGGGTCGGGTCCGGAGCCGGTGTGCTGGACGAGTGCGGTACGCGCGCCCACGCTGCCGTCGGCGTCGATCCGGTGCGCCGCGACGCTGCCCGCGCCGTAATTGGCGCTGAGCAGGTAGCGGCCGGCGGGGTGCACCGACAGGTGCGTGACGTTGGCGCCGCCCGTGGACCGCGCCGGGCCCAGGGGGGTGAGCGCGCCGCCGGTGCCGATGGCGAAGGCCCGTACCGCGCCCTGCCGACCGCCGTTGTCGAGGCAGTGGAGCACCCTGCCGTCGGGGGAGACCGCGAGGAAGGACGGGTCGGTGACCGCCGGGAAGCCGCCCCGCCGGGTCAGGGCGCCGGTCGTGGTGTCGTACGTGCAGGAGACGATGCCGTTGCCGTACGTACCCAGGAACGCCGGGCGCACGGCGGCCGCGTGATCCGGCCGGGCGGGCGACGGCAAGGCCCGCGCGGCGGGCGCGGAGAGCCCGGACGCGGCACCGAGCGCACCGGCCCCCAGGACCCCGAGGAGCGAACGACGGGCGGGTCCGGAGGGTGCGGTGGCTCGGCTCGGGGGCGCCGCGGGATGCGGGGGCCGAGGCGGCTGTGGGGGCATGGCGGGGCCTTTCCTTACGGAGTTGGTTGGCGTGTGCTTGTCAACAGCATGGCGACTTGACGGACTTCAGGTCCAGACCAATGCGGTCATGAGTGGCGCCCCGCCCGCGCGCGTGCAAGGCGCCGCCCGACGGCGGACAGCACCGGCTCCGCCGACCCGTCACGGGGCGCGGAGCAGCCTTTCCGGTGCCGGCGGCAACCGCTGTGCCACAGGTTTCCTGACCTCCGGGCCGGCAGAGCGGACACATGACTTCAGACAACGGCAGAACACCTCGGCCACCGCACCGGCGGCGCGCGGCGACCCTGCGCGTGGGCGTGCCGGACATGGCCGACGGACTGATCGACAGCCGCAAGGACACCACGTATCTGACGGTGTCCTGGAACCGGCTGGAGCACCACGACAAGGCGTTCGGGACCGGCTGGACCAGGAACGTCAAGGCCGATGTCACCGTGCACCACAGCTGGTTCCGGGAGACCGCGTCGACGGACGACACGGCGTACGCTCGACGCCGCCGCGGACGTACCGTCCCTCGTCCGCTCCGGCGCCGGGCCGCGTGCGTCGCTGCCCGTCAGGACGGCGGCGGCTGCCACCACACTCACCGTCGCCAAGGACGGCCGGGGCCGGTTCCGCACGGTGCAGGCGGCCGCGGACGCGGTGCCGCCCGGCAACCGGTCCAGGATCGTCATCGCCGTCGCGCCGGGTACGTACCGCGAGGCGGTGCGCATTCCGGCGGACGAGCCGCACATCACCCTCCAGGGCACCGGCAAGCACGCGGCGGACGCGCGGATCGTCGAGGGCCGCTCGGCGGGCACCGTCAAGCCGGGCGGCGGCACGTACGGCACCCCCGGTAGCGCCACGCTCGCCGTGGAGGCGGACGACGTGCGGGTCCGGGGCTGCCGACGCCGGCCCAGGAGTGGGCGCGGCCACCCCGGGGCGGCCGCACCTGACACCGCAGCAGGCGTCGGGCTGCGAGGCCGCCGGGTGGCTCGGGGACTGGAGGCCTTCGGTGTCGTAGACGTTGCGGCGCGGCGGGGCGGGGATGTTCTCCGTGCGGTGGGCCGTGTTCCGGGCGGGGAAGCGGAAAAGGGCGCCGGCTCCTCATGACCGTTCACCCGGAGCGCCAGAAGTGGCCTCTCGTTACGGAAGTGGTGGGACAGGCCGACTGGTGCCCCATTGGCCGGGTGTCCCCCCTTCCGTATTCCTGCTGGGCGGGAACAATGGTCCGAAGTATCCGAGCGGGACGAAAGCTGCACTCGGGCGCGTGAGCCGTCACCGGCCTGAGAACCGGCGCCCGGACCGGCATGTGCGTGCCGGTCCGCGGGCCGTGCGCGCCGACCGACAGACCTTCCCAGGGTTTCCTGAAGGAGTGGTACATGGTCGCCCACCGTGACTACCCCGTCATCGACGCGGACAGCCACATCGTGCTCCCCGACTCCGACGACTGGTGGCGGGGGAGACTGCCCGAGAAGTACGCCGCCTGGATGCCCTCCTACCAGGACGACCGGCTGACGGCCGAGGGCCGGGTCATCGAACGGCCCTCGTCCACCTTCCACGGCCGGCCCACACAGGCCGCCTGGTTCGGCACCGCCCAGGGCGCCACCTACACCCCGGGGAGCTGGAAGTCGGACGATCCGGCCGCCGTGGACGTGCTCGGCGCCCTCCAGCGCGGCGGCCTCGACCCCAAGGACCGGCTCACCGCCATGGAACGGGAGGGCATCGACCGCGCCTACATCTTCCCGTCCAAGGTGCTCGGGCTGCTCCCGGCCCTGCGCAGCTCCGCCTTCGCGCACGAGGTCGCCAAGGCGTACAACGACTGGGCCCTGGCCTACTGCGCCGCGGACCGGGAGCGGCTCTTCCCGGTCGCGGCACTGCCGCAGCACGACCTCGTGCTGGCCGTGGACGAGGCGCGCCGGGCCCTGGAGCAGGGCGTACGCACCGTCATCCTGCGGCCCAACACGGTGGCCGGCACCAACATCGACGACCCGGTCTACGACCTCCTGTGGGAGTTCTGCCAGGAACACGACATAGCCGTCTGCTTCCACGAGGGGTTCGGGGTCGCACGCATCCCCCGCATCGGGACCGAACGCACCCACGACACCATGCAGGGGCACCTCGTCAGCCACCCCTTCGAGCACATGACGGCGGTCATGCTGCTCATCACCGGCGGAGTCCTGGAGCGCTTTCCTGGAGTGCGGTTCGCCTTCATGGAGAGCGGCGCGGGCTGGGCCCCGTTCTGGCTGAACCGGATGGACGACCACGCCGAGCAGTTCGCCAAGGACCGGCCGCCGCTCCCCGAGCGGCCCAGCACCTACTTCAAGCGCCAGTGCTACCTGGGCGTGGAGCCGGAGGACCCGCTGCTGCCCATGCTGATCGAGCAGGGGCTGGCGGAGAATCTGCTGTTCGCCAGTGACTTCCCGCACTTCGACGCCAAGTTCCCCGGCGCGGTCACCGCCCTGACCGACCGGAAGGACATCGACGAGACGGCCAAGCGGCGCCTGCTGTACGACAACGCCCGCCGCTTCTTCGGGATCGCCTGATGGGGCGGGCCCTGCCGGAACCGGACAGCCGGTTCACCACCGTCCTGGCCAGGCTGGAGGAACGCTCCCTCAAGGAGCAGCGGGAGCTGGAGGCACTGCGCGCGCAAGGCGGTACCGCTCTGCGCGAGCGCGCCGGCTCCTTCATGCTCGACGTCGGCCCGGACGTCGGCCAGTTGCTGAACTCGCTGGTCCGGGCGATGGCCGCGCGGACGGTCGTGGAGGTCGGTGGATCGGTCGGCTATTCGACGCTCTGGCTCGCCGAGGCGGTACGCGCCACCGGCGGACGCTTGTACTCCATCGAGGTCGACCCCGGAAAGCAGGCCGAGCAGCGGGACAACGTGACGGAGGCGGGACTCGCCGACGTCGTCGAACTGACCGCGCTGGAAGCGCCCGCCCTGGTCCCCACCCTGACCGGCCCGGTCGACCTCGTCCTCCTGGACCACTGGAAGGAGCTGTACGTCCGGGACTTCGACGCCTGCTGGCCGGCGCTGCGGCCGGGCGGCCTCGTGGTGGCCGACAACATCCTGGTCCCGAAGAAGAACGCCGAGGTCATCGCCGCGTACCGGCAGCATCTCGGCGGCGTGCCGGACGCGCAGAGCCAGATACTGGAGATCGGGGACGGGGTGGGGTTCACCGTAAAGCGTGAAGCGCGGCCAGGCGTTCGTCGGGGACCTGGTTCCGGGCCCTAGCGTGGCCACGCCACCGACGCCCCTTTTCGACGGAAAGCTTGGAACATGAAGATCGGCATCGAGTCAGAACTGCCCGTCGTCGACCGCCGGGGGGCCGCGGCCGGCCGCTCGGCGGTGCAAGCCGTCTTCGAACGGCTCGCGCTCCGACCCGAGTTCACCCCCTACCGCGACGCCACCACCGGCGCGCTGGTGGGCGCCCGGTCGGTGCGCGACCACGGAACCCTCGACGTGGGCAATGACTACGGCTTCTGCACGGTCGAGGCCGCCCTGCCGCCGGAAGAGGGGTTCGCCGCCGCCAAGGCCGCCTGGCACCGCACGCTCGACGACGTGGTGTTCCCGGCCTTGGCGGCCGAGGGCCTGTCCGCCCTCGCGCACGGCTGCCAGCCGCTCACCGAGACCCTCGGCGGCCCGTACCTGGCCGACAAGGCGCACTACGGCCTGTGGCTGGCGCAGGCCGAGCGGTGTCCGGGGCACTACGCCAGCGACGCCTGGCCCGGCTTCGCCGCCGTCCAGTTCAACGTCGACGTCCCGCTGCCGCGGGTGATCGACGCCTGCAACACGCTCATCAAGATGACGCCGCTGATCTTCGCGTGGGGCGCCAACTCCGCGGTGTTCGGCGGCCGGGTGCAGCCCTGGTACTCCCTGCGGCTGCGTGGCTACACGGAACTGTCCGACAGCAACCCGTTCTTCGCCCACCGCCTGCACTACCCCCGCCGCCTGTACGGCAGCCTGGCGGACTACATGCGGGAGGCGTGGGCGCTGCCGATCTTCGAGGTCACGCGGAACGGCATCCTCCACACCCCGCTGCTGCCCGAGCTGACGACCTGGCAGTTCGCCGAGGCGGGCCACGCCGAGTTCGTCGACCCGGACGGCACCAAGCGCACCCTGCACTGCACCACCGCCGACCTGGCGTCCGGCCTGGTCTTCTGCTGGCCGGCGGTACGGGTCCGGATGCGGCTGGACGAGGCGTGCAGCGTCGCCGAGGCGCTGGAGGCGGTGACGGCCGGCCGGGGCGAGGCGGTGCTCCGGGAAAGTGGCCGCGGCACCTTCGTCGAGATCCGGCACCTGCCCACGATGAACCGGGCGGAGACCTTCGCGTGGCTGGCCATGCTGCTGGGCTGGCTGGGCGACACCGAAGGCTGCCGCGACCTGTTCGGCGGCTGGTCGCTCCAGGACGCCCGTACGGCCGCCGCCGAGGTCCAGACCCGCGGCTGGGCGGCCGAGGTCACCGGGGTGCCGCTGACGGAGTGGGGCCGGCGCGCCCTGGACCTGGCGACGGCGTCGCTGCGCCGGGATCCGGTGGCGCCCGTCGAGGAGCTGGAACCGCTGGCCAGGCGGCTGCGGGACCGGACGAGCCCGGCGACCGACGCGGTCGCGCGGGTCCGCGCCGAGGGAGTGGAGGCGTTCGTGGAGGAGCTGCGGATGTGCTGAGGCGGCGGGCGCCGATGGCCGTACGGCTGCGGGCGAGGGCGTTCGGCACGGGAGCGGGGCTCCGTACGGACGCCGCGCCGTGCACCGGGCGGGTGGGTCGACGTACGGGCGATCGGGAGGAGACGCCGGAATGACCGGGCGGCAAGGGGCGGAACAGGGCATACCCGGCGCGCCGGAGTCCCGGAGCGCGTACAACTTCTCCGCGGGGCCCGCGACGCTGCCCCGGCCGGTGGCCCGGCGGGTGCGCGAGGAGTTCGCGGCCCATGCGGACGACGGCGCGTCGATCATCGAGATCAGTCACAAGAACCCCCGGTTCACCGGCGTGCTCGACTCCGCCGTGGCGCTGTACCGGGAGGTGACCGGGCTTCCGGAGGATCATCACGTGCTGTTCGTGCACGGCGGCGCCCGGATGCAGTGCGCCGCCGTGCCGCTCAACCTCATGGGCCGGTCACCGACCCGTACCGCCGGATACGTGGTGACCGGCCTGTTCGCCCAGCAGGCGCAGCGCGAAGGCGCCCGCTACGGCACCGCCGTGACGGTCGCCGGGAGCGAGGCCACCGGCTTCGACCGCATACCGGAGGTGACCGCGCGGCACTGCCCGCCGGACGCCGCCTTCCTCCACCTCACCAGCAACAACACCGTCTACGGCACCCGCTGGAGCGACTTCCCGCGCGACTGTCCCGCCCCGCTGGTGGCCGACGCCACCAGCGACATCCTCTCGCGGCGGCTGGACCACGGCCGGTTCGGCATCATCTACGCCGGCTTCCAGAAGAACCTGGGCCCCTCCAGCGTCGCCCTGGTGACCGTCCGCGACGACCTGCTCGGCCACGCGCTGCCCGAGACGCCCCGGCTGCTGGACTACTCCGTCCACGCGGCCTCCAAGTCGCTGGACAACACCCCGAACACCTTCGCCGTCTTCGTCCTCTCCCTGACCCTGGAATGGATACGCGACCAGGGCGGCCTGGCGGTGGCCGAACGGACGAACAAGGCCAAGGCGGCACTGCTGTAC
Organism: Streptomyces sp. NPDC052496; assembly: GCF_040679095.1. Taxonomy (NCBI): domain Bacteria; kingdom Bacillati; phylum Actinomycetota; class Actinomycetes; order Kitasatosporales; family Streptomycetaceae; genus Streptomyces; species Streptomyces sp. NPDC052496. Next base: position 137,823 of record NZ_JBFAUH010000022.1, read on the forward strand.
GAGGAACTGGACCGCACGGCGTTCTACCGACCCACCGCCCACCCGGACCACCGCTCCGTCACCAACATCGTCTTCCGGCTCGCCGACGAGTCGCTGACCGGGGAATTCCTCGCCCGCGCGCAGGAGGAAGGATTCCTCGGCCTGGCCGGGCACCGCCTGGTGGGCGGCGTACGGGCGTCCGTCTACAACGGGATGCCCCTGGAGGGCGTACGGGCGCTGGCGGACTTCCTCCGGGAGTTCGCGCGCGTACGAGGGTGAGGCGGAGGCCGTGCCCCTACGTCGACCGGCCGCCCGCGAAGGCAGCGGGCCGGGGCCCCTGGTGCGCCCCGGCCCGCTCCCTCCGGACCGGCTCCCGACTCAGTCGCCGGGCTTGACCACGGTGAACGCGTACCGGCCGAGGCTGAAGAAGTACCGCCCCGCCGCGTCCAGCTCGCGCAGCTCCCGGCTCCAGGCCCCGGTCACCTCCGGATCCCCGCCGGGATGGCCGGCGAGGAACGCCTCGATGAAGCCGACCTGCCAGTAACTGTAGGTGTCGCGATCACACCGCCGGTTGAGGAACGTCAGCGTGGTCAGGCTCTCCTCGGCGAACCCGGCCTCCCGGAGCAGCGGACCGAGCCGCCGGGGCAGCCGGGGGTCGGCGACGTGGTCCTCCCACAGGTCGAGGATCCGCCGCATACGGAGCCGGTCGGCGGAGTGCCACACCAGCGAGTCCCAGTCGGTGTCGAGCACCACCGCGCGGCCTCCTGGACGCAGCACCCGGTACAGCTCGGCCAGCGCGCGTTCGATGTCGCCGACGTACTCGTAGACCTGTGAGGAGACGGCGGCGTCGAACGACGCGTCCGGGAAGGGGATCTCTTCACAGCGTCCCGTCACCAGGTTCACCCGCGCGCCGGCCGGCGCGCACCGCGCCCGCGCCAGCTCCAGCATCGACGCGCTGATGTCGATGCCGCACACCTCGCCGTCCGGGCCGACCGGATCCACCAGTTCCGAGATCAGGTAGCCGGGGCCGCAGCCGATGTCCAGGATCCGGTCGCCGCGCTGCACGGCGAGCTGCCGGATCAGGTGCTGCCGCTGCCCGCGCATCTCGGGGGTGTGCGCCTCGATGTCGGCTTCGCCGGCCCGCTCACCGTCGAAACGCAGCAGAGCGGTCATGAGGGCACCCCCTCCTCCGCGCGGGCCGGCGGTGGCGGGACCGGCGCGCCGGGCTGGGCCGGCCGGAGCCGGGCGTGCGCCACCGCCCGGTCGGTCAGGGCGCCGGCCTCGCCCACGTAGCGGGCCGGGTCGAGCAGGTCGTCCAGCGCGGTGGAGGAGAGCCGGGAGGTGATCTCCGCGCACTCGCGTACGCAGGTACGCAGCGGACGGCCGTCGCTCTGCGCCCGCTGGCTCACCTCGTAGACCAGGGTGTGCGCGCTCTGCTTGCCGATGCGTTCGCCGAGGGCCAGCATCAGTGCCTCGGTACACAGGAACTCCGCCACCGACGCCGCGTTCTCCGCCATCCGCTCATCGTGCACCTGGAGCCCGGCGAGGACCTCGTTGAGGATGGCCAGCGCCGCCAGCGTGTAGTGCGACACGTCGGCGACCGTCACCCATTCCATCCGCAGGCCCCGTGCGTCGCGCTCGTGCTCCTGCACCATGCCCTCGACGCCGAGCGCGGCGGCGGACCGGGCGAGCCGGGCGAGCAGGACGACTTGTTCGGAACGTTCGGGATTGCGCTTGTGCGGCATGGTGCTGCTGCCGACCCGCCCGTACTCCCAGCCCTCGGACAGCTCGCCGACCTCGGCGCGCGAGAGCACCCGTACCTCCTCGGCGATCCGGCCGAGCGTCGCCGTGAGCATGGCCAGCGTGGTACCGAACTCGGCCACCCGGTCCCGCGCGACGTGCCAGCCGACGACCGGGACGCCGAGCCCCAGGCGGGCGGCGAAGTCGGCGAGCAGTTCCTGCCCGCGCCCCTGGAAGCCGGCCATGGTGCCGACGCCGCCGTGCAGCTGGGCCACCAGGGCCCGCTCGCGGAGCTGGGCCAGCCGCTCACCGTGCCGCACCAGTTCGTCGAGCCAGCTCGCCACCTTGAGGCCGAAGGTGATCGGCAGCGCGGGCTGTCCGTGGGTGCGGCCCACCATCAGGGTGTCGCGGTGTGTTCCCGCCAGCGTGATCAGGCGTGTCGTCATGGCGGCCAGTTCCCGGTCCGCCTCGTCCAGCACGTCCCGCATCTCCAGGGACTGCGCGGTGTCCTGGATGTCCTGGGTGGTGGCTCCCAGGTGCACCATTTCCCCCGAGCCCGCCTCGCACGCCGCCGCCAGGCCGCGCAGCAGCGGCACGAGGGAGTGGCCCGTACGGCGGAACTCCGAAGCCAGGGAGGCGAGGTCGATCCGGCCCGGCTCGCAGGCCCGCGCCACCCGTGCCGCCGTCCCGGGCGGGACCATGCCGAGCTGTTCCTGACTGCCCGCCAGCACGGCCTCCACGTCGAGCCATCGGCGCAGCCGACATCGGTCACAGAAGATCCGGTGGCTGGCGGCTGTGGCGTACCCCTGCCCGTGAAAGAGCGAATCCAGTACGTGCCCCCGCTCGTGGCCGCACTCCGCCGTCGTCCGCCCGTCGTCATCCCCTGACGTCCCCGACGCCGACGCCGACGGGTACGCGGATCCGCTGGGGCTGTGGGGGTGGTCGTGCCCGTTCGGGGCGGGTGTCTGCTGGTGCCTGCGAGAAGTGTCCATGAATCCTCGCGTTCCATGGGTTGCTTCTAAGGTCACTTCGGTCAACTCGGCAGAACTCGCCTCATAGCAGCACACGGGGGAGCCGAGGCCAACCCTGCGCGCGGGAGTTGCTCCGGAACGGTCGAGGGGACGTGCCGGGAGCGGTACGGAAAGGGGAGCGCCCTCCAGCACTCCCCCCGGCGGCAACAGCTAGCAGGAGAAATAGCAGCGCACCGTGGTGCCCTGCTCACTGGTGTGCATCCGTACGAGGTCGGAGACCAGGTGGACGAGCAGCAGCCCACGCCCGCCGAGCTGCCCCGCAGGCACCGGGCTCCGTCCGGCCAGCGGGTCGGTCAGCCGCCCGCGGTCACACACCTCCCACACCACCTGACGTCCCTCGCTCCAGACCCGCAAGGTGCCCGTGCCCCCACCGTGCAGCACGCTGTTGGTGGTCAGTTCGGCCACCGCCAGCTCCATGTCCTGCAACCGGGCGCCGGTCAGCCCCAGCTCGCGCGCCTGACCGGTGGCCCATTGCCGTACCGCGGCCAGTTCCGGTGCGCCGAAGTCGGCCGTCTTCGCGGTGGGCGGGGGAGTCAGCGGCTGGTTGTAGCGGGCGACGACGGCCTCGGGGTCGTAGGCGGGGCTGGTACGCCGGCCGCCCGGATCGATGATCAACGGGTGCGTGGCGTGCGCGTCGGCAAGCACCGTGGCGTCCAGGCCGGCCGCGTCGTAGGGGCAGAGGATCGATACGGCACGGCCGCGGAACGCCGCGTTGATCAGCGCCTCGTGCTGGGCACAGGCCGGGTACTCGACATCGGTGCGCTGCGGCCAGATCGGCTCGCCGATGATCCAGACACGTCCGGACGGCTGGGCGTCGGCAAAGGCCCGCAGCACCCCCGGGATGATCCGGCCCGGGTTGCGCCCGGCCTGCGTCATGTCGATGAAGCGCACCGCATCGGCGAACCGGCCCAACTGCTGCTTCAGCAATGCGTGCCGGTCGGCGGGAACGGCGACGGCCACCGGTTCCCCCGCCTCCACACCGTCGAGGATGAACGGAACCGTTCCCTCCACATATTGCTGATCGTCCCAGTAGAACAGCGCCGGGTGATCGAAGAGCTCGTCGGCCGGGGGAGCGTGCATCACAGCGTCACCTCCATCGCCGCCAGATCTGGCCAGAAAAGCTCCAGCAGACGCCGCAGCGTACCCGGCGGCCGGCTGACCACGACGCGCCGCCCCTCGCCCAGGCCGTGTGCGGTGCGGGCCAACGCGGACGCGCCGGCCACATCGATGAAGGTCACACCCGACATCTCCATATGAAAGACGTCATCCTCACACCGAGCAAGACGCTCCAGCGCCCCCTCCCAGATCGGGCGTGTGCTCAAGCTGATCTCCCCTGCCGCCTCCAGCCCCGGCCTGTCCGGCAACGGGCACACCGTCAACACAGCCTCGCCGGGCAACCGCCCGCCAGACCCCTGCGAGAGCTCCACCCAGCCGTCCTCCATCGCTTTCCCGCCAGTATCCCGCCACCGGCCGTCACCCGGATACTCGCAACCGAAAGCTGCGCGGTGCGGTGGCCACCCCGTGAACAGTACTTCGTCCCCTCGGCTCCCGTCCGAGAGGCACGGTGTCAGGAATCGCCCGGCACCGGAGGCCGCTGGTCACGGGGAGGGGGCGGGGCGGTGTGATCGAGCAGCAGGTCGGTGTACTGGCGCAGGCGGGACAGGTGCTCGGCCAGGGCCGCGGCGGTGGCGAGTGCGCCGGCCGGGAGGGCGTGGGCGGGCAGTTGAGCGTACAGGTCCTGGGCGGCGTCCTCGGCATCGCGCAGCCGGGAGTCGATCTCGACGAGCAGCGGGCTCACGGCCGGCGTGGTGGCCGGCCGGCCGGCGCGGTGCTGGTGCTCGGCTTTCAGCAAGGCGGTCTGCTCGTGCAGGCGGCGGTTGATGTCGTACAGCGCGACGAAGACCGTGACCTTGGCGCGCAGGACCCAGGGATCGAAGGGTTTGACCAGGTAATCGACGGCGCCGACCGCATAACCGCGGAAGGTGTGGTGGGCGCTGTGGCCGGCCGCGGTCAGGAAGATGATCGGTACGTGGCGGGTGCGGGCGCGGCGTTTGATGTGCACCGCGGTCTCGAAGCCGTCCATGCCCGGCATCTGCACATCGAGCAGTATCAGCGCGAACTCCTCGGACAGCAGCGCCTTGAGGGCGGCCTCGCCGGAGGTGGCGCGCACCAGCCGGTGGTGCAGCGGGGCCAGGACGGCCTCCAGGGCCAGGAGGTTCTCGGTCCGGTCGTCGACGAGCAGGATCTTTATCGCCTGCGTACCGGGAGGTGCGGCAGCCTCGGCGCCGGCGGTGGGTCGCGCGGCGGGCGCGGGAATGCCTGGCCCGCCGCCGGACGGCGGGTGGGGTGCTGCGGAGGGCCTGTCGCCGGGGGAGGGGGCGCCGGGTTGCAGCGCCCGCGTGCCGTTGGGCATGGCCATCTACGCCTTTCGCCGAGCCAGCGGACAGCGCGCTGGTTGACGCGCGGCTCCCGCGCGTCAGCCGCGCCGCCGTCCGGCCGGCCATCCGCGCCTGCCCCCATCGTTCCCCCGCCCACCCCGGCCCGACACCCCCGCGCCACAGTTTCCGCCCCGGGCCCGGTGTACGCCCCGGGCGCGTCGGGGGAAACCACTCCGGTGGACGGACACGCATACTCTGGCGCCGACATGGCAGCGCCGTTTCGGGGCACTCCGGCTGCATGGTGGCAGAGGCACGGTGGAGCATCATCCGGACACGTGCATACGGTGTGTGCGAGCTGGCCGATGAGCTGCAACGCACAGCGCGTGAATTGATCGCGGCCCATCAACGGCTGCTCGCCGAAGCCCAGCGGCTCAACCGGCACCGGCGCCACACGACCGCTGGCCGAAAGCGGTGTGGCGAAGTGAGACGAGAAGAAGGCGCCTGACGGGCAAAAGCCCAGGGCAGGCACCTCCTCCTGTGCTTCCGGAAGAGCCCAGCTTCTTCGGTGGGTACGACACCGGCAAGTTCTTCGTCTGTTGGTCCGTGCATGGTCCCTTGGTCTCTGTCGCTGAGAGCTGCGCGTGGGAGGTGGGTGCGGTTCGGGAGGGCGACCGTCGCGCCCGATGAGTGCGTATGTGGGACGAACGGCGGGTGCCCGCGGAACCGAACGCGCGGGTACGGTCGGTGGGTTTCGCCGACAGCCGGTCGAGCGTTCGCTGCCGCCGGCAGGCCGATGACCTGGCAGCCGGGTTTCTGATACAGGGTCTCTTCGCCTCGCAGCGCGGCACACTTTCGCACCACCGCCTGGACAGCCCCGGCCCGCCCCGCTGCAACGGTGCGACCAGGTCCGTGACCGTCAGGCCTCTCCCGCCGCAGCACGCCGAACGGCGCGTCGGCGCCCGCCGTTGCCTGCAATGCACCGCCGCTCCTGGCATGCGACGCTCCCGGCGCGTCGACACCGGATGCGCGGTCCGGAGCACCCGACACCGCCGGGGCGATGTCACCCGCCGACGACCTGGCGACCGTGCCGGAGTCGCGAAAGGGGAGCGGTTGAACGTACCGGTCGCGGACGATCGATCACCACACGGCCCGCTTCACGCTCCTCCGTCCTCCACCCCCGGCAGCCGCAGGCGGAAGCACGCGCCGTTCGGCTGCGGCTCGTACCACGCGTCGCCTCCGTTGGTGCGGGCCAGGTTGCGGACGATCCACAGCCCCAGGCCGGCCCCGTCGGTGCCCTGCTCGTGGGTGGGGTCGCGGCTGAACCGTTCGAACAGGCGAGGGACGAAGTCGGAGGCCACCCCCGGTCCGTGATCGCGCACCGTGATGTCCACCCAGCGACCGCCGCTCTCCTCGGTCTTCCCTTCGGCCCGCACCTCGACCGGCGGGCGGCCGTAGGACAGGGCGTTCTCCAGGTAGTTCGTGAGCATTTCCGAGAAGGCGATCCGGTCGACGTACGCGTGCAGTCCGCGCCCGCTGGACAGGCGGACGGATTGCGCCCGTTCACCGAGGTCGGCCAGCCGCTCGATGAGGAAGCCCGGTACGGGGATGCGCTCGGGGGTGCCGCTCGCCTCGTGGGCGTCGATCCGCGAGGCGGTGAGGAGTTTGCGGACGAGCCCTTGGAGGTGGGTGACGCGCTCGGCGATCCGGGCGAGGATCTCGGTGCGCCGCTGCGGGTCGGCCGCCGCGTAGCGGTCGCGCAGCACGTCGATGAGGAGGCCGATGGCGGCCAGCGGGTTGTGCAGTTGGTGGGCCGCGACGGCGACGACGACGTTCCGGCGCTCCAGTGCTTCCTCCAGTTCGCGTTCCGCCTGTCGCCGCCGGGTGATGTCCCGCAGCGCGATGACGTGCAGCCGCTCGCCTTCGAAGACCGTGGTGGTGACCCGCATGTCCACGACGCGGCTGCCGCCTGCGGGCAGCACCAGGTCGATGGTGGTCTCGCCGACGGCGAGCGGGGAGCCGAGGTCGCTGCCGGTCAGGTCGTCGGCCGGGCGGCCGAACAGTTCGGTCGCGGCCGGGTTGCAGTAGCGGATGACGCCCTGCTCATCGATCGCCACGATGCCGTCCGCCGACGCCGCCAGGACCGCCCGCACGATGTCCTCGTGGTCCGGCCCGCCGGGCTCCCGCTCCCCGGGTGACGGGGAGCGGGAGCCCGGGCTGACGGCGTCATTCATGCGGCTCCGGCTGCGATGTGCCCTCGGCCGGCCCGGCGGGCCACGGCCTGGCGTCCAGCAGCGGGCTCCCATACCCGGCCAGGATGTTGGACACACCCCTCAAGGGAGCACCCACGTGCAGACCGCTGTGGTCGATCGTGACCGCGCGGACGCGGTGGTCGTGGGCCGAGCCGCGGGTCTGGAGCACGGTGATGGCGCGCCCGACGTGACCCGGCGACTCGATGTAGCGCAGCAGGATGGCGACGTCCGTCAGGCTCGCGATCTGTCCGGCGATCGACGGACCGCCCGGTCCCGCGTACGACTGGCCGGGCAGCGCGGTCAGGAGGGTGGTGACGCCCCGGGGTCGCAGCACCGCGCCCAGGGCGATGACGAAGTCGAGCAGCGCCCGTGGGGTGGCGATGCGCTCCAGCGCGGACAGCGTGTCGATGACCAGCCGCTGCGGCCGCAGTTCCTGGACCGACCGGCGGATGCGGATGAAGTGGTCCTCCAGGGATGAGGTCTCCGGATACTCGGACACCAGGGTCAACAGACCCGTGGCGTCCAGTTGGGCCAGGTCCACGCCCCAGCCGGCGATGGTGCGCCGCAGTTGCTCCTCGGTCTCGTCGAAGGTGTAGAGCAGGCAGCGTTCGCCCGCGTCGACGCCCGCGACCATGAAGCTGAGCGCGGTCAGCGTCTTGCCGACGCCGGTGGGTCCGGAGAGCAGGATCACCGCGTCCCGGAAGAACCCCCCGTCGCACATGTCGTCCAGGGCCGGTATGCCGGAGGAGACCCGGTCGCGCCGGACCGTCCCTTTGTCGAGGGGCAGGAAGGCGAGGGGGATGACGACGATGCCGTCCTGCGGGTCGATGGTGAACAGCCACTCCCCGGTGCGGTGCGGCGCCCCCCGGAGCTTGACGATCTCCACGGTCCGGCGGCGGCGTTCCCGGTACAGCCCATTGCGCAGGACGATGACGTTGTTCAGCACGAACTCCTCGACGTCGTAGCGCGAGATGCTGCCGTACTCGTCCGTCCGCTCGGCGGTCAGGACGGAGGTGACACCAAGGTCCTCCAACGTGGTGGCGATCCGGAACAGTTCGTGCCGCACGATGGCCTTGTCCGGGAACCGGGTGAAGATCGCGCCCAGGGAGTCCAGGGACACCCGGGTGGCCCCGGTCCTGCGCACCGCGTGGCGGATCCGCGCCACCAGCGCGCCGAAGTCGTACGTGCCGACCGTCGGCCCCTCCTCGGCGATGTCGGCGGACGCGTCCACGAACGCCCAGGCGCCCTCGGCTTCCCAGGCCGCGATGTCGAAGCCCAGCGAGGCGGCGTTGCGCCGGATGTCGGCAGGCGACTCCTCGAAGGTGACGAACACTCCCGGATCACCGGACCGCTGCCGGCCCAGGGCCAGGAACTCCACGGCGAACAGCGTCTTCCCGCTGCCCGCCGTACCCGTCACCAAGGTGCAGCGGCCCTTGGGCAGGCCGCCCAGCGCCACCCGGTCGAAGCCGTTGATGCTGGTGGGCACTCGCGGGAGCGTGTCGTCACCGGCGGCCATGGTCACGCGCCTCCAAACTCGTCCAGATGGGGCAGGCCCAGAGCGAGGGCGGCGCGGTGTTGGTCCGACAGGTCTCCGACCACCCTCCGCTGGGGCACGGGACGCAACCGGACCACGGTGGGCGTGGCGAGAATGCGCCACCGCTCCGCCAGCTCGGGCCGCTCGACGGCATCGACGACGGACAGTTCGTAGTACCCCCGCAGACGGGCCTCGCACAGCGACCGCAGGTTCTCCAGCGCCTCGTGGGAACGCTGGGTCTGCCCCGCGACGTAGAGAACGAAGGAGTACGTGGTCACTTGAGGGCACACCTCCCCGCGCGATCCCCGTACGTCGCCCGCCCTGCTCTCCACTGTCCTCCGCCCGGCAACCGGTCGCCAGAGCGGTGGCCGGGTTCGTCCGGACAGGAGCGCCAAAGCGGTGGCCGGGCCTAGGCTCGGAGACGTCCGTTCCCGATACGGCGCGGAACAGCGCAGACACGGCAGGGGTCGACGATGACCAGGGTGCTCGTGGTCGAGGACCAGCGGACGCTGGCCGACGCGCTGGAGCTGGCCATCGGCGCCCAGCCCGATCTGGAGTGCGTGGGCACCGTGGACACGGTCGAGCAGGCACTACCCCTGGCCCGGACGGGCACCGACGTCGTCCTGATGGACGTCCACCTGCCCGGCACCGACGGCATCTCGGGCACCTCACTGCTCAAGACGGCCGCCCCCGCCCTGCGCGTGCTGATCCTGACCGGAGACCCCCGCCCCCGGCTGCTCGCCGCCGCGGCCGCGGCCGGCGCTGCGGGGTTCCTGACCAAGGACAGCGCGCTCCCGGACATCCTCGCCGCGATCCGTGCCCCGGCCACCGGACCCTTGCTGGTCGCGGGCGCCACGCTCGCGGCACTGGCCGCGGTGCCCGGCGACGAACCGCTCCCGTCCGGTACCGAGCGGCCGGCGCGGCCGGCCTCCCGACAGCAGGGTCGGGGCCGCTGCACCGCGCGGGAACTGGAGGTGCTGCGGCTGCTCGGGCAGGGGCTGGGCCCCAAGGCCATCGCCGAACGCCTGGTCATCAGCCCGCACACGGCCCGCGGCCACGTCAAGAGCGTCATGCACAAGCTGAACGCGCACAGCCAGCTCGAAACGGTCGTCACGGCCATCCGGGAGGGGCTGCTGGACCCCGCCCCGGGAGGCCGTCCGGACACCTGAGACCCGCGCGGCCCCGGTCTCGGCCCACCTGAGGGGTGTGAACGGCCCATACGCGGGATCACCACCCCGCCTTACCGCTCCTACCGTAGGCATCAGTACACCGCGTGTAGTGCGAGGAAAGGGGCGTCCGGCCGATGGCCGACAAGGATGTGCTGTTCGCGGAAACCACCCGGTTCGCCACCACGCTGGCCGGGCTCCCCCCGGTCGGCCAGGTGCTGCACGAACTGGCCCGGTGCGGAGCGAGCAGCCTGGGAATGCGCAGTGCGGGCGTGTCCCTGTGCGTGGACGACCGCCCACGGCTCGCCGAAGCCCTGGACGAGGCATCCACCGCGCTCGGCGAAGCCCAGGAGCGCCTGACCGGCAGCCCGTGCGCCGACGCGCTGCGGACCGCGCGTCCGGTGGTGGTGGTGGACCTGACCCGGGCCCCCGGGCGCTGGCCCGCGTACGAGGAGGTGGCACGCCGGTTCGGCGTGGTGGCCCTCGCCAGCGTCCCGCTGTACGGTGACGGCCGGGTTCTGGGGACTGTCGACCTTTATGACACGGCCGCCCGGCCCTGGCCGTCCCACGACCTGTCGGCGGTCCGGTTGCTGAACGACATAGCCACCGCCTACTTGGCGCACTCCACCGCCCTCGAAGAACTGAAGCGCCTGACCCATCAGTTACGGCAGGCGTTGGCCAGCCGAGTGGTCATCGAACAGGCGAAGGGAGTGATCTCCGCGGTACGGCAGGTCTCCGTCGACGAGGCATTCCACCACCTGCGTCGGCACGCACGCTATCGGCGGGCAAAGCTCCACGACATGGCGCGAGAGGTCGTGCGCACCCGTCACAGCCCCTGACCCACCCCGCCAGGCGCCCCCGCCCGGATTGTCGCGATCCCCTCCCGCCCCGGCGGGGGCGCCTTCATGCCCTACCGGCTCAACCGCGCACGCCGGCGCCCGGTTCGCGATCGTCTGCAACTGCTCGGCGCGCCACGGTCGACGCTGCGCTCCGACCCTCCTGCCCACCCGGAGCAACACGCCTGAACCGGGCTGTGACGTTGTAAGACGGGCGGCTTGACTGAGTGGGACGCGGCCCGGGGAGACCAGGATCTGTTGCGATGGTGGGAGGGGCTCTCACGCAAGACAAAGCCCCTGGCGGTGGTACTGGATGGGCGCTAAGGGGCGACAGCGCCCGGCCCGCAGGCCGCACCGCGCACGTCCGCGCCCCGCCGGCTGCCGGCCCGGGGGAGAGAGAGAACGCCGTCGGCCGTGTGCCACCGCTTCGGGAGGTGGACGGCGAAGGCGGAACGGCCGTACTCAGACGTGACCGCGCCGGGGAGAACCGGGAGCGAGAGTGTGCGGGGGCGCCCACGCGTCCGGCCACCGCCTCCTGCCGGCGGCGACACTCCTGACCGGTGGCGCACCATGCGCGTCACCCAGCACTTCGGGCTTCAAGGGCCGCACGCATGTCGTCGCGCTAACGCACAGCCCACGCGCCATGGCGCCTTCGGTCATGGACGATGGTCTGTCGGCTGATCCAGCCCCGCACGGCCGGCTGCTGCGCCGATACGTCCCGCTGGTGGCACAAGTAACGTCGGCAGGCCGTCCTTCGAGGCGCCGATGCCCTCGCTGGGCGGTGCCGTTGCACAGGGACGGTCGCCGGGCGTCGGGGTCCGGGACGCCGGGCGACCTGACCGGCCGCGGGGGTACGGCAGCCGGCTCCCTTCAGCGTAGGGTCCGGGCGCGAAACGAACGGTGGCTCGCTGGGCGCGCTCCGGTTCGGTTTCCTGGTACCCGAACCGTGGTGCCGTCGTGAGTGCTCGGAGGTAGTGGTGGGGTCGGCAGGTGAGGGAGCGCGGTCACTGGTGGGCAGCGATCCGCAACTGATCGACCGGGCCCGGGACGGTCACGGTCACGGTGGGGGACGCCAGCCGCGTTCCACCGCGATGCATGGTCGGCCGATCCGGCGCAGTCGGGTTGCCCTACGGTGGAGGGCGGGCATCGGCCCCTGTCCCAGCCCGCGGTCGTATGAGAGGGCCAGGGACGTTGTCGCGCTGCGGGGACTTGGGCGGCGGGTTTCCGCCGGCCGCGGCGGGCGAACTGCCTCCTGAAGACAGGAATTTCATTCAGCTCCCCGGGCCCTGGAGCGATCATGTCGCCACCGCCGTCCCCTCCGGCAGTGGTATGGGCGCAGTGGACCGTGCGTCCGCCCGTCCTGCGCCTGAGCGGCGCCATCGGGCCGCGCACACACCCGGCCCTGGAACGGTACCTGGGGGAGCTTGCGCGGCGTCTTCCCGGCCGCGGCGTCCGCTTGGACCTGACGGCGGTGACCGCGCTGGATCTGGCCGGAGCGCGCTGGTGGTGGCCAACGAGACCTGAACTACCCGGGGCCGGCTGCGGCACCGCGGGTCCGGCGACCGCCCAGCCGTCCATCGCCGAGGTGTCGAAGGGAGGCGACCTGCAACTGCGAACGGCTCCTGGTCTGCTGCCGTCCGCGCACGGGCGGTCGGGCGCGGCCCGCAGCGTGCCGCCGGTGCCGCGGGTGGGCTGAGCAGGTCCGCCGCGCCGCCTGGGGCGTTCGCCGGAGGCGGCCGGGGTCAGGGGGCGGTGTCCTCCTGCTCAAGGTGGAGGCGGTGGGTGAGGATGTCGTGGGCGACGTCGAGCAGGGCGCGGTCGTGGGCGTAGGCGTGGGCACGCAGTCGTAGCAGGGCCTGGTCGAGGGGGAGGGCGAGCTGGACGGCCAGGGCTCCGGCGGCCTGGTGGACTTCGGCACGGTAGAGGGTGATGCCCAGGGCGTGGTCGCCGGTGAGCAGCCGGGCGGGGGAGGTCTGCAGGAGCAGGAGCAGGGCGGCGCGGGCGAAGCGGATGATGCTGTCGCGCTGGTGGGCGGTGGGTGCGCCGGGGGCGGTGCCGTAGGCGGTCAGGGCCCCGGCGGGTACGACGCCCAGGCGCAGGGGGGTGGCGATGAGGGTGCGGGCGCGGGTGCGGGAGGCGGCGGGCAGGAACTGCGGCCAGCGGCCGGTGGGGGTGGCGGCCAGGTCGGGTTCGGTGATGGTGCGGCCGGTGCGGGCGGCGTCCAGAGTGGGGCCTTCGCCGAGGGTGTACTGCAGGTCGTCCAGTGCCGGGCCGAGCCGGCCGGCGGCATCGTCGCACCACAGGAGTTCCAGGTGTCCGCGGGGGGGGGCCAGGCACAAGGTCAGGGCGTCGTAACCGAGATGGCGCGCGGCGAAGCTCGGCGAGAGAGCGCCCAGTCCCTGGCCGGCGCGGGTGACGGCGCGCAGCCGGTCCCACAGCTGGTCCGGGTTGATACGGGGCATGGGTTACCTTCCGTCGCAGGCACGGCAGGCACGGCAGGCACGGCAGGCACGGCAGGCACGGCAGGCACGGCAGGCACGGCAGGCACGGCAGGCACGGCAGGCTACCGTACGGTGCGCTCCGGCCGGCTGGCCGGGCTCAGCTGGAGGCCAGTTCGTTGGGGATGGTGCCTTGGGCGACCTCGGTGGCCAGGCCAGGGCGGTGAGTTTCTGCTGCCGGGCCCGGGCGTGCTGGCGCAGGCGCTGGAACGCCTCGTCCACCGAGACTTTGAGGCGTTCCGACAGCACCCCCTTGGCCTGTTCGATCACCAGGCGGCTGTCGAGCGCGATGGTCAGCTGCTCGATCACGGAGGCCTGGTCGCGGGCCTCCTGCTGGTGTCCGAAGCAGGTGGCGGCGGCGTCGGCCAGGGCCTGGGCGATGCGTATCTGCGGGCCGTTGGGCGCCGTGTCGCTGTCCTGGTCGCTCATCAGGTTCAGTGCTCCGATGGTGACGGCCGGGGAGCGCAGCGGGACGGCGGCCACCGCGGTGATGCCCACGCGCCGGGCGTTGCGGGCGAAGCGGGGCCAGCGCAGGGCCGGCGGGCCGGTCAGCGGGCTGACCGCCAGCGCGAGCCCGGTACGGGTGGCCTCCAGGCACGGCCCTTCGTCCAGGTCGACCTGGACCTGCTCCAGGTGCCGGCAGCGTTCATCGGAGGCGGTGGCGTACTCCACGCGTCCCAGCTCGTCCAGGACGGTGACGCCGGCCCCGGCCACCGGCAGCAGCTCTGCCACGTGAGCGGTCAGGTCGTGCAGCAGTTCCAGGGGGTCGAAGTCGGTGGTGCGGTGCACCAGGTCGCGCATCGCTTCGGCGACGCGCGCTTGCGATTCGGTGATGTCCACGTCGGGGCCGCCGATCGGCAGGCTCCCGCCTCCGCGACGGGAGCGGGGGCTGGGCGCGCGTTCGGCGGTGGGAGAAGGAGTCCGGCCACAGGGGGCCGCGATACGCCCGCTGACAGGAACTGCTGCTCGCCTCGACTCCACCTGGCCCGTCCGGGGCCGCCCGCTCGGCCGGTTCCACACGGCCCTGGGCGGTCCCACGGTGCACTACTCACCGTAGCGCGCCGTGACCGGCCCGCACAGCGATTCCCTGCTCCGGCACCGCGCACTTCCATCTTCCGCGGGCTGGGGCGGGGAAGGCGCGTAGTGTCGGCCGCCTCGGCGCAGGACACCATCGACGAGTGCTCCACAGCTTCGGCATGCGCCACTGCCGCTACCGTGAACAGCAGAACGCCGCCTGCAACGCGTGTCGACGACGGCTGGGTCGACATCGACGCCTCGGCGGCCAACACGGTCACCGACCGCCTTCCAGCCCTTTCCGGACCAACACGCGATGCTTGCCTCGAAGCGCCGGCTGCCACCGTCAGTCGACCCCACCCCGCAAGGCCGCCGGCGGAGTCGGACGTATGGCGCCGTCGTCCAGGAGGGCGACCAGTGCGTGCCGGCTGGCGGTCGCGTCACTGTGGTGGGAGGCCGGGTGCGGGAGGGCCGGAAAGGCCGGGCAGGGTCAGGCGTTCGTGGACCACGGCGTGGGCGAGGGTGGACAGGTCCGTCCCCTGGGTGTGGGCGTGGGCGCGCAGCAGGGCCAAGGCCTGGCTGATACTCACGGCGTGCCGGTAGCTGATCATGCCAGTGGCCTGGTGGACGACCGCGTCGGCCGGCAGGAGCCAGGCGTGGGCGAGGTCTTCCGCATTCGGCGTGGGCGTGGCCAGGAGCAGCAGGTCGGCGGCGTCCGCGTGGTCCTGGGCGAGGTGCAGGTCAGCCTCGGGAATCGGGCCGGGCCGGTCGCGGTAGAGGCACAGGACGAGCCCGGGCTGCTGCGCCGGGTCGGGGCCGCCCAGGACGGGTAGGGCGAAGATGGCGCGGATGCCGTGGGCTCGGGCCTGTTCGGCGTAGGTGGGCCACTGCCGGACGGCGTCCGCGTCGTCGACGTCGTCGGCGAGTACCGGCGCCATCTGGTTCAGTGCTTGGACGCATGGGCCTTCGCCGAGGCTGACCTGCAGGGTCTCCCCGTGGGTGGCGAGGGTGCCGGCCGCGCACAGGGACACCCGCTGCGCGAGGGCGGCGTCCGCGGCCAGCGTCAGCCCCACCGCATACGCTCCGTTCAGGGCGGCCCGGCATGCCTCGCCGAGGTGCTGGGCCGGCTGGTCGTGGCCCACGAAGCGGGCGGCCAGGACGACCACTGTGAGCCGTGGGGGCTTCACGGGGAACTCATTGGGGTGGCGAGCGGGGTGGGGATCTGGTTGTGTGCGGACATCTTGCGTGTCCGTTCTCCGGCATTCACCGCCGATGCTGCCCTGATCGGAAGCCAATGTCAGGGTGGAGGACGAGCAGTGTGGCTCCGGGCAGCTGTCGCTCTCACCCTACGCCCCGCTGTGGGGGCAAAGGAGGGTTACGAGCCGGTGGCGGAGCCCCGTGCTGTGAGGTGAGCGGGACCGGCCGGGCGGCGCCGGTCACGAACAGGTTGCCTGCCCGTGGCGCAGACACACCGGCCGACGCCATCGGCACAGCGGCCCCGGATACCACCCCCGGCACCTTGCCCGAGTCGAACCGACCGTCGGCGGCGTCCCGGGCGCGCACGGCCGCGAAGCCGACGGTGCGCCACCACCGCGCGGTATGCCGACCGCAGGGTGAGTCGCCGCAGGCTTCCGTGCGGACTTCCGTGCGGACCCACGATCAGTGCGATCAGCGCTGGTCCTGGCCGTCGGCCGAGGCGATCACCGGTCCGAGCGGCACCCCGCAAGCGGGGGACCAGGCAGGCGGGTGACCAGACAGGCGGGGGCCTTCAGCGCCGCCCACTGGCCGCCAGGGCCGGGGCCGGACGTGCGCGGGCGCCCTGGTCCGCCGGCCGCCGAGGAATCTCTGGCACGGAAGGTGTCCGGAGTATGTTGTGTCCTGAGGGGACTTCACCCGCGGGCGACGGTGGTCGTGCCGGGAGGAGGTGAGAAGCGGTGGGAGCCGGCTGTGACTTGGCTGCCGTGCTGAGGAGCCTGCAGCCCGCCGCCGGAGACCGGGGACTGATCGGTGCCGACCCCGAGCTGTGCGCCCAGCTCCTTGGTGTGGATGGCATCGCCGCGTGCGCGACAACGGCCGACAGCCAGAGCGAACTGCTGTGGTGCACCGAGGGGACCAGCACATGGCTGGAAGACCTGCAGTTCACGCTGGGCCAGGGGCCGGGGCCCGAGGTGATGGTGACCTGCGCGCCGGTTCTGGTACCGGACCTGTCGCGGGTCGCGGCAGGCCGGTGGCCCGTACTGCTGCCGGAGGCCGCGGCGCTGGGCATCGGTGCCGTCTTCTGCCTGCCGTTGCACGTCGGTTCCGCGTGCCTGGGCACCTTGACCTTGCAGCGCGCGGTACCCGGCCCGCTCCCGGACGAGACGCTGACCGACGCCTGGCTGGTGGCCAACGCCCTGACCGCCGTACTTCTGCACGGCGGCCCGCAACGGGACGCGTTCGCCAGAGCCGACAGCGGCTCGGAGCTGTACCGGGCCGTCGCCCACCAGGCCACCGGGATGATCAGCGTGCAGGCCGGAGTGCCGCTCGCCCGGGCGCTCCTACTCCTGCGGGGCTACGCCTACGGGCACGGGCAGAGCCTGGTGGAGGCCGCCGAGGACGTGGTGGCCAGGCGGTTGAGCTTCCGCAATGATGAAAACGGGCCGGAGACTTCCGGCGAAGGGACTGAAAGGCCATGAGGCGTGAAGAACGACTGCTGGCGGCCATGGTCGATGCCGTGGACACGCTGGTCGACGACTTCGACCTGATCGACTTCCTGCATCGGCTGTGCGACCGGTGCAACGACCTGCTGGACGTGTCGGCGGTCGGCGTCATGCTCGCCGATCCGGGCGGCAGCCTCCAGCTGATCGCTGCCTCCGACGAGCACACCCGGCTGCTGGAACTGTTCGCCCTGCAGGCCGACCAGGGGCCGTGCGTGGAGTGCCACCGCAGCGGCACCGCCCGGCTGAACATCGCCCTCACCTCTCCCGTACACACCGTCGGGTTCGCGCGCTTCGCCGAGCGCGCCCGCCAGGCCGGCTTCGCCACCACCCACGCCCTGCCCTTGCGGCTGCGCCAGCAGATCGTGGGCGCGCTGAACCTCTTCGACACCCGTGAACAGGACCTCAGCACCTCCGACGCAGGCGTGGCGCAGGCGTTGGCGGACGTGGCGACCATCGCGATCCTGCAGCACCGCACCATCGCCCACGGCAATGTGGAGCGGGCCCAGCTGCGGGCCGCCCTGTCCAGCCGCATCTGCATCGAGCAGGCCAAAGGCATCCTGGCCGAACGCTGGAACACCACCCTCGACGACGCCTTCGACGCCCTGCGCCGGCACGCCCGCGCGCACCGGCAGTCCCTGACCACGCTGTCCCGGCACCTGATCGACGGCTCGCTCGACACCTCCACCATCCAGCGCCCCTGACCCCAAGCCGTACCCGCGGCTCCAGCCGGCACCCGCCCCAGCCCCCGGCGGAAACCCTGTCCCACCCGTCCAGTGCCCGGGGCATTCCCAATGGAAGGGACAGTCCTATGACCCCTGAGCATCATGACGCGGCGTGGCAGCGCATCGCCGCCGTGGGCGCCACCGACGCCATCACGCTCCACACCGCCTGCCGGGCCTGCGTCGAGGACCTGGACGCCGACTTCGGCGGCGCCACCGTGGTCACCACCGGCGAACTGCGCATACTGGGCTGCGCCACCGACGAGCGCGCCCGGGCCGTGGAGGACGCCCAGCTGGTCACCGGCGAGGGACCGTGCACCGACGCCTACGTCCACCGCCGCCCCGTCGAAGCGGACCTGCACCAGGCGGGCGGGCGGTGGCCCGCCTTCACACCGACCGCCTGCGAGACCGGAGCCCGCCGCGTCCTGGCCCTGCCCCTGGCCATCGGCAACCTCCTCATCGGCGCCATGGACCTCTACCGCTGCGCCCCCGTCCCCTTCACCGCGGTCCACACGGACCGGGCCGCCGCCTACGCCCGCATCCTCGCCCTGCTCGCCCTCGACGAGCACCCCCACCTGATCGCCCCTCACGCCCGCCCCGTCCAGCGCGGACCGCAGGGCTACCCGCCCATCGTCCACATGGCCGCCGGCATCCTCGCCGCCAAGGACGACCTCACCCCCGACGACGCCCTGGCCCGGCTGCGCGCCCACTCCTTCCGCCACAACCAGCCCCTGCTACGTACCGCCGCACATGTCCTCGACCATCACCGCCTCGATTAGGTGTATTGACCCGTAGCGTTGTTCGCACGGCTGATGGGTGGCTGGCCTTGGAGTGCGGTGTGGCAGCGGTGGTGGTTGTAGGTGTGCAGGAAGTCTGCCAGGGCCGTGGTGCGCTCGTCGTTACTGGCATAGGGACGCAGGTAGGCCCATTCGTCCAGGAGGGTGCGGTCGAAGCGTTCGGCCTTGCCGTTGGTCTGCGGCCGGTAGGGGCGGATGCGCTGGTGGGCGATGCCGGCCGCGTTCAGGGTTTGGGTGAACAGCTTGGCCTTGTAGCAGGAGCCGTTGTCGGTCAGGATCCGCTGGACGGTGATGCCGTGGGCCGCGAAGAAGGCGTGGGCCCGTTGCCAGTATGCGGCGGCGGTCTCCTTGCGCTCGTCAGGCAGGACTTCGCTGTAGGCCAGGCGGGAGTGGTCGTCGACGGCGGAGTGGATGTGGCTGTAGCCGATCACTGGTTTGCAGCTGTGGCGGGCCGTGGTGGTGGCCTGCCGGTTGCGGTCGCCAGCCACGCGGTCCAGGACACGCCGGCCGCCGCCGTCGGGGATGTTGCCGAGCTTCTTGATGTCGACGTGCGCCAGTTCGCCCGGCCGGTCGCGTTCGTAGCGGCGGACAGGCCGGCCGGTGGGCCGGTCCAGCCAGGCCAGACGAGGCAGGCCGTGGCGGGTCAGGATGCGGTGCACGGTCGAGGCGGGCAGGCCGGGGACCGGAGCGATGCGGGCCGGCCCCAGCTTGCGCTCGCTCCGCAGCCGGCACACCGACGCTTCGAGACCCGGCGGCGTGCGGTGCGGGATCGTGTGCGGTCGGCTGGGGCGGTCGCACAAGCCCGTCTCCCCTTCCGTCCGCCAGCGGCGTATCCACGTGTGGGCCGTCAGCCGCGAGATGCCCATCTCCGCGGCGACGTGGGCCACGGGCCGACCGGAGCGGACCCGGTCGTCCAGCAGCCGCCTGCCGTAGACGGTCAGCCGGGCATTACGGTGGGACACGAAGACCTCCGTTGTGCGGTGCAGCTGAGACACCTCCACCACACTGGAGGTCTTCGCCATGATCAAACCGAGTGAGCTGTCAACAACGCTCGTGATCAATACAGCGGTGTCGAGCAGGGACAGAGGCTTCTGTCCCTGCTCGACCGCGAGGTGCAGCTCGGTGGTCAGTCCGCCGCGCGAGCGTCCGAGGCCGTGGTCGTCGGGCTCGGTGTCGACGCCGCCAGGAGGCTCTTCGGCAGATCCCCCTTTTGCGGGCCCCGGCGGTGTGCTGGTGCGCGCGGGCGATCGTGGAGTCCACACTGACATCTCACGTGATCAGGCCCTTCGCCTCGGGCTCGGCCTGCAGGTGCTCGAAGATCCGCTTCCACGTGCCATCGCGCTGCCACCGCTGGAAGAGGTCGTAGGCCCGATCCCGCGGCCCGTACCGCTCGGGGAGATCTCGCCACGGCGCACCAGTCCTGGTCCGCCATCGTATGCCGTCGATCAGCTGCCGACGGGTCCACGTCGGCGACCGTCCTGGCTTCTTGCCCGTCGGCGACGACCGCTCAAGTCAGGTTCACTGGCTGCGCGTCAGGTCGCCACGCCCCACGGCAAGTGATCATTTCACGACCTTGGTCCACTTTCGCAACAGACCCTAATACGTCGCCCGGCCGATATCGCCGCCGCAGCAGCGCGCGTGCTGGAGACTTCGCGCGGCGTCAATAGTGCTCCGACTTGAGTTGGAAGGAAGTCCTCCGCCGGAAGTCGCGTTGTGTATCCGGCGGCAGCACAGGCCGCCACTCATTAAGTCACCTCATGCAAGGAGGATGATTGCCCGTGCCTCATGCGGAGTTGACCGTCGGCGATCTCATTGACCTGTTGTCCGCCTGCAAACGGAGCGCTTCGGTGCGGCAGGCGATGAACCCGTTCTTTCCGCTGGCGCACCGCGTGGAGCGGATCGTCCAGGCCACCGACGAGACCGGCCTGCCTGTTGTCCACCTCGCCGAGGGCCGGGACGCGGACACGCAGCTCGGGCACCTGCCGCCCGAGGTCGCCGTCGAGCTGGCCTGGCAATCTCCGGTCCAGGCACCCCCGCGTCGGCCGCGCCGCAGTGCCGGCGGCAAGGAGAACCGCACCGAGCCTTTGGAAGCGCCCCTGCATCCCGAGTTCCCGCCCGACCCGCCCCACCTGCATGGAGCCCGTCCGCGTACTGGGTCGGCCCCCGCATCTGGCCGGTGATGTGACGGACGGCTTTACGACACCGTCGCCGACACGCTCGCCGGCCTGGCCTGGCCTGGCCTGGGCTGGGCTGGGCTGGACGAGCCTGACGACCAATGCGCACGCCGCCAGGGGCAGAGCATCCAAGTGCTCTTCCGCCACTACGCTAAGTTCCTGGACGGCGTCCGGAAGCAGGCCAACCGGCTCATCGAGCAGTCCATGCCGGAGTGGAATCGCGTCAGCGGAAGAGGCGCTCATGCGTGGTGAATCAGGGTTTTGGTCCGTGACTGGTCCGGAAGAGCTGGTCAGAAGGGGGGTAGCAGTGGGAGAAACTGGGAGGGGCCACGTAAAACGAATCTCGCCCGAGTGAGATGAGAAGAAGGCGCCTGACGGGCGAAAGCCCAGGTCAGGCGCCTTTTTCTGTGCGCTCAGAAGAGCCCCAGCTTCTTCGGCGAATACGACACCAGCAGGTTTTTCGTCTGCTGATAGTGATCCAGCATCATCTTGTGTGTCTCGCGGCCGATGCCTGACTGTTTGTAGCCGCCGAAGGCGGCGTGGGCCGGGTAGGCGTGGTAGCAGTTGGTCCAGACGCGGCCGGCCTGGATGGTGCGGCCGACGCGGTAGGCGGTGTTGGTGTCGCGGGTCCAGACGCCGGCGCCGAGGCCGTAGAGGGTGTCGTTGGCGAGGGTCATCGCGTGGTCGAAGTCGGTGAAGGGGGTGACGGCGACGACCGGGCCGAAGATTTCTTCCTGGAAGACGCGCATGTCGTTGGTGCCTTCGAGGATGGTGGGGCGGACGTAGTAGCCGCCTTCGAGTTCGCCGCCGAGTTCGGCGCGGGTGCCGCCGGTGAGGATGCGGGCGCCTTCCTTCTGGCCGATGTCGAGGTAGGCGAGGATCTTTTCGAGCTGGTCGTTGGAGGCCTGGGCGCCGATCATCGTGTCGGTGTCCAGGGGGTGGCCTTGGACGATCTGTTCGGTGCGGGCGACGCCGGCGGCCAGGAAGTCCTGGTAGTGGCCCTGCTCGATGAGGGCGCGGGAGGGGCAGGTGCAGACTTCGCCCTGGTTGAGGGCGAACATCGTGAAGCCTTCGAGGGCCTTGTCGTAGAAGTCGTCGTCGGCGGCGGAGACGTCGTCGAAGAAGAGGTTGGGGCTCTTGCCGCCGAGTTCGAGGGTGACTGGCTTCAGGTTCTCGGAGGCGTACTGCATGATCAGGCGGCCGGTCGTGGTCTCGCCGGTGAAGGAGATCTTCGCGACGCGCGGGCTGGAGGCGAGGGGCTTGCCGGCTTCCGCGCCGAAGCCGTTGACGATGTTGACGACGCCGGGCGGCAGCAGGTCGGCGACCAGGCTCATCCAGTAGTGGATGGAGGCGGGGGTCTGTTCGGCGGGTTTGAGGACGGCGGTGTTGCCGGCGGCGAGGGCGGGGGCCAGTTTCCACGCGGCCATGACGAGGGGGAAGTTCCACGGGATGATCTGCGCGACCACGCCGAGCGGTTCGTGGAAGTGGTACGCGACGGTGTCGTCGTCGAGCTGGGAGAGGGTGCCCTCCTGGGCGCGGACGGCGCCGGCGAAGTAGCGGAAGTGGTCGATCGCGAGGGGGAGGTCGGCGGCCAGGCACTCGCGGACGGGCTTGCCGTTCTCCCACGTCTCGGCGACCGCGAGGGACTGGAGGTTGTCCTCCATGCGGTCGGCGATCCGGTGGAGGACCAGGGCGCGTTCGGCGGGGGAGGTGCGACCCCAGGCGGGCGCGGCGGCGTGCGCGGCGTCGAGGGCGCGCTCCACGTCCTCGGCCGTGCCGCGGGCGATCTCGGTGAACGGCTGCCCGGTGACCGGGGTCGGGTTCTCGAAGTACCGGCCCTTCGCGGGCGGTACGTACTCGCCGCCGATCCAGTGGTCGTAGCGAGGCCGGTAGGACATCACGGCGTCGGCGGCGCCTGGGCTGGCGTAACGGGCCATGGGGAGCCTCCCAATCGTGCGCGGTTCGCGTCGCGCCTCCGCTCCCGCGGCGGGGCGCCGGTGCGCAGGCTAGAGGGGAGGACGTTGCGGGGAGGTTGCGTAGGCGGTGGGAAGCCGGGGCGCGGTGGGGAGCGGGGATGCGGTGGGAGGCGGGGATGCGGTGTGATGCTGGGGTGCGGTGGGAAGCGGGGGCGCGGTGGGGAGCGGGGATGCGGTGCGATGCCGGGATGCGGTGGGAAGTGGGGATGCGGTGCGATGCTGGGGTGCGGTGGGAAGCGGGGGCGCGGTGGAGGTCGCTTTCGTGTTCTGGGGGCGGGTGGCGGCGTCCAGGGCTTCCCGTACCTGCACGTCGTGTTCGCCCCAGGGGGTGTCGGCCCACAGGCGCAGCGTTTCCGGGTCGTGGCGGGTGAGGACGGACCGTCGTAGCCGGTCTTCGAGGAGGGCGCGCAGGCGGCGTACGCCGGGAGCTTCGGAGAGGGGCAGGAGGGGGCCGCGGTAGCCGCGGAGGGCGGCGGCCAGGTCGCCGGCCGCCAGGTCCGTCTCGACCGCGGCAGCGTCTGTTTCGACGGTCCTGGTCAGGCGGTACGGGCGGGAGGCGAGCAGCGGGCCCACGACATGCCGTAACCGGGACAGCTCGGCGCGGAGGGTCACCGGCCGGACGTCGCGTTCGCCGTACAGGAGCGTGGCCAGTTGGTCGCCCGTCAGGCCTTCCGGGTGCCGGGCCAGCAGCAGGACGATCTCGCTGTGCCGGCGGCCGAGCCGCAGCGTACGGCCGTCCGTGACCAGGAGAGCCTCGTCCCGGGCGAGGACGGACAGGTGTGCGGCGGGCGCCGGGTGGTTCGCGTACGCGGCCAGATGGGCTTCGGCGGCGCGGGCGGTGGCCTGGACGAGGGCCAGGCTGTGCGGGCCGGCGAGGTGGTCGCCGCCGGTGATGTCCACGGCTCCCAGCAGCCGGCCCGTCCGCAGGTCGTGCAGGGGCGCCGCCGCGCAGGTCCACTGCTGTACGCGCTTGTTGTAGTGCTCGGTCGCGAAGATCTGTACGGCGTGGTCGGCGGCCAGCGCGGTGCCGGGTGCGTTCGTACCGGCGTGCCGTTCGTCCCAGCGGGCGCCGGGTACGAAGTTCATGCGCTCGGCGTGGCGGCGGACGCCCGGGTGGCCCTCGACCCACAGCATCCGGCCCTGCGGATCGCAGACGGCCAGGACGTGGGCGCCGTCCTGGGCGATGCTGCCCAGCAGGTCCCGGAAGACCGGCATGGCGCGGGCCAGCGGGTGCCCGTCCCGGTAGGCGCGCAGGTCGGACTCGTCGAGGTCGATCGGTGCCGGTCCGTCGAGCGTCGCCCGCGCGGACGCCGACCGGCGCCAGGAGTCGGCCACCACCCGGCGCACGGGGTGCGCGACCGGCCCGCCCGCCAGGAACGCCTCGTGGGCGCGCCGCACGGTGCGGGTGCGCTCCTCGGGGTCGGTGCCTGTCTCCATCGCCAGCCAGGGGTTGACCACGCGTCACTCTCCGATGCGGCTCGGGGCTCGGCTGCGGCCCCATCCCGTTTCCGTCCGGTCCGTTGCCGTCCGGTCCGGTTCCGTCACGTCCCGTACGCCGATGGTGCTCGTACGGGGCGGGGCAGTAAACCCCGGGGCGGTAGGGCCGGGGCGGGACGTGGGCGGGAGGTGTTCGTGCGCGTACGGTCAGGTGTGGGTCGGCTGCTGCTCCTGGGGGAGGTCCGTGGTGGCCCGCCAGTGCCCTTTCGGGAGGCCCACCAGCCCGTACAGCCGGCGGACGGGGGAGCGGCGCGGCAGGAGGACCATCCCTGCCACGGGGGCGAACGCCGCGAGGCCGGTGGGGTAGCCGAGGAAGCGGACCAGCGTGCTCGCCAGGACGGCACCGGCCAGCGGCAGCCCGTACAGGCCCGCTCCGGCGATGGCCACGGCGAGGAGGCGTGGGACCTTCCGGTCCTGTGCGCCGCCGGGCAGGAGCCAGCCTTCGGCCAGCCAGCCGATCTCGGCCAGCAGCATCGTGCCGAGGACGGCGGCGCCGAGGACCAGGAGGGTGAGGCAGGTGCCGGAGGTCAGGAAGCGCAGGACGTTGTTGACGACGCTGTCGGCGGGCCAGGCGCGCAGGGCGGCGCCGTCCGTGGTGAGGAAGCGGCGGTAGCCCTGGCCGTCCCAGCCGTGCACGAGGGTGGCGAAGAGCAGGAAATGACCGCCGACGCAGTTCAGGTACGCCCAGTAGCCCGCGCCGACCAGGCACAGGGCCTGCGCGAGCAGGAAGCCGAGGAGGGTGGCGGTCACGACGCCGCCCGCGTACAGGAGGGGGAAGCCTGCCCAGACGCCGCGGTGGCCGTCGGCGATGTGCAGGGTGGACCAGGAGGGGTTCTGCCACATCAGGAACAGTCCGGTCGGCACCAGCAGCACCGCGGCGTACAGGAGTGTCAGGCACAGGTACGGGTTCGCGGCGCGGCTGACGAGGCGCGGGGTGAGCAGCTTGGGCAGTCCGCTGCGGTCGGCGGCGCGGCGTTCGAGGAAGTGCAGCTGCCGGGCGGCGGAGAGGGCGAACGTCGAGCCGATGGCGTAGGCCCAGAACAGCGCGGCCGGCAGCCCGATCATGTCGTTCCCGTTCCCGTTCCCGTCCCCGTTCCGGTCTTCGTCTGTCCTCCCGCCATCGCTGCGGCGTCCAGCGTCAGTCCGTCCGCGACGATCAGGTCGGAGGTGACCAGGGCCTGTTCGGCGTCCACGTCGGTCATGAAGACGAACGGTGGTACGACGGGCGGCACCGGGAGGGTGTCGGGGGTGAAGGTCAGGCAGATCAGCCCTTCCAGGCAGCCGCTGAACCTGGTGAGGTAGAGGGTCACGTTGCCGCTCAGGTCCAGGTTGCGCGCGCCCAGTCGCAGCTGCGGGCCGCCGGTGTCACGGGTGGTGAGCCGGTAGTCCGTCAGCGAGGCGGCCTTCATACGGAGGACCATCGCCTTGACCGGCCCGTTGACGGTCTGCACCTCGGTGACGCCGGCCAGGGTGAAGCCCTTCGGCGCGAACATGGTGGTGGTCACGGACGGAGGAGTGGGCGGCGCCGGGATCCCGGCCGCGTGTGCGGGCTCGGCGGGCGTGCCGATGACCGTGATCAGGACGAGCGGCAGCGCTACGGCGAGCGCCTTGCTCCGGCCGCCGTTGCCGCTGTCGGCGCCGCCGTCTGACGTATCTTCCCTGGATCCGGCTTCGGCAGGCGTCCCCGGGCCCTCGTCGTCCTCGTGCTCCTCGTCGCCCTCGTCCCGTACCGGCGTCCACCCGAACCCCATCGCGCTGCCCGCGATCCCGAGCCCCATCCCCACCAGGAACCCGCCCAGGTTGGTCGCCGCGAAGGACAGCACGGACAGGATCAGCGCGTGCAGGCTGACGTAGTGGTGCGCGGCCGGGCGCAGCCACAGGAACAGCCCGGCGACGATCAGCGCCAGCCCGATGCCGATCGCGGCCAGCCCGCCCAGGCCGAGGCTGATCAGTACGGTCAGCGGTGACAGCGGTACGAGCAGCAGTTCCGCGCCGCCCAGGACCAGCAGCAGCCCGGCCCAGAACGGCCGGGTCCGCCGCCAGCCGCGGAACGCCGCCCGCCGCTCGGGCCAGGGAAGCCCGGCGGCCGGGCGCCGGCTGGTCAGAAGCACTTCTTGCCGTCCAGGCTCACGTCCAGCCGCAGCCCTCTGAGGCGGAAGTTTCCGCCGGTGGCGGACCAGGCGTGCGACCTCACCCCGGCGACCTCGATGTCCCCGGCCTGGAGCCCGAACTTGCCCTTCTCACCCTGGACGCCGGGCACCTGGTCGAGGGTGGAGGCGTCCCGCCCGATCTGCGCCGTACCGAACCGCGCGTCGCCCACCAGGTCCTCGCCGTCGATGACGAGGTTGTCGGCGGTGACCTGGCCGGCGTCGCCGCCCGCGGTCAGCTTGAACACCACGGTGCCCAGCGGCGTCTTGACCTCGGCCGCCTGGCAGATGTCGCTCAGTACGGCCTTGCCGAGGCCGAGCAGTGCGACGGGGTGGCCCTTGCCGCTCACGTCGCGGTCGGTGTGCACGTACGAGGCCAGCCCCTGGCTGGTCAGCTTGCCCGACGCGACCTGGAAGTTGGTGCCCGACACGGCGAACGACGCCGCGAGCGCGCCCTCGGCCATCACCGAGGCCATCGCGCCGACCGCGAGCACCGCGGGGATCGCCGTCACCGCGGTCTTCTTCCAGGAGGTGCGTCCCTGCGGCAACGGCCGCTTCTGCTTGCTCACTGCTTCCTCCCCGGGGCAGCGATGGACCGGCTGCCGGCGCAGCCGTGGACACGTGCGAGCGCGCGAGGGAAGTGCCTGATGGAGCTGCCACGGGACGAAGCCGCAGGTGGCGTACCTCTGCCATACTGCGGAAAACCCGCGGCAGTTGGAGACTAGGGCTCAATTTGAATAATAGTCAACAGCGCGGACCCGAAGCCCCACGGGCCGCCCGCGCCACCGAGCGTTCGCAGGCACGCCGTGCCGAACTGATCGCCACCGGAAGGAGACTGTTCGCCGACACCTCCTACGACGCCCTGTCCATGGACGACATCGCCCGCCAGGCCGGTGTCGCCAAAGGCCTGATCTACTACTACTTCAAGAACAAGCGCGGCTACTACCTCGCGATCATCGAGGACGCCGTCGCCGAACTGGTCCGGCGCGCCGCGAGCACCCACGACCTGCCGCCCATGGAGCGGGTCCAGCACACGATCGACGGGTACCTGCGCTACGCCCAGCACCACCAGGCGGCCTACCGCGCCATCGTCACGGGCGGCGTCGGGTTCGACGCGCAGGTGCTCGCGATCCGGGCGGAGGTCCGCGAGCGGCTGCTCGGCACCATCGCGCACGCCGCCTGGGACCGCGCGGAGATACCCGCGCTCGCCCGTACGGCACTGGTCGGCTGGCTCTCCAGCGTCGAGGGCGTCACCCTCGAATGGATCGCGCGCCAGGAACTGGACCGGGAGACGGTCGTCTCGCTGCTCGTCCGGGGGCTGGGCGCCACCCTGCGGCTCATCGAGGAGTTCGAACCGGCCTGCCCCGCGCCCGTCCGGCCACCCGGTCCGTGAGCGGCGTTCGCCGACGCGTGACCCGAAACCGATCCGCGCAAAAGCTCGGCCCGGGCGCGCAAGTCCGAACCCGCGCGCAAGTCCGGGCCTCGCGCGCAAGTCCGGGCCCGCGCGCACGTCCGAACGCGGTCGGCGGGACCGGCGGCGTCGGCAAGACCGGCTTGGTGGTGCATGTCGCGCACGCGGACCGCCCGTTCTTCCCGGGCGGGCAGCTCTGATTCGTTGTTCAGGGCCTTTCAGAACAGCGGACCGCGTCCGGTCGAGCCGGAGACCGTCCTGGGCGCCTTCCTGCGGGCCCTGGGGGTGCCGGACTGCACCGTCCCCGCGGGGGGGCGACGCGCGCGCCACGCTCTACCGGTCCGTACTCGCCGGCCGCCGCGTCCTGGTGCTGCTGGACAACGCCCGCGACGCCGCCCGGATCCGCCCCCTGCTGCCGGGCACGGACGGCTGCGCCACCCTGGTCACCAGCCGCAGCCGGCTGGCCCACCTGACGGGGACACATGGGGTGGGCCTGGACGCCCTGCGGCCCAAGGAAGCCCTCGCCCTGTTCCTGCGCATCACCGGCGAAGGCGGCAAGGACGCCCGGGACGTGGTGGCGGCGTGCGGCTGTCCGCCCCTGGCCGTCCGGATCGCCGCCGCCCGCTTGGTGGCCCGCCGCTCCTGGACCGCCGGCCCGGAGACCCCCTGCTGGACCACCTTGAGCCCACCCGACGCCCAGGCCTGGCCTTCGAGGAGCGGGAAAGCGCGCTGGAATGGCTGTACGCCGAGGCCGGGAACCTCCTGGCGTGCGCCCGCGCCGCGGCCGGCGGGCCCCTGCTGCGCCGTGCGGCGGATCTCCTGCTGGTGACCAGGGACCTGGCCGGTTCGGGGACCGGCGCCCGGCAGTACGAGCAGACGGTGGGCTGCCTGCTGACGGCCGCGCCGGCAGCGCGGGACACCCAGGCCGGGGGGGGGCGGCTGCGCCTGCCCCTTGCGGCAACTCGAACAAGCCGCAGCCACCTACCAGGACAGCAGGCAGTGCCTGTGGGAGGCGATGACGTACTGGCGGATGGCGAACGCCTGCCTCGCCGCGGGACGGCCGGCGCAGGCCGCCCGGACGGGCCGAAGAGGCCCTCGCCTGCTGCACGGCCCCAACGGCCAATGGGCCCGCGCCAACGCCCTCACCGTCCTCGGCCGCGCCCTGCGCCGGACCGGGCACGCGGACCGGGCCCGGGTCTGCCGGCAGCAAGCCCTGGAGACGTACGAGGCACTGGGCTCCCCGGAGGCACCCGCCGTACGCCAGCTGCTGCCCACCGGAACCGGCGGACTCCCTGCCTCCTGAGCCCGCCCCCTGCGCCCTTGTGCGTGCTCTTCCGCGCTCGGTTACGGGAACTTTATTCGATTGACTCTGGTTTCCGTACAACCGTGGCGAGGCTCACCTGTAAGGGCCAGTTAAATGTCCACTTCGTTGCCATTTGAGTGTCTTGCTGGGTAGAGCGTGAAGTCGTATTCCCCTACGGTCGTTCGGGCGGGCTTCGCAATTTCCGGACCGAGTCGGCGCGTCACGCGGAAGCCCCTTATTCGACGCCGCTCGGTGGATACATGAGCAGGGAAATCAAAAACATGACGAACCTCGGTGACCCGAGGATGCGCAAGCGTGCCCGTTGGTGTGCTCTGGGCGCAGCTACGGCCATTGCGTGGACGACGCTGGGGGCTTCGGCGACGGCGGCCCCGAACCGGGACAACGTCGAGCTGGCGTGCGGCGGTTCGAAATACAAGTTCAGGTTCCACTGGAGCTCCAGCCTCAACGGTTCATGGCGGAACCTCGGATATTCGGAGTGGAACCTGGGGTCGGTCCCGCAGGGCGGGACGATCAATGCCTCCGGGCCGCTGACCTTCTGCCCCCGCACGGGCCGCGGCTCCGGGCAGAGCATCATGAACAACGCGACGGCGGCCGAGAACAGCCATTCCAAGTACCGCGGCTGGGTCTACTACAACAGTGGTTACAAGGGGGCGGTCGACAAGGTCCCCACGTTTTCTTCCATGCGGCTGAAGAACACGTTCAACAACAACGCCTCGTTCCAGTGGAAGAGCTGAACGACAGTCACCGGCTCCGGCAGGCACAGCGTCGGCAGCGTCATTCCCGAAGTGGCCGCGGATGCGGCTTTGGTGGCGGTCGCCGGTAGCGCTGCGCAGCAGCGGGTGATCACCGGCCGTCCCGGCCTCCGCCGTACGGAGCGGGGCCGGGACGGCTCACTGAGGTGGCGGACAGAAGTAGAGATGGAGTGTGGCGTGCGAGGGGTACCGCGGGTGCGGTCCAGAGGTAGAGCGGCGCTGGCGGCCGCGCTGGTGCTGGGGGTGGCGACAGGCTGTTCCTCGGCCGGGCACGAAGACGGCGCGTCGCCGCAGGCGTCGGCGCGGAGCTTCGACGCGTCGGATCCCGCGACATGGACGTTGCCCATCGAGGCGTACCTCCCTTCCGACGGGCAGGACGAACAGGCCTCGAAGGCGAAGGACATGCTGATCGCGGACTGCATGAAAACCCTCGGTGTGCCATGGCACCCGGCGCCGGACCTGCCGGACGTGGGGCCCAAGACGCTGACCGACTGGCGCTACGGCATTCATGACGCCGCCCTGGCGAAAAAACGCGGGTACAAGCCCGATGCCGCGGAACAGGCGGCCTATGACAAGGCCATGGAAGCGGGGGCTCTCGACGAAGGCGCCGCGAACGACGGCGTGACCGAGGCGGCACTGCGCGGCAGTGAACCGGAGATCAACGGCAAGGCCGTACCGAAGGGCGGCTGCGCGGGGCAGGCCGGCAACAGACTCGGCACCGACGGGACCGAGTTCTCCGAGGCCGCTCAGCGGATCGGCAATGACGCCTTCATCCGGTCGAAACAGACGCCGAAGGTCGTCGCGGTGTTCCAAAAGTGGTCGTCGTGCATGAAGGGCCAGGGGTATTCCTACAAGGAGCCGCTGGACGCCAGCGACGACCCCCGGTTCTCCTCGCCTGCCGTCAGCAAACTGGAGATCTCCACCGCGCTGGCCGACCTCGAATGCCGTCAGCGGTACGACGTCGCCAGAACCTGGTTCGAGAGTGAGAGCGCACTGCAGCAGCAGGCCATCGAGAAGAACGCCGAGAACCTGGACCAGATCAAGAAGAGCCGCGATGCCATGGTGAAGAAGGCGTCCGCCATCCTCGCCGGCACCGCATAAGGAACACGGCAGATGAGGAAGAAAAGCACGCCGCCCGCTGCCGGGGAGCGTGCGCAGGCACGCCGCACCGGACTGGTCGGCCGCCGACGAGCGCTGATCATCGTGGTCACCGGCTCCCTTGCGCTCGGCGCGCTGGGACTGGGGGCCGCCGCGCTGATCAAGTCTCCCGCGCAGGTGGCAGCGGACACCGCCCCGCCACCCCGGGACACGCTCACCGCGCCGGTCGAACGCCAGGTCCTGTCCCGTACGCTCGTGACCCGTGGCAGCGTCGTCGCGGCACAGACCGTCGACGTCGCTGCCGGTGACCCGGCCGGCAAGGACACCGGACGCGCGGTGGTCACCAAGATGAAGGTGAAGGCCGGCGATTCCGTGACCGCGGGCCGGGTCATGGTGGAGGTTTCGGGACGACCGGTCTTCGCGCTGCCGGGGGCGTTGCCCGCGTACCGGGACCTGAAGGCAGGCGCGCGGGGCGAGGACGTGGCCCAGCTGCAACGGGCGCTGACCGCGGTCGGCCACCCCACGGGCACCGACCGGGCGGGGACCTTCGGCGAGGGCACTCGACGCGCCGTCACGGCCCTGTACGCGGCAGCGGGCTACGAGCCGGTGACCGATGTGACCGACGGCGCCGGTGGCCGGCCTTCTGGCCGTTCCTCCGACCGTTCCTCCGGCCGCCCCTCGCCGGACGACAAGGTCGGCCTCGTGGTGCCGATGTCCGAGGTGGTCTATGTCAAGGGGCAGCCGGCCAGGGTGGATTCGGTCAGGGCCGAAGTCGGAGCCGCAGCGGACGAGAAACTCCTGACCCTCTCCGCGGGCGCGCTCCAGGTGACCGGCGAGGTGGCCCCGCAGGAGAGAGAGCTGGTCAGGCCGGGCCACAAGGTCCAAATCCTCGCGGAATCCACCGGGCAGCAGGCCGTCGGGGAGGTCACCTCCGTGGCGGCGACGCCGACCGTCCGTAAGGGCAAGTCGGGCCCAGGGGGCGGCGAGGACGAGCAACGGGGCGGTGAGACTTACACCGTAAGGATCACGCCGGACCGTCCCCTGCCTGCGGACCTGGCGAACCAGGACGTACGGCTGACGATCGCTGCCGCGACCTCCGGCGGCAAGGTGCTGTCCGTCCCCTCGTCAGCCGTCTCCGCCGGTGCCGACGGGCGCACCACCGTAACGGTGCAGGAGAAGGCGGGCACTCACCGTCGCGTGGAGGTCCGGGTGGGCATGTCCGGTGACGGGGTGGTCGAGGTCACCCCGGCGGGCGGGGCCTCGCTGACCGAAGGGGAGCAGGTCGTGGTGGGCGTGGGCGCTCGGCGTGACGCCGGCGAGGGCGGACGATGACCGGCGGCCGTGGGCCACATCCCGTGGTGGAGTTCCGCGGTGTCGGGCTGACCTATCCCGGGCCACCCCCTGTGGAAGCACTCAAGGCGTGCGACCTGGAGATCCGTCGAGGTGAGTATGTGACCGTCGTCGGCCCGTCCGGCTCGGGGAAGTCCACCTTCTTGAACATCGTGGGTCTGCTGGACCTGCCGACGACGGGACGTCACCGGCTCGACGGCATCGACGTCGGCGCGGTCAAGGACGCGGAACGCACCGGTCTGCGCGGATCGCGCATCGGCTTCGTCTTCCAGGCATTTCACCTGTTGCCGCACCGCAGCGCCCGGGAGAACGTGGAACTGGCCATGCTCTACCGGCGCACCCCGCGCCGCGAGCGCCGTGAGCGCGCCGCTCACGCCCTCGAACGCGTCGGGCTGGGACACCGTATGGAGGCGCTGCCCACCCGGCTCTCCGGTGGCGAGCGGCAACGCGTCGCCATCGCCCGGGCGTTGGCGTCCGGACCGTCCCTGCTGCTGTGCGACGAACCCACCGGCAACCTCGATTCCGCGACGGCGTCCGCCATCCTCGATCTCCTGGACGCCGTGCACCAGGACGGCATGACCCTCGTGGTGATCACGCATGACGCGCAGGTCGCCGCCCGTGGACAGCGCACCGTCACCATTCGCGACGGCCTCCTCACCGAGGAACGCCACCTCACCGAGGAACGCCACCTCACCGAGGAACGCCACCTCACCACCGCCACCGGAAGCCACCCGCACACCACCCGCGACGCCGGCACCCCCACCGACGCCCGCCGCACCGGACCCACTTCATGACCACGACGGAACCCGACCCCACCCCGCGCCCCGCACCCGACCCCGATCCCACCCCGCGCCCCGCACCCGACCCCGCCTCGCGCCCCGCACCCGACTCCACCCCGCGCCCCTCGCCGGGCCGTACCCGCCGCTCGTCCCTGTCCCCGCGCGACCTGGTCCTCGAGGCGCTGGCCGGAGTGCTGCAACGCCCGGCCCGCTCGGCCCTCACGGCGCTGGGCACCGTCCTGGGCGTGGGCTCGTTCATCGCGGTGCTCGGGCTGACGGGCACCGCCGCCTCCCAGATCGACGGCCGGTTCAACGAACTCACCGCCACCGAAGTCACCGTCCAGGACACCGGAGGCACCGACAGCGGCCACGTTCCCCTGGCCTTCCCCACCGACGCCGACACCCGCGTGGAACGGCTGAACGGCGTCACCGCGGCGGGCGTCTACTGGAAGGTCCGGCTCGCCGCCGGCCGGTCCGTACGCTCCAGCCCGGACCGCAGCACCGGCGCCACTGCCCAGCCCCAGCTGATCGCGGCTTCCCCGGGCATGCTGCGAGCAGCGGGCCCCTCCCTGGCGCAGGGCCGCACCTTCGACACGTACCACGACAGCCGGCACGAACGCGTCGCTGTCCTGGGGGCCGCGACCGCAGCCCGCCTGGGCATCACCACCGTCCAGACCCGGCCCGCCGTCTTCATCGGGGACACCGCCTTCACGGTCATCGGCATCGTGGACGACCTGAAACGCAAACCCGAACTCCTCATGTCCGTCCTGGTGCCCCGCTCCACCGCCGAGGACATCTGGGGCCCGCCCGGCGACGAGCGGGCGGACATGCTCATCGCCACCGAACTCGGCGCGGCCCGCCAGATCGCCGACGAAGCCCCCACCGCACTGCGTCCCGAGCACCCGGACTACTTCAAGGCCGCCCCGCCACCCGACCCCAAAGCCCTGCGCTCCGCCGTCGGCGACGACCTCGGGCAACTCTTCCTCCTCCTGGCGGGCGTGTGCCTGGTGATCGGCAGCATCGGCATCGCCAACACCACCCTGGTCGCGGTCATGGAACGCACCGGTGAGATCGGCCTGCGCCGCGCCCTGGGCGCCCGCGGCATCCACATCACCACCCAGTTCCTCGCCGAATCCGCCGCTCTCGGACTCTTCGGCGGCCTGATCGGCACCTCGGCCGGCACGCTCACCGTCGTCGCGGTCTCCGCCGCCCGGCACTGGACACCGGTCGTCGACCCGCTGGCGGTCGCCACCGCCCCGGCCCTCGGCCTGGCCACCGGCCTGCTGGCGGGCCTCTACCCCGCCTGGCGGGCCGCCCGGATCCCACCCGCCGAGGCTTTGCGCCGCTGATCCAGGCCCGGTCCCTCCCAGGCCCGGTCCCTCCCAGGCCCAGTACCTCCCCCCCCCGCCAAGTCTCCAGCCCCTCCTCGCGAAACCCCCACCTTGACACTCTCTGCCCCAGCCACGGCGCGCCGCGGGCCACCCCGGCACCGCCGTCGTACGGCGTCGCTGCGCTGCCCCAGGCCGCCCCCGCCGGCCCCTGGACACCCCGTACGGATACGCCCGCGGCCAGCCCGCGGACAACCAAGGATTTTTCTTGAGACATCGCTTCACACGCAGATGGCGGGTTCCCGTCGCCACAGCGGTCACCGCCGCGCTGTTCACCTCCCTTCTCCAAGCCGTCGCCTGGGCCGACGACCAGCCCCAGGACCCCGCGGAGCCGCAGCGGTCGTCCGTGGTGAAGAACTCGGACCGGGACGCCGTGCTGGGCAAGGACTGGCACAAGTCCCAGGACCGGGCCTGGACCACCAGCGGCGACACCGAGGGGTTCCACGTCCTGGTCGCCGACCGGAACAAGGCGTACGCATGGCGCACCGCCGCGACCCTGCGGGAGCCCGGCTTCGATGCCGACATGTGGATCGGCAACGCGTGCGTGACGGGTTCGGGCAAGCGGGCCGTGGTGGCGTACGCGCCGCGCACCTTCACCAACAAGCCGGAACTGATGGCCCGCGGCGCGTTCACCGCCGTGGTCGACCTCGCGTCCGGCGCGGTGACCAAGCTGAACCGGCAGGCGTCGCTGGCCTACTTCAGCCCGGGCTGCGGCACCGGCGAGACCGCGGTGCTCACCCAGGACGGTACCGAGGACAAGAACGCCACCCGCCTGATCGAGGTCGACGCCGCCACCGGCAAGCTGAGCGCCCCGGTCGAGCTCAAGGGCCAGATCACCTCCGCCGTACCGGTGGGCAAGGGCTTCGTGGCGGCCGACTCCAACCGCCTGGTGAAGATCGACAAGTCGGGCGGGCGCCGCACCGTCGCCCACACCGACCGGATCCCCTTCCAGCTCAAGGCGGACGCCGAGGGCGGCGTGACCTACCTGGACCGGCCCACCGGCAAGCCCGGCCCGAGCCCCATGGCCTACGCCGCGCCCACCACCCGCTCAGCCGCCGCTGCCGGGGGCCGGGAGCAGGACAAGGGCGAGGCCCGGCGCGTCACCGCGGGCGACATCGACCGGGCGGACGCCCGGCGGACCGAACCCGCCGTACTGGCCCGGGGCCCGCTGCACGACATGGACCTGTCCAGCAGCGCTGCCGGCGAGGTGTTCATCACCGGTGAGACCCGGGGAGCGGACAAGCTGCCCGGATCCGTACGGCGCCGTACCGACGTGCCCAAGGACGCCCAGGCCACCACCCGGGGCGAGGCGCTGGTGACCCGTACGGAGTGGTCGGACGGCACGCCCTCCCGAGCAGCCGGGAAGCAGGCACCCGCGCCGCGCTCCGCCGACCAGGCCCCCGCGCCGCGTACCGCGGATGTGGACCTGAAGATTCTGGACACCGGCAAGCAGGCGCGGTTCCGCGTCGAACCCGGGTACCAGGCGGTCGGTGACCGGGACCAGGGCGCCGAGCCCTCCCCGGCGCTGACCTCACCGGCCGGCCCCGCCACGGCCCGCACCGCGGCCTTCCACGCGCGCACGGCCAGTTCCATCGACGACACGGCCGAACCGGGACGGTACTGCTCCGTACCCCGCAACGACCCGCGCAAGCAGGCCATGCAGCCGAAGCCGCGGCAGATCGAGTGGGCGGTGGACCAGGCCGTCACGAACAACCTGAACAAGCACATCGCGCGGCCTGCCAACTGGAAGAACCTCGGAATGGGCGCCTACCAGCCCCAGTCACTCTTCCCGCTCCTGCAACTGGAGGGCGGCGGCCGGATTCCGGCGCAGGTGATGCTCGGCGTCACCGCTCAGGAGTCCAACATGTGGCAGGCGTCCCGGGTCGTGGTGCCCGGCGTGACGGGCAACCCGCTGGTCGGCAATTACTACGGCATCACATACGCGGCCAACGGTCAGCAGAACGACCCGTGGGCCATCCACTGGGACAAGGCCGACTGCGGTTACGGCATCACGCAGGTCACCGACGGCATGCGCATCCAGGGCAAGGAGAAGCCGGAAGAGCAGCTGAAGACCAAGCTGCAGCAGGAAGCCGCCGCGCTGGACTACACGGCCAACATCGCGGCCGGCGTCAACATCCTCGCCGACAAGTGGAACCAGACGCACAAGGACGGTCTGACCGTCAACAACGGTGATCCGAAGTACATGGAGAACTGGTTCTTCGCCCTGTGGGCCTACAACTCGGGGTACTACCCGAAGTCCGAGGCGGGCAAGAACGGCGGCAAGTGGGGCGTGGGCTTCACCAACAACCCGGCCAACCCGCTGTGGAAGGCCAACCGCCGTCCCTTCCTGGAGAGCGCGACCGGCGGCGACAACTACAAGGACGCCGCCCACCCGCAGGACTGGCCCTACCAGGAGAAGGTGCTGGGCTGGGCCGCCCGCCCGCTGGAGGCCCTGGAGTCCCCGGGCAAGATGGTGCACGGCTTCCGCCAGGCATGGTGGACCAACTTCTCGGACCGTACGACCGTCAAGCCGCCCGAGGGGCTGTTCTGCACGGCCGACAACGACTGCGACCCGAGCAGGATCGGCCCGGACGACAAGAACGAGCCGGGTCTGGGCGCCTGCAACCGCAAGGACCTCAAATGCTGGTGGAACAAGCCGGTCACGTGGAAGAAGTGCGACAAGGGACAGTGCGGCAATGAACTGCTGCGCTTCAACGACACGTACAAGGAGGAGGCGGACGGCACCGCCTACCCGCCCAACTGCTCCACCTCGGGCCTGCCCGGCAACGCGCTGATCGTCGACGACGTCCCGGACGGCACGCCGGTCGCGCGGCCGGGCTGCGCCCAGCCGAAGAAGAACAGCGGTACCTTCGCACTCGGCTTCGCCACCGACTCGGCGAAGATCGACTTCCAGCAGCTCGGTGCCGGATACGGCAGCCACTTCTGGTTCGGTCACACCCGCAAGGACGACGCCAAGGGCCGCCGGATGAAGGTCACCGGCACCTGGAACTTCGACCAGAAGGTCTCCGGACCGGCCAAGGTCATGGTCCACATCCCCGACCACGGGGCGCAGACCCGGGCCGCCGCGTACGAGATCGACACCGCCAAGGGCAAGCGGACCAAGGTCGTCGACCAGCTGAACCAGGGAGGAAAGGGCAAGAACCGCTGGGTCACCCTCGGCGCGTTCCTCTTCGACGGCAACCCGAAGGTCAGGCTCACCAGCATCACCCCGGGCGGTACCGGCGACGCCGATATCGCTTTCGACGCCGTCGCCGTCGCACCGATGAAGGGCAAGTGGGTCCACCACACCTTCGACGCGGTATCCACGATCGATCCGCACCAGAACCTGGACACCAAGACGCCCAGCCCATTCAACACCCCTATCCGTGACCGGCAGACGCTCTACGACTGGGCGCGAAACAAGACGGTCGGCGGAGCGCCCTGGAACGACACGAGCAAGCCACGCGTGAAGGGACTCACCGAATTCCCGGCCTGCGCTGCCGGAGCCGCCAAGAAGGACTGTCTCGGTCCGAAAACCCTCGCGGCAATGCGGGCGTGGTCGAAGAAGGTCGCTGATGCCGGTACCTCGCTGACCGGCACGACCTCCCAGGCCCAGTGGATGGGCTTCACCAACCCCCTGCCGGGCGGCAAGAAGCCCGCCGACGCCTTCGCGTCCGACCTCGACTACAAGAACAAGACGCACATCGAGGCCGGATATGTCGTCGGTGACGACGGCACCATTGTCGAAGACTCCGAGGACTTCGATGTGAACTGGCGCGTGGGCAATACGTGGATCGCGCCCTTCGTCGCCGATTTCGTCAAGGCCACGGTCGCCGATTACCGGTCCAGCGGCATCACGATGCCGGACCTGTCGTACGACGCCCTCGACGCCAACACCGTCACCGGGAAGAAGACGCGGGTGCACAACCCGCTGGAGACCGGCTGGACTCCGGCGCGGGCCTACCTGCCGCACCACAGCACCCCCGCCATCGACCGTTCCGGGCAGTGCCTGAAAGTCAAGACGATCGGCGGCGGCGTCGACGGTTACCGCCCGCTGGGCGGCGCACCGAGCACCGACAAGAACATGAAGGCCTGGGTCGGCCAACTGCAAAAGGCGGCCGACGGAGGCAAACTCCCGCAGGAGGTCGCGGACACCGCGGGTGACTTCTACAACATGTTCTTCAGGGAACTGGACATTCCTGGCGCCTCCGGATCCCTGCTGTACGCCGCTCCGCCCATCTGGCAGAATATCTCCGTCGCGTTCTGCTCGGACGGTTCGGTGAAGTCGACCCAGGCCGTTCCCAACGGGGACAACAAGCCGGGATACGGTCTCGTTTACCAGGGCTACATGCCGGACCTGTACCTTTACCACAACGATCGCATGATCGACCAGACGGGAAAGCCTGCGACCGGGCCGGTGCAGCGCGGAAACTTCGCGGACTTCTCCAATGTTCCCGGTGTGACCTCCGACAAGGGAAACGCCTACGGAAAGTGCGACATCGCGGTGCGTGGCAACGGCGGAAATCCGTGGAACATGACGGTCCCGCCGCTCACCACCACCAATGAGACACCGAAGCGGGTGATCTTCTGTGACGACAAGACGCCCCACATGACGACTGCCCCGGACGGAGACTGAGGTGCCCACCACACGAGCACGCACCTGTATCAGGGCCTGTACGGCGGTGTGGGCCGCGGCCGGGATCGCCGCGATGCTGATCGGCGTCCCCGCCACCGCCTGGCTGTCAGGTTCGTACTGGACAGGGCTCGTACTGGGCGAGGCGTACTTCCTGGCCCAGGCACTGCTCGCCGCCCAGGCCTTCCGCACGGCGGGCCGCAGCACCGCCCAGGCGCTGCGCTGGGTCGCGGGATCGCTGGCCTGGGCCGGCCTGCCCCTGTGGCTCCTGGCCACGCTGGCATGGCTCAACGCCGACACCAGCGACACGTGGGCCGACGTCGCGCCGAGGACAACCGCAGCAGGCGCGACCTGCCTGCTCCTCACCGGCACCGCGTGGACCACCGCACACCGGCTCCGCACGCGGCACCACAGCTGAGCGAGCGAAGCTGAGCGCCGGAACACGGATGCGTCGGCGGGGGAGGCCTGGGGCTTTCCCCGCCGACGTTTTGCTCGGTGTGAGGGGCAGCGGGGGCGTCGATGGCCGGCACGCCGCGTACGTCCACCGCTGGCCGGGCGCGGCAGGGCTACGCGCGACCGGGGCAGGCGGCTGACGCGTACGAAAAGAACAAGACTGCCGGTGGAAAGCGGATTACGGAATCCTGGCGGCCTCACCCCACGGCAGGAGACGGCAGATGACGATGCCATCGGGTTTCCCCGCGCCCCTGCACCTTTCGGGCAACAACGCGCCGGTCGCGGCCGAGGTCACCCAGCGGCCGAGCGCGGTGGCCGGCAGCGTCCCCAAGGAGCTGTGCGGACAGTACTTCCGCAACGGGCCCAATCCGCGCAGTGGCTGGTCGCCGCACTTCTTCGCCGGCGACGGCATGATCCACACCATCGCGCTGGCCGACGGCCACGCCACCTGGTACCGCAACCGCTACGTACGTACCCCGCTGTACGCACAGCCGGGCGCCTCGCGCCTCGCCCTCGCCTACGACCCGGCCACCTCACGGATCGACTACCGCGTCACCACGGCCAACACCCACCTGATCGCCCATGCCGGCCGGCTCTTCGCCCTCGAAGAAGGCGGCTTTCCCTACGAGGTCACCCCCGACCTGGCGACCCTCGGGGCCTTCACCTTCGACGGGGCGCTCACCACCCCCATGACCGCCCACCCCAAGACGTGCCCGCTCACCGGGCAGCTGCACTTCTTCGGCTACCGCCTCCGGCCGCCGTACCTGACCTACTACCGGGCCTCCGCAGCGGGAGAAGTGCTCCAGAAGCAGACCGTGGACCTGCCGCGGGCGGTCATGATGCACGACTTCGCCATCACCGCCCACCACGTCATCTTCATGGACCTGCCCGTCGTCTTCGACGCCGACCGGGCCGCCTCAGGGGGCCCGCCCTGGCGGTGGGACGACGGGCACCGTGCCCGCATCGGCATCCTGCCCCGGGTCCACACGGCCGCCCGCGTGAGGTGGTTCGACATCGCGCCCTGCTACGTGTGGCACACCATGAACGCCTTCGAGACGGACGGGACGATCACCCTCATCGGCACCCGCGTCCCGTCCCTGTGGCGTGAGGGGCCGGCGGACCTCGGCGGCGGCCTGCCCGCCCTGCACCAGTGGGTGCTCCACCTGGCCACCGGCAAGGTCACCGAGACCCCGCTGGACGACACGCCCAGCGAATACCCCCGCATCGCCGACACCGGCATCGGCCTGCCCCACCGCTACGGCTACACGGCCGGGTTCACCCTCGACGCCGAGCCCCGGCACGCCGAGATCTACAAGTACGACCTGGCCCACGGCGCCCAGCGCAGCACCCACCGCTTCCCCGCCGGCCATACCTGCGGCGAGCCCGTCTTCGTCCCCCGCGCCTCCGCCGCCACCGGCCAGGAAGACGACGGGTACCTCCTGACCTTCGCCCACGACCGCTCCCGCGGCACCAGCTACCTGGCCATCCTGGACGCCGCCGACCTCAGCGCCGCCCCGGTCGCCGAGATCCACGTGCCCGTCCGCATCCCGGCAGGATTCCACGGCAACTGGATCCCCGGCACCCCGAACGGCACCGAGCCCCCGAGCCGGGACAGCCGGCGGTCGCGATGAGACGGCGGGCACGCGCACGCGGAGAACGACAGCTGGGTCAACTGAACACGCTTACGGCTCGCGGTGCGTCGAGCTGGTCGAGGCGGGGCGGCGGGTGGCGGCCCGCATCGCGTCGAGGAGGCGGCGTAGGCGGTGGCCGTCCGGTGCGACGGCGGTGACGAGGGTGGCGGGTCCGGCGAGCGGGGCGAGGAGCGCGTGGCCGTCGCCCGGTGCGAGGCCGACCAGGCGGGTGACGGGAGGCGCGTACTCGTAAGCCGGGTCCACGGTGAGGACTTGGCCGGTGGCCCGGTACTCGGCCAGGACGGCGGGACCGTCCCAGCCGGGTGCGCCCGGCCCGTAGGCGGCTTCCTGGTCGAGCAGGGTGCGACCGCCGCGCCGGACGGTGAGCCGCGTGGCGACCTGGCCGGCGGGTTCGCCGGTGCGTCCGAGGAGTTGCTCTTCGCGCAGGACGAGGCGTGCGGTGGGGGCGAGGTCGATCGTCCAGGTCTGCCGCAGGTTGCTGCCGGCTGCGCAGATCAGGGGCCTGGGGGCCCAACGGAGTTCGGCGTGCTCGGCGACGGTCAGGTGGACGTCGTAGGTGGCGGGTTCCGGGGTGGCGCCCCGGAGAGCGAGGGTCGCGGCGGCGGAGGTGATGTGCAACGTGGCGCCCTGCTGGGCGGTGGCTTCGATGCGCAGCCGGTCGCCGCCGAGCGGTGCGCTCATGGCGCCGATGATGCATACGCGCGCTTCGGCGCTTCGGGAACGCAGGCGCCGCAGCTCGAAGGGCCCGTCGCCGTCGAGGACGGGCAGGACGGTGGTGCTGCCCCTGGATGCTGCGGAGATGCGGGCGGTCGCGTGGACACCGCCGGCAGCAGCCGCCGGAGCGGGGGAGGAGGCGGCCAGGCTCATGCGGGGCCTGCGGTCCAGTCGGCGAGGCGGGCGCGGACCCAGTCGGTGACGGGCGCTACGCCGTGGTCGTCCTTGAGGCTGGTGAAGACCA